>NC_013946.1:0-309745 GCF_000024425.1 Meiothermus ruber DSM 1279
GTAAAATGTACAAACTTGTATAGGGGAGGAGCGGCCTTGACCCAAAACACTGTCTGGCAGAATGTGCTCGAGTACGTGCGCCAAAGTATCACCGAGGTGGAGTACCACACCTGGTTCGAGAAGATTCAGCCGCTGGGGGTGGTCAACGGCTCACTCGAGCTAGGGGTACCCACCAGCTTCTTCAAAGGCTGGATTGAGGACCACTATGCCGAGCTGCTCACCGAAGCACTGGCCCGTCTGGGGGCCCAGGCACCTCGCTTCGAGCTCAAGGTAATTCCAGGAAAGCCTGTTCAGGAGGATATTTTTTCTGCATCCACCCCCAACAAACCCCAAGAGGCGCGCGCCCGGCTCAATCCCAAGTACATCTTCGAGAATTTTGTGGTGGGGCAGAACAACAACCTTGCCCACGCGGCGGCAGTCGCGGTCGCCGAGTCTCCCGGTAACGCGTACAATCCGCTATTCATCTATGGTGGCGTAGGCCTCGGCAAAACCCACCTGATGCACGCGGTGGGGCACTCGGTAGCCCAGCGTTTCCCTGATAAAAAAATCGAGTATGTCTCCACCGAGACCTTTACCAACGAGCTTATCAATGCCATCCGCGAGGACCGCATGAGCGAGTTCCGCGACCGCTACCGCTCGGTGGATCTGCTGCTGGTAGACGATATTCAGTTTATCGCCGGCAAGGAGCGCACCCAGGAGGAGTTTTTCCATACCTTCAACGCTCTTTATGAGGCCCGGAAGCAGATTATTCTGTCGTCAGACCGGCCCCCTAAAGATATCCTGACCCTCGAGGCCCGCCTGCGCAGCCGCTTCGAGTGGGGATTGATTACCGATATCCAGCCCCCCGACCTCGAGACCCGGGTAGCCATCCTCAAGATGAACTCCGAGTATCGCAATATGCGCGTTCCTGAGGAGGTACTGGAGTACATCGCCAGGCAAATTACCTCCAACATCCGCGAGCTCGAGGGCGCCCTGATGCGGGTGATCGCCTACGCCTCACTCAACGGCGTACAGCTCAGCAAAGCAGTAGCCATCAAGGCTCTGTCCGATGTGTTTGCAGCCACTGAGAGTGGCCTGGCTCCAGAAGAAATCCTCAAAGCTGTGGCCGAGCATTACAACCTCAGGCCGGAGGAGATACGCGGTGCAGGCCGACGTAAAGAGGTCGTGATTCCTCGTCAAATTGCCATGTACCTGATCCGCGAAATGACCCATGCCTCGCTACCGGAAATTGGGCAGTTCTTCGATGGGCGCGACCATACCACAGTGCTGTACGCCATCCAAAAGATTCAGGAGAGCCTGGATACCGAGCCTAACCTCCAACAAACCCTCAAAAGCATTCGTGAGCGCTTGCGTTAGGTTAGCCAACTGCTTCTCGTATCGGCTGGGTAATTAAATAACATAATCACCAGGCCTGGAACTGTGGATAAATTAATTAGCCCTGTGGATAACTCTGTGGATAACTTGTGGATAACCCTGTGGATAGACCTGTGGATAAGTGCGTCTACGCCGAGCCTGTGGATAAGTGCCCTGTTTTTCCACAGCTTGTCCACAGGTTATGCACAATTTTCCACACCTTTTATCCACAGGCCAAATTCGATACCCATGCGGGTTTAGAAGCCCTTATCCACATATCCACAGCCCCTACTACTACTACTACTGATTTTAAAAATTTTTAAGAGAAGTAGGATTCTTAAATTTCAGCGTCGACCAGTTTTCACAAACCCATACCCACTCAAGAAGGCCCCGCAGGAAGCACCAACCCAATTTCGGCGAACAGGGTTGGCTGTTAGAATAACTAGGCTGACCGGGGCCGTACTTCACACCCAGCGCCCCGACCAGATCGCCCAGCACGGAGGCCAGCGTGGAAGTTCGCATCCCCAAACGTACCCTTGCCGAAGGACTATCCATTCTAGAGCGGATCATCCCCAGCCGCAGCTCCAACCCTATTCTGACCTATTTACCCATGGAACTTTCCGATCAGGGCCTAATTTTGCGCGGAACCAACGGCGAGGTGGATATCGAAGTTAAGCTACCCGCCGAGGTACAGGGCACGGGTCAGGTGCTGGTACCGGCCCAGACCTTTGTGCAGATTGTGCGCAGCGCCCCAGGTGAACTGGTGGAGTTGATCTTTGGGGGCAAGGAGCGCCTAGAACTGCACTCGGGGGCCTTCAACACCCAGCTTGCCACCACCGGCCCGGACGGTTACCCCGAGCTATCGTTTGGCCCGCCAGGCCCTGAAAAAATCGCGGCTTCTCGCCTGGCCCAGGCCATCACCCGTGTGCGCTACGCGGCCAGCACCGAGGAGTTCCGGGCCATCTTCCGTGGGGTGCAGATCGAGATGTCTCCCACCAGTTTGCGGGCAGTGGCCTCCGACGGCTACCGTCTGGCCTGTTACGACCTGCCCATGCAGCTTCAAACCCGCAAGCTGGTTATTCCGGCTCGGAGTGCCGACGAGATCGTGCGGGTTTTCAAGGATGCCCAGGGCGAGGTGGCCCTGGCGGTGGCCGAGGGCACCCTGACGCTGGTGGGTGAGGCGGTGCGGATGTCGGTGAAGCTGATGGAGGGCGAATTCCCCGACTATGGGCGGGTCATTCCGCAGAGCTTTGTACTGGAGGCCACCTTGCAGGCCGAGGCCTTGCGCGAGAGCCTAAAGCGGGTAGCGGTGCTGTCGGATCGCAACAACCACCGCGTCAATCTTCTGTTTAATCACAACAAGCTTGATATCGATGCCGAGGGCGATTATGGCCGGGGCAGGGAAGAGCTCGGCATAGAGGCCTCGGGTGAACCCCAGCTAATGGTGGCTTACAACGCGCAGTTCTTGATTGATGCCCTGGCCCCCATCGAGGGGGCGGTGCGGATCAAACTATCCGGCCCTACCAGCCCCAGCTTGGTGCAGGCGGTGGAGGATAGTGGCTACTTAGCGGTGGTGGTGCCGCTACGGGTCTGAATCCCTGTGCGAAGCAAGGGCAGGTCATCCCGAATTTTTGAGCCGTGTGTTGGTGGGATCGCCAGGTTTGCAGGTCTTTGTCATGTGAGGGCCCTCAGGCTTGGGTGTAAACTTGTAGGCGGCTTGTTAGGCAGTAGAAGCGTTTCCAGCAAGGAGGCACATACCAATGACCACAATCGTTGAGATCAAAGGACGGGAAGTACTCGACTCGCGCGGCAACCCCACCGTCGAGGCCGAGGTGGTGCTCGAGTCGGGGGCCCGTGGGCGGGCCATGGTGCCTTCGGGTGCCTCTACCGGGGCCCATGAAGCGGTGGAGCTACGGGATGGCGGGCCCCGCTTCGGGGGCAAGGGGGTGCTGCGGGCGGTGGCGGCCATCAACGAGCGCATCGCCGACGAGGTGATCGGGCTGGACGCGCTTAATCAGGAGGCCGTGGATAAAACCATGCTCGAGCTCGACGGCACCCCCAACAAAGGCAACCTGGGGGCCAATGCCATTCTGGCGGTCTCGCTGGCCACGGCCCATGCGGCGGCCAGCGGGCTGGGCTTGCCGCTCTACCGCTACCTGGGGGGGGTGCAGGGGGTGACCCTGCCGGTGCCCTTGATGAACGTGATCAACGGGGGCAAGCACGCCGATAACAACGTGGACTTCCAGGAGTTCATGCTGGTGCCCGGTGGGCTGCCCACCTTCTCGGAGGCCCTGCGGGCCGGGGTCGAGACTTTCCACGCCCTGAAATCGGTCTTGAAAGCCAAAGGCTACAATACCAATGTGGGGGACGAGGGGGGGTTCGCCCCCGATCTCAAGTCCAATGAGGAGGCGGTGGAGGTGCTGCTTACGGCCATCGAGAAGGCCGGCTACAAGCCTGGCCAGGAGATCGCCATCGCCCTCGACCCGGCCAGCTCGGAGTTTTACCAGGAGGGCCGCTACGTGCTCGAGGCCGACGGCAAGTCGCTCTCCGGCCCGGAGATGGTGGCCTACTGGGAAAACTGGGTGAACCAGTACCCCATCGTCTCCATCGAGGACGGGCTGGCCGAGGATGACTGGGAGACCTGGAAACTCCTGACCGAGCGGCTGGGCCGGCGCATCCAGCTCGTGGGCGACGACCTTTTTGTAACCAACCCAGCCATCCTGAAGCGCGGCATCGAGCTGGGGGTGGGAAACTCCATTCTGGTCAAGGTCAACCAGATCGGCACCCTCTCCGAAACCCTGGAGGCCATCCGGCTGGCCCACCGCTCCGGCTACACCACCATCCTCTCGCACCGCTCGGGTGAGACCGAGGATAACACCATTGCCGACATCGCCGTGGCGGTTAATGCCGGCCAGATCAAGACCGGCTCGGCCAGCCGCTCGGATCGCCTGGCCAAGTACAACCAGCTTTTGCGCATCGAAGAGGAGCTGGGCACGGGGGCGCGATTCCTGGGCTTTGGGGCCTTCAAAAAATAAGGCCTGAGACCGAGATTATGGGACTCTTGAAACGAACCAAAATTGTGGCCACCCTGGGGCCCGCCTCGCGTTCGCCCGAAGTGATACGGGCCCTGATCGAGGCCGGCGTCGATGTTTTTCGCCTCAACTTTTCGCATGGCGTGCCCGAGGACCACCGGGCCTCGGTGCAGATGATCCGGGAGGCCTCGAGCGCCCTCGGCCGCACCGTGGCCATCCTGCAAGACCTGCAAGGCCCCAAGATTCGCTGCGGGCGCTTCCGCGAGGGGGCGGTGGAGCTTCAGCCAGGGCAAAAATTCATCATCACCGCCGAGCCCGTCGAGGGGGATGAAACCCGGGTCTCGACCACCTACCGGGGTCTGCCCAACGATGTGACCCCAGGACAGATTCTGCTTCTGGATGATGGGAACATCCGACTGCGGGTGGACGAGGTTCGCATCAACGACATCCACACCACCGTGCTGGTAGGGGGGCGGCTTTCCAACAACAAGGGCATCAACATCCCCGGGGCCGACCTTTCGATCCCAGCCCTGACCGATAAAGACATCGACGATATCGCCCTGGGCGCCGAGCTCGAGGTGGACTGGGTGGCCATTAGCTTTGTGCGCAGCCGCGACGACCTGCTGCTGGCCCGCCACTACCTGACCCGCCACAACTCCCGCGCCCGGCTGATGGCTAAGATCGAGAAGCCCAGCGCGGTGGCCCGCTTCGACGAGATCCTCGAGGAGGCCGACGGCATCATGGTGGCCCGCGGCGACCTGGGGGTGGAGATGCCGCTGGAGGAGGTGCCGGCGGTGCAGAAGCGCATCATCCTCAAGTCGGTGCAGGCTGGCAAGGCCGTAATTACCGCCACCCAGATGCTGGAGTCCATGATCAAAAACCCCAGCCCCACCCGCGCCGAGGCCTCGGATGTGGCCAACGCCATCTTCGACGGCACCGATGCGGTGATGCTTTCGGCCGAGACCGCTGCGGGCCAGTACCCGGTCGAGGCGGTCTCGTTCATGACCCGGGTGGCCAAGACCATCGAGGCCACCCAGGAGTACAAAGACCGCCTCAACGCCCTGCGCCCGCCGGCCACCCGCACCGTGCAGGACGCCATCGCTCGAGCTGTGGACGATGTGGTGGAGTCCACCGGGGCCAAGGCCGTGGTGGTGTTCACCTCCAGCGGCGGGGCGGCCCGCCGGGTGGCCCGCACCCGGCCCCCGGTGCCGATTCTGGCCCTGACCCCCAACCCCCACGTGCGCAACCAACTGGCCCTGGTCTCGGACGTGCTGCCCCTGCTGGCCCCCGACCCCAAAGACACCGACGATATGGTGCAGATTGCGGTGGCCAAGGCCAAGGAAACCGGCCTGGCCGAGGTGGGCGAGTATGTGGTGATTGCCGCCGGGGTGCCCTTTGGGGTGCGGGGTACCACCAACATGATCCGGGTGGAGCGGGTTAGCTGAAGCCGGAAGGAATCTGTGCAAGGGATGCTGAAGCGCCTGGCAATGGTGCTGCTTTTGAGCGGCATCGCGATGGCCCAAGGAGTGAACGTGAAACGCCCGGATGCCCCACCCCTGGCAGCTCGAGGCAGTGCGGTGGTGGGGGTCAGAACCCTGCAACTCACCGACCCAGGCCGCCAAAACCGAAGTATTACGGTTGAGGTCTGGTACCCTGCCAGCGGAATCCAACAAAACACGGTCTACCCGAGCGTGATTGGGCAGACCCCGGTTCAGATTGCCGGGCGCGCCAACCGGGACGCCGCGCCTGCCAGTGGTAAGTTTCCACTGATTGTGGCCTCGCACGGCCAGCCCGGTACCCGCTTTCAGTTTGCTTATCTAAACGAGCACCTGGCCAGCCAGGGCTTTGTGGTGGCCGCGCTCGATCACCCCGGCTCGACCTACCAGACCCTGACCCAGCCAAACTACATCAGCAGCATTGTGGACAGGCCGCTGGATATTCTGTTTGCCATCGGCGCGGTGGCCCAGCAGATTCCGAACGCAGACGCTGGCAACGTGGGGCTGCTGGGCTATAGCTACGGCGGCTACAGCGTAATCAATGCGGCCGGTGCGGGGCTGGACGGCGCGGCCCTGAGCGAATACTGCCGGGCCAGCAACAACGAGGGGCCCTGTTTTGCCCTGCCCTTCTTTACCCAGCTCGAGGCCCAGCGCGGCCTGAACGCTGTCAAGCCCGATGCCCGCATCAAAGCGGTGTTCGCCATGGCCCCCTACGGCCAGCCCTGGATAGGGGCCCGCTCGCTGGCGAACCTCAGGGTTCCTTTGTTTGTGGCGGCGGGCGAGGACGACGATGTGGCCACCTACCGGCGCGACGCGCTGGAGTACTTCCGCCAGGCGGGTTCGCAGGATAAGTACCTCCTGAGCCTGGCCGCCGCCCAGCACAACCCCTTTGTGGAGTGCCCCCCCGAGGTGCGGGGTAGGGAAGAGGACTACTGGCGCTGCTTTGAGCCGGTGTGGGACATGGAGCGCGCCCACGACCTGGTCAAGCACTTTGCCACCGCTTTTTTCAGACGCTTTTTGCTGAATGACAACGAGGCAGGGCGCTTTTTGAACCCCAGTCTGCCCGGATTCAAACCGCGCACCACCGTAGGGGTCAGGCTGGAAACCGCGAGGTGAGGGGGCTGCCGACGCCCTAGCGGCAGGGCGCTGGACTTACGCCTGGCTGTAAAGCGTGATACAACAGCTTTAGGGGTCGGAGGGCCTTGAGTTGGGAGCACCAGCCATGTCACACCACCTGCAAATCGAACGCCTCCTCGAGGCCAGCCGCCGCATCGATCCGGTTTTCCTGCACACCCATGCCGGCGCGGCAGGCCTGGCCGTGCCCTTCCAGTACGACCATCTCAAAGGCCGGCGGGTTGCTGCGGTGCTGTGCGGCTCCAACCTGACCCCAGCGCAGATGGAGGCGTGGCTGTGAACCCTTCCCTCAACAGCCCGAAAGCCGCCTTCTGGCGGGGTTTTGTGGAGATACTGCCGATGACCATCGGAGTGATTCCCTTTGGGCTGGTCACCGGCATCGCCGGGCTCCGGGCGGGGCTGAGCACCCTCGAGATCACCCTTATGTCGGCCCTGGTGTTTGCGGGGGCCTCGCAGCTGGTGGCGCTGCAGCTCATGCACTCGGGGGCGGCAATCCCCCTGGTGTTGCTGGCCGGGTTGGTGGTGAACCTGCGCTACGTGATGTACTCCTCGGCCATCGCCCGGCACCTGGAGCCCTTCCGGGGCTGGCTCAAACCCCTGGCGGCCTTCCTGTTGGTGGATCAGAACTTCGCCCTCACCATGGAGCGCTATCAACGGCTGGGCCCCCGGTGCACGCCGTGGTACTTTCTGGGCGGGGGGGTGCCGCAGTACATCACCTGGGTGAGCAGCACCTACCTCGGCGCGTTGCTGGGGGCGCGGGTTCCCGAGCGCTGGGGCCTCGAGTTCGCCATCCCCCTGGGTTTTATGGTGCTCCTGATCCCTGCCCTGCGCGACCGCCCCAGCCTGGCTGCCGCCCTGGTGGGCGGTCTGGTGGCCACCGCCCTGGTCAGCCTGCCCTACCGCTTGGGCCTGTTTATTGGCGCGCTCGCGGGCATCGCGGCGGGGGTGTGGCTGGAGAACCGCAAGAGGGGCCGGGCGTGGGAAGATGCCCCGAAAGAGATCAAAGAAGGGCCCTGACGAAGCAAAAACCCTAACGGCTTCAGAGCACGGCTGCTTTTACCTGAATAGGACATGACCTCGCTCGATATCTGGCTCAACATCCTGGGGCTCGCCCTGATCGCCTTCGCGGTGCGCTACTACCCCATGGCCCTCCTCGAGCGCTTCAGGCTGCCCCCGCTGGTGCGGCAAGGCCTGCGCTACGTGCCTGCTGCGACCCTGGCGGGGCTGGTTTTCCCGGCCTTGCTTACGCACAACGGCCGGTGGGCCGGGCTGGCACACCCCGAGTTGTGGGCCGGGCTGGTCGCTGCCTTGGTGGCCTGGCGCTTCAAGAACGCGCTGCTCACCATTGGGGTGGGGCTGCTGGCCCTGTGGCTGCTGCGCTCGGTGGGGTTATGAGGCTTGCGTTTTGGGCCCCGATTATCTTTGTGCTGCTGTGGAGCACCGGCTTCGTGGGGGCCAAGTTTGGGCTGCCCTACGCCGAGCCCTTCACCTTTTTGTGGGTGCGGATGCTGATTGTGGCGGGGTTGCTTTCGGCGCTGGCCGGGGTGCTGCGCTCGGCCTGGCCCAGGGGCTGGGCCCTGAACCTGCACATCGGGGTCTCGGGGCTGCTGCTGCACGCGGGCTATCTGGGCGGGGTGTTTTTTGCCATCTCGAGGGGGATGCCGGCCGGGCTGGCGGCCCTGATTGTGGGTTTGCAGCCCATCCTGACCGCCCTCCTGGCCCAGCCGTTGCTGCGTGAGCGGGTGAGCGCGGTGCAGTGGGCCGGGTTGCTGCTGGGCTTTGGCGGGGTGGGGCTGGTGGTGGGGGAGAAGGCCCTGAGCGCCCGAATCCTGCACATCGAGCCCTCGGCGTTTGTGGCCATCGTCCTGGCCCTGCTCTCCACCACCCTGGGCACGCTGTACCAGAAGCGCTTTGCTGCGCAGATGCCCCTGATTGGCGGGACGGTGGTGCAGTACCTGGCGGCGGCAGCGGGGTTATTTGTCCTGTCCCTGCTCTTTCGCGAGACCATGCAGATCCGGTGGACGCCGCAGTTCATCCTGGCCATGGCCTGGCTGGTGCTGGTGCTCTCGGTGGGGGCCATTCTGCTCCTGATGTACCTGATCCGGAACAACTCGGCCAGCCGCGTGGCCAGCCTGTTTTACCTGGTGCCCCCGGCCACCGCGCTGGAAGCCTACGTTCTGTTCGGCGAGCGGCTCGGGGTACTGGCCCTGCTAGGGATGGGCCTGACCGCACTGGGGGTGGCCCTGGTGGTGCGGCGCTGAAGCGTTCAGGTCGTGGCAACGCTGGGGTTGCTTTTGGAGGCGATCTCCTTGCGCACCACCGGCGCTACCTCGGTGCCGAGCAGCTCGATGGCCCGCAGAACCTTGCGGTGCGGGAGGGTGCCCACGGTGAGCTGGAGCAGGAAGCGCTGGTGACCAAAAATTTTGTGCTGGAACAGGATTTTCTCGATTATCTGCTCGGGGTGGCCCACAAAGTTGGCCCCGCGCAGGCCGGTGGAGGCCTCGTACTGGGCGCGGCTCTGGGGGGGCCAGCCGCGCTCCTGTCCGATGCGGTTCATGATGTAGCTGCTGCTGGTGTAGGCCAGCTCGAGGGCCTCCCGGGGGTCGTCGGCGATAAAGCCGTGCGAGTTGATGGAAAGGGGCTGGGGGGCGTGGCCCAGCCGCCGGGCGGTCTGGCGGTAGAGGTCGAAGAGGGGGGCAAAGCGCTCGGGCATCCCGCCGATAATGGCCAGGGCCATGGGCAAACCCAGCGTGGCGGCCCGTACCACCGACTGGGGCGTGCCGCCCACCGCCACCCAGACCGGCAGGGGGTTCTGCACCGGACGGGGGTAAACCGGCTGGTCGTGCAGGGCGGGGCGGAACCGGCCGCTCCAGGTGACGCGCTCCTGCGCGCGGATTTTTAGCAAAAGCTCGAGCTTCTCTTCAAACAGCGCGCTGTAATCGTCCAGGTCGTAGCCAAACAGCGGAAACGACTCGATAAAAGAACCCCGCCCGGCCATAATCTCGGCCCGGCCCCCTGAGAGCAGGTCCAGGGTGGCGAACTGCTGGAAGACCCGCACCGGGTCGTCGGAGCTGAGCACGGTGACGGCGCTGGTGAGCCGGATGCGCCGGGTGCGCGCGGCAATGGCGGCCAGAACAACCGCCGGGGCCGAGGCCAGGTACTCCTCGCGGTGGTGCTCGCCCACTGCAAACACGTCCAGCCCCACCTGATCGGCCAGATGGGCCTGCTCGAGCAAGTCCCGCATGCGCTGGGCGGGGTCTTGAAGCTGACCGGTGTAGGGGTCGGGGGTGTTTTCTACGAAGGTGTAGAGGCCAATTTCAAAGGGTTTGGGTTCCATGCTGGCAGTTTACTTTTTATAGCACTAGTAAACCTGGACTGGATTACCATGGGCGGGCTCAGGCCTCCCGCCGCACCAGGCTTTGCAGGATTTCCAGCACCAGCGCCCCATACGCGCCCCGTGGGGCCCCGCGCAGCACCGGCTCGAGCGCCTCCAGCCCCTCGGCCAGCAGCCGCTCGGCCACCTGCTGGGCCTGGGCCACCGCCCCCGACTGCAACAGCCGCTGGTGCAGCCACTGCACCTCCGGGGCGGGCTTTTGCTCCCTGGGAATGCGCAAAAGGGCCTCGGCCCGGCGGCGCTCCTCGGGGCTGGCCTGCTGCAAAAAGCGCAGCAAAATAAGGGTGCGCTTGCCCTCCCACAGGTCGCCGGCAATTTCCTTGCCGTACTTGGCGGGGTCGCCCATCAGGTTGAGCACGTCGTCCACAATCTGAAACCCGATGCCGAGCTTCAGCCCGGCCTCGCTGAAGATAGCGGGCGGCTCTGCCCCGGCGGCCAGTGCCCCCAGCCGCAGCGGGGCCACCGCGGTGTAGTAGGCGGCCTTCTGGCCCACCATCTCCAGGTAGTCCGGCTCGCCTAGGTCGAAGCGCTGCCCCTCCATCCAGCTCATCTCCAGGTGCTGGCCCTGGGCGGTTTGTTCCACCATGCGCACAAACTCGAGCAACACCGCCCGGGAAGCCCCCGCCTCCACCAGCAGGGCCCACTGCCGGGCGTGCAGCGCGTCGCCCGCGTTGAGGGCCAGCGGCACCCCGTACAGCTTGTGCAAAGCCGGTTTGCCGCGCCGTTCGTCGGAGGCGTCCTCGATGTCGTCGTGAATCAGGGCCCAGTTCTGGAAAAGCTCGAGCGCCGCCGCAACCGGCAGCACCCCCTCCAGCGAAGCCCCGTAGGCCAGCCCGGTGTACACCAGCAGCGTACCCCGCAGCATCTTGCCGCCGCGCTCGGGGTAGTCGCGCAGCATCCGGGCAAACTGGGCCAGCTCGAGGCGGGTAGCCGCCTCGGGCTTGGGCAGCGCGTCCAGCAGGTACTGCTGAATGGCCGCCCGCACCTGGGCCGGAGAAATATCGGCAACCATGCCCAAATACTACCCCCACCCGCCCCCGCCCGACACCCGTTACAAAGAGCGTAAACCCCGCCCAACCCGCCAAAAATGCCTGCGCGATCGCACCCCACCTCACACAAAACCCAACCCGAAGCCAGTCCAGCACAGCACGGAAACCCTTTCACCAAATAACCCATTATGTTTTGCGCAAAATGCTATAATACTTTCGTCGAGCAATTCGACAGCGCACTTTGAAAGCCAGGTTTTGCGATGAATAAGGCAAACCCACGCCACAAAAAATCTAAAAGTGCGGGAAAGTAAGCCCTCATCGCAAAAAACGCACTTTTTACCCCAGTTATCCACAGGGGGGCTGTGGATAACTCCAGTTTCTCATAAATACCCCCTCCAGCACCCCTGTACAGCACGGTGTTTAACGGGGTATGCTGTTGCAAACAAAAAGCCCCGTAAGGGGATTGAAACGCATCCATCACGCCCAACTTGTTGATTTCGATTTGCACTAGTTGCAAACAAAAAGCCCCGTAAGGGGATTGAAACGAATTGCAGGTGAAGCCTGTGTACTTTGGCGACCTTTTGGGGTTGCAAACAAAAAGCCCCGTAAGGGGATTGAAACGATGGTTAGCAGCGCCAGGCGAATATTACACTATGGCACGAGTTGCAAACAAAAAGCCCCGTAAGGGGATTGAAACGTGGCGTGAACGCGTTTGCACGTGCCCTTGGTTCCGTTGCAAACAAAAAGCCCCGTAAGGGGATTGAAACAGATAACGCAGTTTGCTCTTCATATCTCCTTCCTCCTGTTGCAAACAAAAAGCCCCGTAAGGGGATTGAAACGCCAGCCCGCCTGCTCGCCGCTTGCTGCTGCCAGGTTGCAAACAAAAAGCCCCGTAAGGGGATTAGAGTCACTCCCAAATGGCTGCCTTGGTGAGCTCGGCTGCTGTTTGGGGATTTGGCTTTATTACCAACAAAGCTTCTAAAAATGGAGTAAGTTTTAAAAATGGCAAAATTGGTTCGGAAATACAACCCCTACACAAATAAATTCGAGATGGTTCCAGAAGACTGGGTTTTGCGGTACAACCCTTTCCAAAACCGCCACGAGTTTGCCCCAGCGGACAACAGGTTCTCGTATCTGCCAACCAACGGCGAGTTTTCGGCCATTCCTGCGCCGCCGAAATACAACCCGCACCAGGAGACCTTTTCTCCCGGCAAGCGGGACTGAGAGCCGGTGTACAACCCGCTCGAGGGCGAGTTTGAAATACGGCCAACAAAAAAGGACGACCCCGAGTGGTGAAGTGCCGTTTGGGGCGTTTGTCCGGCAAAACCCGGCTTTGTGCGCGGTGGAGGTTGTGAGGGGGGTGGGGGTGCGCTACACTGGGTTACAGGAGGAACCAACATGGGCATTCTCGACCGCCTTTCCCGCCTGATTCGGGCCAATATCAACGATTTGATAAAGCGGGCTGAAGACCCGGAAAAAATTGTCGAACAGGCCCTGGAGGATATGCGCTCTGCGCTGCGCGAGGCCCGGATGGAGGTGGCCGAGGCCATGGCCGAGCTGAGGAAGCTCGAGCGCGAGCAGCAAAGCTACGCCGAGCAGGCGCGGGCCTGGGAGCAAAAAGCCGCCGAGGCCCTCAAGGGCGGGCGTGAAGACCTGGCCCGTGAGGCCCTCAAGCGCAAACAGCAGGCCCAGGCCCTGGCCGATGGCTTTGCCCAGCAGGTGGCCCAGCAACAGACCCTGGTCAACCAGCTCACCACCCAGCTCAAGGCCCTGGAGGGCAAAATTCAGGAGTCCGAGGCCAAGAAAGCCCTGCTCATAGCCCGCAAGAAAGGCGTGGAGGCCGCCGAGACGGTGCGCAGGTTCGAGTCCAAGGTAGACGCCCACAGCGCGGTGGAGGCCTTCGAGGACATGGAACGCCGCATCGAGGCCATGGAGGACAAGCACGCGGCCCTTTCGGAGCTGGATAAAAGCGACGTGGAGAAGGAGCTGGAAAGCCTGGGCAGCAACAAGGCTGTCGAAGACGACCTGGCCCGCCTCAAGCGCGAGCTGGGGATGGCGTAGGGCGCTTTACATTCACCGATTGCGGATAGTTGAAAGCAGGCAGAACCCCCGAGCAAATCGGGGGTTATTGCTTTTGGACTAGCTAGAGTTGTGGGTGGTGGCTTCGGCTAAAGCTAAAGCCAAACCGGCTTTAGGTGAGAGTCCCAGCGGCGGGTAGCCCAGGGCCTGCGCGGCAGGGTCGCCCTCGAGGGCTACCAGCAGGGTGGGGTAGTGGGTGCTGTCCAGGTGGGGCTCGAGCACCGCCCGCGTGTAGGCCAGCTCCTCGTCGTCGAGCCACTGCACCGCACCAGCAAACCGCAGGGCCTGGCCCTCGTAGACCAGGATTTCTCGTAGCGTTTTCGGTATCGCCTGGTGGTACGACCAAGCTGCTTGATAGAGGTGCAGCCGGGTCTGCTGGCGGATGTACTCGGGGGAGGGCTTCTCGGAAGTCCAGCAAGGAATTGAGACCCAGCCGTAGCGGTGGGCGAGGGCCAGCTCCCGCTCGCTCAGCCCCCATAACCCTTTTTGGGTGGTGTAGCGGTGGGTCCAGCCGCCCCTGGCATCGTCCAGCACCGTGAGCGAAACCTTGAGCTGGGCCTGAACTGGGGGTAGCTGCTGGGCGGCTTCCTCCATTGCAGCCTGGGCCAGGGCCTCGGCCTGCAAGGCCAGCAGTTCCTGCACATAGGCCAGCGCGTGTTCTTTGGCCATGGGGTTGGCGGCAATCAGGGGCACCAGCTCCACATCGTCGCCCTGGGCGTTCAGTACCTTGGCGAGATAGGCCCGGAAGCGCGTGAGGTCTCGAGGCTTCCGATAGAGCTCCTCCAGGTGGTGCAGCAGGGGTACGTACTGCCAGGGCATACCTATAGCGTATCCTTAAGGCACCATGGCCGGTATTGCCCTGTTGGAGCTGATGCTCTTGTTGCTGGCGGTGGGGCTTTTGCTCTGGGTGTTTGGGGCCAGCCGGAACCTGCCGCCCGCGCAGGAAGAGCAGGCCCACCGGCTGGAGGCGGCCCTGGCCGAGATTGGACGGCTAGGGGGGCGGCTGCCCCATCTGCACGATGCGCTCAAGCCGGCCCAGCAGTACGGGCGAGACCTGCGTAAGCTGCTGCCGCAACTGGCCGAGCTCGAGCGCTTTTTAGCCAAGCCCAGCACCGAAGGCCCCACCCGCGACCGCCTGCTGGTGCGCCACCACGAGCTTTTGCAGGGCTTTGAGCGGGGTGTGGAGTACCTCGAGCGCCTGGGGGCCGAGCTGTTGCTGATCTCGGGTTCCGAAGAGCCCCCGGCCCTGGCCGAGCTGCCGCAGCTCTTAATCGAATTGCGCGAGATTTTACATCCACTAAGCCCCACCCGAGGGTAAATTGGGGCGATGCGACGAATCGCGCTGCTGCTACTGCTGCTGCTGGGGGCCTGCGCGCCCCGCGCCACCGAACCCCAGAGCAATACCGCCCTCATTCAGGGCCCGGTGGGCTTCTACCCCTCCCAGCCGGGGCTGGACTGGGTCTATCTCCCGCCTCGGGCTTCCCTGGGCGACCCGCCGGTGCGTTTATCGGTGCTGGGCCCCACCACCTTTGAGGGCCAGCCAGCCATCCGCTACCGCCTGAGCGGACGGGGCCTCGAGCGCTCCTACTACCGCCAGGTGGATGCCGCCGGGGTGCGGCTTTTGGGCATGGAAGACTTCGACCGGCTGCAGGTGACCCGCTACACCCCCCCCATCCAGGAATACCCCCCCCAGGCCAGCCTGGTGGTGGGGGCCCGCTGGGGCGGTCAGACCCGCGAGGTTATCGAGCTGCGCGCGGGTAACAACGTCACCCGGGTGAGCGACCGGGTGCTGGACTACACCTACACGGTGCTGGGTAAGTCCAACGTGACCGTACCGGCGGGCAGCTTCGAGGTGTTCCGCATCGCCTGGGAGGTGCGCGATCCCCGGAACCCCAACCTGCGCGAGGGCTTCGAGATCTGGTTTTACCCTGGGGTGGGCGAGATCTACAGCTCGGTGAACTTTGGCGAACAGGGCGGGCTCTCGCTGATTGACCGCAACTTCAAATAGGCCCCTTTGTTCCCTGGGGTACTGCAACCGACCCACGAACCCCTAAAGTTTAGAACAATGCGCGCGGCGGTCGGGTCATCGCCGGGTCGTTTTGGGAGGCGCCTGTGATATTGCAAAAGGTCAACCAGCCGCAAGACCTCAAAACCCTCACGCAAGAAGAGCTGCTGCAACTGGCCCAGGAACTGCGCAGTGAGATTATCCGGGTGTGCGCCCAGAACGGCGGCCACCTGGCTTCCTCGCTGGGGGCGGTGGAGCTGATTGTGGCCCTGCACCGGGTGTTTGACTCGCCCAGGGATCGCCTGTTGTTCGATGTGGGTCACCAGGCTTATGCCCACAAAATCCTGACCGGGCGCAAGGAGGTCTTCCACACCATCCGCCAGGAAGGGGGCATCTCGGGCTTTACCAAGGTCTCGGAGAGCGAGCACGACGCCATTACGGTGGGCCACGCCTCCACCTCGCTGGCCAACGCCCTGGGCATGGCTATTGCCCGCGATACCCTGGGCGAAAACTACCATGTGGTGGGCATCATCGGCGACGGGGCCCTGACCGGCGGGATGGCCCTGGCCGCGCTCAACGTGATTGGCGAGCGCAAGCCCAGGCTGCTGATGATTCTGAACGACAACGAGATGTCCATCTCCGAGAACGTGGGGGCCCTGAACCGCTACTTCAAGGAGTATCAGACCAAGAAATGGGTACAGGACACCCAGAAGTGGGGTAAGCAGGTCTTGGAGGGCATCTCACCCCGGCTCTTTAGCCTGGTAGACCGGGCCAAGGAGGCCGCCAAGCTGATGCTGCACCAGGAGAACCCCTTTTACGCCTGGGGCATCCGCTATGTGGGGCCGGTGGACGGGCACGACCTGCCGGGCCTGATTCACATCCTCGAGCAGATCAAAGAACTCGACGGCCCCACCCTGCTGCACATCGTGACCCAGAAAGGCAAGGGCTACGGGGTGGCCGAGGAAGACCCCATCTACTGGCACGGGCCGCCCGGCTTCAACCCCCAAAAACCCGAGAAGGTGAGCAAGGGTTACTCCTGGTCGGCGGCCTTTGGCGACGCGGTGACCGAGCTGGCCCATAAGGAGCCCCGGCTTTTCGTCATCACCCCGGCCATGCGCGAGGGTTCGGGGCTGGTGAAGTACTCCCAGACCCACCCCGAGCGCTACCTGGACACCGGCATCTGCGAGGATGTGGCGGCCACGGTGGCGGCGGGCATGGCCCTGCGGGGCCTCAAGCCGGTGCTGGCTATTTACTCGACCTTCATGCAGCGGGCCTACGACCAGATCATCCACGACATCGCCATCGAGAACCTGTCGGTGGTGTTTGCGGTGGATCGAGCCGGGATTGTGGGGGGCGACGGGGCTACCCACAACGGCGTTTTCGACATCGCCTACCTGCGCACCGTGCCCAACGTGCAGATTGCCGCCCCCAAGGATGCTCTGGAGCTTCGGGCCATGCTCAAGAAGGCCCTGGAGCTGGGCGGGCCCATCGCCATCCGCTACGCCCGCGACAACGTGGAAAAAGCCCCCGAGGGGGTCTGGCCCGAGATCGAGTGGGGCCGCTGGGAGGTGCTGAAGGAGGGCTCCAAGGCTTATATCCTGGCCTTTGGCAAGACCCTAAAGTATGCCCTCGAGGCCGCCCAGGATCACCCCGAGATTGGCGTCATCAACGCCCGCTTCCTCAAGCCGCTGGACAAGGGGATGCTGGAAGCGCTGGCCCTGGAGGGCTACAAGCTGGTGACCACCGAAGACCACCAGAAGATGGGGGGGTTTGGCAGCGCGGTGCTGGAAGCCCTTAATGAACTGGGCCTGAAACCCGATATCCGCGTGCTGGGCCTGCCGGATGTCTTCTTTGACCATGGCTCCATTCCCCGCATGCACCGCGAGGCCGGCATTGACGCTGCGGCCATCCGGGCAGCCCTGGCCGGGATGGGCCTCGAGGTCAAGACGGCCACCCGCCGGGTGTGAACCCCCTCATCCAGGCTTGCCCTGGCTTTGCTATCCTGAACTTGGTTGGGGAGTAGCTGACCGCAAACGCGGGTGTCGGGGCCGTCAGTACAGGGCTAAAACCCTCGGTCAAGACAAGTCGAAAAACTTCAGCGAGACCACCACGGCAAAAACCCGTGGTGGTTTTTGCATGGTGAAAGGAGCAGACAAGACGCGATGAAAAAAATCTTTTTCAAACTGCTGGCTCTGCTGGTTGGGAGACTGTTAGCCAGGCGCTTTGGTTATGGCCGGCCCTACTACCCGGCCCATTACGACCCCCACTACCGGGGCGGGTTTTTCAAGCCCTACAAGTACAAGAGGAAAAAGAGCTGGCGCAAGAAGCTATTGGACTGGCTGGACTAGCCCATGGCTTTATGCACCGGGTGGTAGGCTGGGCTGGATGAAAGTCTTTGCGCTGGCGGCCAACACCTACCTGCTGGACACACCGCAAGGCCCGCTGCTGGTGGACTCGGGGCTGCCGGGCCAGCGGCGCAGGCTCGAGCGCTATCTGGGTAGTGTGAAGCCTGCTGCCCTGCTGCTCACCCACCACCACCTCGACCACGTGGGCGGGGCCCAGATGCTCTGGGAGCGCTACGGGCTGCCCATCTATGCCCATCCGCTGGATATCCCCTTCATAAGCGGGGAAGCGCGCCGCCCACCTTTTCCGCCCATTCCCGGGCTGGGTGACTGGATTGCCAACAGCCCCCGGCCGGTACCCAAAGAGGCCCTGAGGCCCGTTGAAGAAGGCGCGGAAGTGATGGGCTGGCAGGTGGTGCACCTGCCCGGCCATACCCCCGGTCAGATTGGCCTGCTGCGTGAAGGGGTTTTGCTGGCTGCCGACGCGCTGCGGGTGGGTGTGAAAGGCCCCTGGGTTCCCCCGGCCATGGTCAACCACGACACCCAACAGGCCCGGCGCACGGTGGGGAAGATCGCCCGCCTCGAGGCCCAGAAGATCTACGTGGGGCACGGGCCGCCCACCACTGCCCTGGCGGTGCGCGCCCTGGCCGAAAAGCTGGGGGTCTGAGCGCTGCAAACTAGCGCTGCAAATCCCCCTTCTTCACCGGCAACCCCGCGGCCTGCCAGGCCGAAATTCCCCCGGCCAGGTTGTAGACCTCGAGGCCCTTCTCGGCCAGAAACTCGGCGGCCTGCTGGCTGCGGCTGCCGCTCTCGCAAAAGCAGATGATGGGCCGGTCTTTGGGCAGGCTTTCCCAGCGCCTGGCCAGCTCGGCCAGCGGCAGGCCCTGGGAGCCCGGTATTTTGCTTAGTTTGCGCTCGAGGGGGGTGCGCACGTCAATCAGGAGTGCCCCGGCCCTGAGCTTTTCCTGGGCTTCCAGCGCACTAATCCGGGGCACCCTTGGCCCCAGCCCCAGCAGATTTTTGAACCAACCCCACATACTTTTCAGTCTAGAGGTCAACCACCCTTGCGAAATATATCCCCTGGGGGTATACTGAACATACCGGTGGGGGTATATGTGGCCCCTCGCCAAAGGAGAAACCATGTTTTTAGACGAGAAAATTCAAGCCCAGGTGCGCGAGATGCTGGCCCCCATCCAAACCCCTGTGGAGGTGGTGGTCTTTACCACCGCGGGCCTCGAGCTGCCCGGCCAGGAAGTGGGGCTGCAGGACGAAACCCTGGGCCTGCTCAAGGAAGTGGTGGCCCTGAACCCCCACCTGAGCCTGGAGCAGCGCTCCATCCACTCCGACCCCGAGGCCCAGGCCTTGGGCCTGCGCTATGCGCCCACCATCCTGCTACGGGAAAAAGGCTCGAACCGCAACAACATCCGCTTTTTGGGGCTGCCGGCCGGCTACGAGTTCAGCACCCTGATCGAAACCTTGCTGATGCTGGGCACCGGCGAGAGCAAGCTGGGTGAAAAGTCGCAGGCCGATCTGCAAAAAGTTGCCTCGCCGGTGCGCATGCAGGCCTTCGTAACCCCCACCTGCCCCTACTGCCCGCAGGCCGTGCTGGCGACCTACAAGCTGGCCTACCACAACCCCAACATCATCGCCGAAGGGGTAGAGGCCAGCGAGTTCCCTCTGCTCTCGAGGCGCTACAACATCTCGGGGGTGCCCGATACCATCATCAGCGGCGCAACCCAGCAGCGCATTCTGGGTGGGCAGCCCGACCGGGTCTTCGTGGAGGCGGCCATTAAGGCCAGCGCTGGGGTGGTGGTATGAAGGCCATAGCCAGCCTGGTGGTTTTTCTGGTGGCCTCCGCGGGGCTGGCCCAGGGCTTCAAGGTCGTAACCGTGGACGACCTCTACCGCGCGCTGCCCGATCCCAAAACCTTCGTTATTGATGTGCGCACCCCGCAGGAGTATGCCCGGGGGCACGTTCCCGGAGCGGTTAACTGGCCCCTGCAACAGATCGAGCAATGGTGGAGCAAAGTCCCCAAGGATCGGGTGGTCTACGTCAAGTGTAACACCCAGAACCGCAGCAGGGTTGCCGTGCAGTACCTGCTCTCCAGGGGGTATCGGAATCTGAACCTGGTTACCGGGGGCATTCAGGCCTGGATGGCCCGCGGGTATCCCACCACCCGATAAAGGAGCTTTTGCCATGACCACCGTCCCTGAAGCACCCCCGAATCTTCGCTTTGACGTGCAGGATAAAACCCGGATCATCCACCGGCTGCGCCGCCTGGAAGGTCAGGTGCGCGGTCTGCAAAAGATGGTGGAGGAAGACCGGGAATGCCGGGAAATCCTCACCCTCCTGAGCGGGGTTAAGCGTGCACTGGACTCGGTGGGGGAGGAGATCCTGGAGGCCTACCTGGCCCGCTGCCAGGCTGGCCCAGGGCAGCCCCAACCCGCCCAGGTGATCGAGGTGGTGCGGCTTTTGCGGAAGTAATACCGTTTCCGCTTGAATCCTTCACTGTTGAACGCAGTCAGAGGTGAAGTATTCAAGCCGACCGAAGGGAGTAGAAAAGCATTTCGGTAGTATCGTTTAGGCTTGCCGAAGTGAACGATACTACCGAAATGCGTATAAGACCACCAACTGGCTAATCTTCTGCAAGCTGACTGGAGATCAGGGCAGGGTGAATTCGGTCGCGGCCCGCTTGTTTTGCTTTGTAGAGGGCCTGGTCGGCTTGCTCGAGCCAGCGCTGCACGGTGGCCATCGAGGGGGGGATTTCGCCGCCGGCCAGACCGGCCGAGATGCTTAGCTGCCAGGCGATGGGGCTGATCTGCAGGGCCCGCACCTCGCTCTGGATGCGCTCCAGCACCCGGTAGGCGTCCTCGAGGTCGGCCCCGAACAGCACCAGCGCAAACTCCTCTCCCCCCAATCGCACCGCCAGGTCGTCGCTCCGGCTGGCCTTGCGCAATACCTCGGCCAACTGTTTAAGCAGCTTGTCGCCGACCGGGTGGCCGTAGGTGTCGTTGACCTGTTTGAAGCGGTCGAGATCCAGCAGGGCCAGGGTGATGGGTTTGCTGCGCTCGCTCGCCAGGCGAATCAGGCGCTGCATCTGGCGCTCAAAACCCCGGTGAGCGGGTCGGTGTAGGCCTTGCTGCGCCATTCGTTGAGGGTCAGGGAGAGCCGCAGCCGCTCGGTGAGCAGGGGGGCCAGGGCTTCCAGCCTGCGGGTGTCTTTGGGTGCGCTGGAGAAGTAAAGCCGTCCCTCGGTGGGGGTGTCCAGGGCCAGCTCGAAGGTATAGACGTAAGGGCCGTTCTGCCCTGCCCGAATGGTTACGTCGGAGCGCACCTCGATCCCCACCAGGTTGCCGTACAGAGGTTGGAGCCCCTCCATCACGCTGTGCAGCACCCCTTGGGGCGTGAGGTTTTGGGTGGACTGGGCTTTGCTGGAGAGGCTCTCGAGCAGGTTGATCCAGAGCTCGAGCTGCCGCTCGGCTTTGATAATCCGCTGATAGACCCCCCAGCCCACGCCGCCCAGGGTGACCAGCACCACATAGCCCCATCCCACCAAGACCATGCTGTGGAACGGGTGCGCAACCTGGGAAGGCCATCCCAGCAGCACCAGGCTGCCCAGCAAGCCACCCAGCACAAACCCCAGCAAACCTTTGCCCAGGCGGGCCTCGGTGGCCTCGAGGTAGCCTCCCCAGCCGATCAGCACGAAGCCCAGGGCCCAGACCGGATACACAAACCCGCCGGGGGGCCAGCCCAGCGCCAGGGCCCAGCTACCCCCGGCCTTGAAGATCAGCCCCAGGCCCCAGATCAGGCGGCTTTCACCAGCCTGTCCGTGCAAAGCCGATTCTAGAAGGGGCAGGGCCAGCAGCACCGGTAGCAGGTCGGTTAGCCACACCATCTGAGAAGAGCGGTTTGGAAGAACAGACAGGGCAGTTACCAGGGCGGCCAGTGCAAAGGGTAGCAGGGCCAGGGTCAGGCGGGGGGGTTCGTACAGGGGCAGTTGGCGCAGGGTGGCGGCCCAGGTCAGCGCGGCGGCGAACAGCAGGACGCCAGAGGGTGTCAGCGGGGCCTCGAGGCCCCCCTGGCGCTCGAGGAGCCAGACCGCAGCCTGCACGCCCCAGAGCAGCGTTCCCAGACTGGCCCAGCGCCAGACCGGCTCGGCCCGGGCCGGCCAACAAAGCGCCAGACCAGAGGCAACAGCCAGCAACAAGAGCCCGACTTCGGGGTGTACTCCCATCACCTTCATGAAAGTAGCATTGACATGGAAGGAAGTATCCGAAAAATGCACATTACTACGTTAATTTTGTTCGAATTTCCCGTTAACTGAAGCGGGCTTTCTTAATCTCGTGGGTTCACGGGCCAACCCAACCCGATAAATTCGGGCTATGTTCAAGGTGGTGCTTTACCAACCCGAAATTCCCCAGAACGCCGGCAACATCGCCCGTACCTGCGCGGCCACCGGGGCCGAGCTGCACCTGATTCGCCCGCTGGGCTTCCAGTGGAACAGCGCCAAACTGCGGCGGGCCGGGCTGGATTACTGGCCCGAGGTAGATTACGTTTTGCACGACTCCTGGAGGGCTTTCCTGGAAACCCTGCCCCCGGATGGCCGGATCTGGGCCTTTAGCAGCAAGGTGTCACGGCTGTACACCGAGGTGCGCTACCAACCCGGCGATTACCTTTTGTTTGGGCCGGAAAGCCGCGGGCTCCCCAGCGAGGTATTAGAGCGCTTTCCCGGTGTGACCATTCCTATGCCGGGCAGGGGCGGGCGCTCGCTTAACCTGGCGGTGGCGGTGGGGGTGGGGCTGTACGAGGCGCTGAGGCAGGTAGGATGGGGCTTCCGGGCCGCCCGAAACCTTGGCGCTACTTAGCCAGCCGGGTGAGTGCGAAGCGCAGCGCCTCGATGGCTTTCAGGAACTCGGGGATTTCCAGGTGTTCGTTGGGGGTGTGGTCGAGGGTGGAGTCCCCCGGCCCGTAGGCCACCATCGGCACCTTCCAGTGCGGGGCCACAATGTTCATGTCCGAGGTACCGGTTTTGTACTTGAACACCGGCTCGCCCCCGGCCTGGCGGATGCCGATGCGCAGGGCGCGGGTGAGGGGGGTGTCCTTGGGGCCCACATAGGGCACCTCGCGCCCGGAGAAGTCGAGATCCAGAACCGGCGGGGCGTAGGCCGAAAGATGCCGGACGGCCTCCTCGACCGAGAGGCGGGGCGGGAGGCGCAGGTCGAACTTCATCTCGGCGAGCTGGCGGGTGTCGGGGTGCTCAATGCGGAAGTCGCGCAGGTTGTACTGCACCTGGTTGAAGGGCCCCTGGCCGCTGTTCATGGCCTCGGCCCAGGCCTTGATGCTCACGAAGTAGCTGATGAGCTCCTCGGCAGCGTTGGGCTCGTGGTGAGCCGAGTGGAAGTTATCCTTCTCGCGGCGCACCCGTACCAGCAGGCGGCCCTTGTAGCCCAGGGTGATGCCCTGCCAGCTCGAGGGTTCCCCAATCACCACGTAATCGGGCTTGAGCTTGTCCACCACGTAGCGGGCGCCCTTGGAGCTGGGCACCTCTTCCTCGGTGGCGCCCACCAGGTGGATGGTGAGCTTCTGCAAGACCTCCGGCGGGAGGCTGGCGGCAGCCAGAATGAAGGTTACGAAGGGCCCCTTGGCGTCCACCGAGCCGCGGCCAAACAGCTTCTGGCCCTCGAGGCGCACCGGTACCTCGCCGGGCACGGTGTCGATGTGACCCAGAAGCACCACCTGCACCGGCCCCGTGCCAATCTGACCGCGGGCGTTGTCGGCTTCGTCCACCCAGGCTTTGGTAAAGCCCAACCTTCGCATGCCCTCGGCCAGGTATTGGGCTACCGCGCGCTCCTGCCCCGAGACCGAGGGGATCTCCAGGGCGCCTTTCAAAAACTCAACGGGGTCTAGGCTCAGGCCAGTATTCATAACAGTTTCGCTGGTCTTGCGGGCCTTTTGCAGGCCAAACGCTTTTAGAATAGCACCTGTGGGTGGCGTGGGGCCTCTTGACTTCTTGCAAAATTCCTTAGAATAAAGACCAGTTTGGCGGCTCTGTCCATCTGCCCAAGCCCAACCAACGGAGGAAAAAGCCATGCCCCACGTGATTGTTGAACCCTGCATCGGCACCAAGGACAAGTCCTGTGTCGAAGTCTGCCCGGTGGAGTGCATCTACGACGGCGGTGACCAGTTCTACATCCACCCCGACGAGTGCATTGACTGCGGGGCCTGTGTGCCGGCCTGCCCGGTCTCGGCCATCTACCCCGAGGAAGACGTGCCCGAGCAGTGGCAGGACTACATCGCCAAAAACCGCAAGCTGGCGGGACTCGAGTAGATCCTTTTGCTTCGACGGGCCGGGGCAACCCCCGGCCCTGGTTTTTTTCAAGCATCAGATGCCTTGTTTTCGACGGACGACGGGGGCTCTGCTGTCGACTCCAGCAGGGCCCTTCGTTTATCGCGCCGGATGCGCCACCCCAGGTAGTACACCGCCACCATCCGCAGCCCCATGGAAGCCAGAATGGGCAGGTGGTAGGGACTGGGAAAGAGCTGGTGATTTTTGTGCAGGTTGCCCAGCGCCCCGCCCAGCAAAGAGCCCAGCATGCCCCCCACCGCGTAGGCCGTCCAGTACCAGGCCAGGTAGAGGTTGCGTTTTTGCGGTGGCGCGCTTTGCAAGGCCACGTTGGTCAGGGCGGTGCCGATTCCACCCCAGGCCACCGCATCAAAGACCGCAGCCAGCCAGATGGTCTCGAGGCGGCCTGGCCCACCGGCCAGCCACAAAGGGGGCAGCACCAGGGCGGCCACGCTGCTGCTGAACAACAACACCTGCCAGTGCCCAATCCGGTCGGCCAGCCGACCCCACAAGGGGCTCAGCACCAGCCCACAGCTTGCGGCGATCACCGTCCAGAGGCCCACCTGGGTAAAGCTCATGCGGGCGTACTCGAGGAAGAGCGGAAACACGAAGGGCCCTCCCACGCTCACCGCGCCCAAAAACAGCACCACAAACCCCAAAAAGCCCCGGAAGCGCCGGTCGGAGAGAGGCTGGATGTACTCGGCCAGGCGGGGCGGGCTGCTGGTCATGGGCGGTTCAAACTGCCGTCGCAGGATGAAGGTGGCCCCCACCCCGGCCCCCACCGCCAGGCCCAGCACCAGCAGGAACCCCCAGGGTTTGCCCAGGGCGTCAATCAGGGCGCCAGCGGCCAGGTTGCCCAGGGTGCCCACCAGGCCCAGCAGCCCGTTGCGCAGCCCAAAGTAGCGGCCCCGTAGTTGATCTGGCACCAGGTCGGCCATCCAGCTTGTCCACAGCACGCTAACTGGAGCCAGGATGAGCTGTGAGAGGGCGGCAATGGTCAAAAGGCCTGGTATGCGCCAGGCTTCGGGCATCAACGGCACGAACAGAGCCAGCACGAACAGCCCGCGTCCGAACACCGAGAGGTTGGCGCTCAGATCCTTCCGGCTGCCCCGAAAAAACAGGGCCAGCGGCGCGGCCATCTGTCCGACCATGGGCAGCGCCCCCAGGATGGCCAGGGCCACCGGGGGCGCCCCCAGCCACAGCGCATAGCCGGTCATGACCATGCCGGTGCTCCAGTTGATGAATAGAATCGCGAGCACGCCCTCCCAGATGGCTAGGATTTGCGAGCGACGCGGTTCACCAGGGGGCGGTGTCACGAGAGTCCATTATTGACCTGGGGGTCAGTTTTGCAAAGGGCGTCCTTATCGCACCAACCCGGGGGAGGGGCTCGGCTGGGTAGCCAGAAGAAGGGGGTGAGAACTGCCCGAATGGTCTGGATATGTATTTTGCGTGAAGCCATGGGTTGGTTTATTGCTCCAGAACGGCAAATTTTTTGATGGCCGACTTAATGCTGTCTACACACGAGCCACCCGGTTCTTACACACCCCTCGCGCATACTTCCTTTCAGGAACGGGCCCAGGCCCTTCCGAGATCGAAAGGAGAACAGTATGAAGAAGTCCATCCTGATTGCTAGCCTCACTGCTCTGGCCCTTAGCTTTGCTACTGCACAAGATGTGCGCATTGACCAGGGCGATCCCTCGGCGGTTCTGGTGCAATGGGTCAGCTTGCTGCCCCAGGAGGTGCAGTTGGACGCCTTGAGCCAGGGCCAGGCCCGGCTGCTCTACGATGCCCTGAGCGGCCTGTCCTATGCTTTTACGCCGGCCCAGGCGCAGGAGGTGGTGCAGGCCATACGCCAGGCTTTGCCCCAGGATGAGGTGCAGGCCCTCGAGCGCGCCGCGGCTCAGACCGCCAGCCTCAGCGACTCGGACAAGGAAGCGCTGGTCTATTTCTCCGGAGCCCAGTTTGAGGACAGCCTGCGGACAGCCCTGGCCCAACTCTCGGTGGCGGTTACCCCAGACTACTCAGGCGAATAACCGGGTTTATACGCCTTTCGGTAGTATCGTTTAGGCTTGTCAAAGTGAACGATACTACCGTAATGCTTTTCTACTCCCTTCGGTCGGCTTGAACCCTTCACCCCTGACTGCGTCCAAAGCTGAAGGATTCAAGCGGAAACGGTATTATTCAGACCGAAGACCCTCAGTTTTGGGGGTCTTTTTCAAATCTACATAAAGGCCACCCGAATCCTTCACAGGGCTCTGCCAGGCTATACCCATGTCGTCCACAGCCGATACACTGGATTCGATGGCGCTGGTACTGGTGGTGGAAGACGAGCCGGAGATCGCTGAGATTCTGGAAGGTTACCTGCGCCGGGAGGGGTTCCGCACCGAGCGGGCCTCCGATGGCCGGCAGGCCCTGAACCTGGTGCGAGCGGCCCGGCCCGACCTGGTGCTGCTGGACATCATGCTGCCGGAGATGGACGGCCTCGAGGTGCTGCGCCGCATCCGCAGCAGCGGCCACACCCCGGTGATCCTGGTGACGGCCCGCACCGAGGATCTGGACAAGCTGCTGGGCTTAGAGCTGGGGGCCGACGACTACGTGACCAAGCCCTTCAGCCCGCGCGAGGTGGTGGCCCGGGTCAAGGCGGTGCTGCGGCGGGTGGTGCTGGCCGAGGCCCCTAAAGAGGTTCTGCGGGTGGGGCCGCTGGAGATTGATAGCGAGAAGGTGGTGGCCCGGCTGGGCGGGGTGCGCCTCGAGCTCACCCCCACCGAGTTTCGCCTGCTGGAAGCCCTGGCCCGCACCCCCGGCAAGGCCTTCAGCCGGGCCGAGCTGCTGGAGGCCGCCCTGCCCGACTCGGACGCGCTGGAGCGGGTGGTGGACGTGCACCTCAAGAACCTGCGCAGGAAGCTCGAGGCCGCTGGGGGCGCGGGACTTCTGGAGACCGTGCGGGGGGTGGGGTACCGGCTCTGGACGGAATAGGCGCGCCCCCCTGAAAACCTATGCGCTTTTTCAATCGTATCGAGGTTCGACTAAGCCTGCTGATGGCGCTGGTGGTGGTGGCGACCAGCCTGCTCACGGTGGGTCTCAACACCTACCAGCGCGAGCGCACCTTCCGGGAGCTGCCCGCCGAGGTGCGCGATATCCTGCGGCGCAGCGATAGCCGCCTGCCGGCGCTGGGTTTCCCTTCGGAGCTGCGCGATGTGCTGCTTTCCGGCCAGGAGATTCGCGTGCGGCTCGAGCCCAACCCCGACCCTGAGAACCCCAACCCGGTCTTTGTGCTGAGCCTGCCCGATGGTTCGGGCACCGAGATTCGGGTGCAGCCGCCGCCCCGCCTGCGGCGGCCCAACCTGGAGACCCGGTTGCAGCAGAACCTGCTGATTGCGAGCCTGGCCGCGACCGGCCTGGGGGTGCTGCTGGCGCTGATCTTTGCCCGGCGGATTGCGCGGCCCATCGAGGCCATTTCCGATGCCGCAGGCCGCCTGGCCCAGGGCGACCTCAAGGCCCGGGTGGGCCCCCAGCCGGGCGAGGACGAGGTGGCCCGGCTGGCCCGCAACTTCGACCAGATGGCCGAGGCTTTGGAGCGGCTCGAGGCCGAGCGCCGGGCCATGATTGCCGATATTGCCCACGAGCTGCGCACCCCCCTCACGGTGATGCAGGGCCGCCTCGAGGCCATCCAGGATGGGGTCATGCCCCTGGAGATGAGCGAGGTAGACCGGCTGCACCAGCAGGCCCGGCTGCTCTCGCGCCTGGTTGAAGACCTGCGCACCCTTTCGCTGGCCGATGCGGGGCGGCTCAACCTGACCTTGCAGCCCCTCAACCTGGCTGAGCTGGCCGACCGGATGGCCGACACCTTTCAGGCGGCTCTGGAGGCCAAGCGGATTACGCTCGAGCGGCGGCTGCCCGAAGGGCCCGTCCTGGTGCGGGCCGATTCTGACCGGCTGGCCCAGGTGATCGGGAACCTGCTCTCCAACGCCCTGGGTCACACCCCGGCCGGGGGGTGGATTGGGCTCGAGGTGGCCGCCGAGGCTGCGCAGGCCCGCTTGCGGGTGCTGGACAGCGGCCCGGGCATCCCCGCGGAAGCCCTGAACAAGGTCTTCGACCGTTTCTACCGGGCCGAGGCCTCGCGCTCCAGGGCCACCGGCGGCAGCGGGCTGGGGCTCTCCATCGTCAAGGCCCTGGTGGAGCTGCACAAAGGAACGGTGACGGCCCGCAACCGTCCCGAGGGCGGGGCAGTTTTCGAGGTGCGCCTGCCGCTTCATCAGGCCGGTTGAATCCGGATCCACAGCTCGGCTGCAAGCCCGCGGGGCTCGAGGTTCCTGAGCTCCAAGCGGCCCTCGTGTACCTGGGCTACCTGGGCCGCCACACTCAGGCCCAGGCCGTTGCCCGGCACCCGGGTGCCGGGGGCGCGGTAGAAGGGCTCGGCGGCCCGTTTGAGCACCTCGGGCGGCATGCCCGGCCCTTCGTCCTGTACCCGCAGAATGGCGAACCGGTGGTCGTCGGAGTGGGCCAGCTCGAGCCGCACCGGGGCCCCCGGGGCGTACTTCTGGGCGTTGGAGAGCAGGTTTTCCAGGGCCTGGCGCAGCAGAAAGGGGTCGCCGGAGGTTTCCAGGTGAAGGGGCCCCTGGTAGGGCACGCCCGCTTTTTGTGCGACCTCCTGGGCTAGCTGGGCCACGTCCAGCCCCACCCGCTGCCCCCGGCCCTCCCGCGCCAGGGTCAGGAGCGACTCGCTCAGGTGGGTCATGCGCTCCACCTCCTCCCGCACCACCGATAGGGTCTCCTCGGGCGAGGCCAGCCCCTGTTGCAGTGCGTCGAGCTGCAAGCGCAGCGAGGTCAGGGGGGTGCGCAGCTCGTGGGCAGCGTTGCGGGTGAACTCGGTCTCGCGTTGGCGGAAGGCCGAGAGCCGCTCGAGCATCTGGTTGAAGGTCTGGCTCAGGTGCAGGAGCTCCCCGCTGCCCTCGGCGGGCACCCGCAGGCTCAGGTCGCCCGAGTCGGCCACCCGGCGGGCGGCCTGCTGGAGGTGGCGCAGGGGCCGCAGGGCCGGCCCGCTTACCAGCCAGGCCACCCAGGCCCCCAGGAGTGCCACCACCAGGGCGGTGAACAGCACGGTCTGCTGGTAGCCGGCCAGGCTGGCCCGCACCTGGCTGGCCTCGAGCGCCCCCTGCAGGTAAAGTTCGGGGCCCAGGCGCACGCTACGGTAGAGCCAGTTCTGCTCGAGCCGGGCCTCGGGGCGGTTGTCCAGCGGTATTTCGTCGGGGAAACTCCCCCACTCCCGCAGCACCACCTGCCCCTGCACCAGCCGTGCATGGGCGATGGTGCCCACCGGCGCGGGGTTGGGAAGGGGAAGCGGGGGCGTGTTGTCGCGCAGGCGCTCCATCCACTCGGTGCCGGAATCGCCGTCCCGATCGCGCCTAAATAGCCGCGGGGGGCCCCGGCGGCCCTCGAGCTGGTCGGCGATGCGGGCCAGGTAGGCGTTCAGGTCGCGCTCGAGGTTGCCCATCTGCAAGCGCTCGAAGCTGGCGTACCCTAAAAACCCCTGCACCAGCAGGGCCAGGGCAATAGCCAGGGCGATAAACAGGGCCAGGCGCAGCCGCAGGCTCATGGCTCCACCCCCAGCCGGTAGCCCCCCGGCACCGTGCGCACCACGCGGCTATCCAGCTTGTTGCGCAGGTGGTGTACACACACCTTGACCACCCCGGTATCGGAGGCTTCCTCCCCCCAGATCAGGTCGAGCAGCTCCTCGGGGCTGTAGACCCGGCCCGGAAACAGGGCCAGCCGTTCCAGCAGCGCGTACTCCCGCCCGGATAGCTCCACCAGCCGCCCCTCCCAGCGCACGCTGCGGTCGGCGAGGTCGAGCTCGAGGGGGCCCAACTGCACCCGGCTTTGTTTGACCTCGCTCATCCGGCGCAGCAAAGCCCGCACCCGCGCCAGAAGCTCGGGCAGGTCGAAGGGTTTGACCACGTAGTCGTCACCGCCTTCGTCCAGACCCATCACCCGGTCGGCCAGGGCGTCGCGGGCGGTCATGAAGAGAATGGGGCCTTTGTAGCCGGCGGCGCGGGCTTCACGGGCCAGAATAAACCCCCCGTCCTCCGACTCGGGCAGGCGCACGTCCAGAATCATCAGGTCGGGCTCGGCCTCGGCCAGCAGCGCACGGGCCGTGGTCAGGTCGGGCGCATGGCGCACCTGGTGCCCCTGGGCCTCCAGCGCCCGCAGAACCGGGCGGGCGATGTTGGGCTCGTCTTCGACCAGCAAGAGCCGCATGCCTATAGCTTGCATTGTAGGGGTTATGGGTGGGTTATAGGTCAAAACTGCTTAGGCACGGGCTTCTTGTAGATGAGAGAGCCTCTCAGCGAGCCGTAACTGCTCCGTAACCGCCCTGCCCCAGACTTCTTCTCGGGAAAGCCAGAGGGCTTTCCGCAAGGAGGAGAGTATGAACAAAACGCTAAAAACCCTGTTGGTGGTCTCGAGCCTGGCGGTAGCGGGCGCCTTTGCCCAGCAAACCCCGGCGCCCCAGCCCACCCCGATGCAGCCCAGGGCCATGCAGCGCATGGCCGCGCCCAAGGGCCTGATTGGCAACCTGTACTGGAGCGCGGCCCAGTTCCTGGGGGTCACCCCCGCCGAGCTGGCGGTGCTGAGCGGTGGTACCAAGACCCTGGCCCAGGTGGCCACCGACCTCGGCAAGACCCCAGCGGCCCTCGAGGCGGCCCTGGTCACCGCCCGCAACCAGGCCATTGACCAGGCCGTGCAGGCCGGGCGGCTTACTGCCGAGCAGGCCAATACCCTCAAGGCCAGCAGCCAGGCTGTGGCCAAGGCCTTTGTGGCCCAGCCGGTGCAACTGCGCATGGGCCTGGGGGGCCGGGGTGACTGGGACGGCCCCCGGGGGCGGGGGCGCTAGGCCCTGTCCGGTGGTAGAAGTCGGGCGTGTGGTTGAAGCTTCGGCCACACGCCCTTACTACAAAAGCAGAGGCTTACCCGAAACCACTTTTTTGCGGTGGGAGGCGCAGTATGTGGATGATGGATTACCGTGGACGTTGGGATGGCTTTGGCTACTACGGCTTTGGCTGGATGGACGATGTGCTGTGGGCCCTGCTGTTGCTCGGACTGATTGCGCTGGTGGCGGTGCTGATTGTGCGACTGTTGCGCAGCCCCACCAATGGCAGCAAAGCGGCCCCCGACCGGGCCCTGGAGATCGCCCGCGAGCGCTATGCCAAAGGCGAGATCAGCCAGGCCGAGTTCGAGACCCTCAAGAAGAACCTGAGCGGATAGCAGCGGGCGGGATTCGCTGTGCAAAGGTGAACCCCGCCTTCCTAACCCGTTTGCCACCGTTTATCTAGAAAATGTTGGAAAAAAGGAGGGCCAAAATGGATAACGACGATAAACCGATTGGAACGATTCTGAACCGCCGTAAGGTGCTGGCCGCCCTGGGCCTGGGCGGGCTGGCCGGGGTGGGTGGGCTAATGAATGGACAGAGGGCCGCAGCCCAGAACAACGCCCTGCCTTCCTGCATTGTGCGCCCGGCCCTGACCGAGGGGCCCTACTTTGTGGATGTCCAGCTCAACCGCTCCGATATCCGCTCCGACCCCACCACGGGGGTGGTGAAGCCAGGGGTGCCCCTGAGCCTGCGCTTTGTGGTCTCGAGGGTCTCGGCCAGCGGATGCACCCCACTGCCGGGGGCCATGGTGGACATCTGGCAGTGCGACGCCCAGGGCCTCTACTCCGGGGTACAGGATCGCTTCGCCGACACCCGCGGGCAGAAGTGGCTGCGCGGCTACCAGATTACCGATGCCCAGGGGGTGGCCCAGTTCACCACCATCTACCCCGGCTGGTATCCGGGCCGCACCGTGCACATCCACTTCAAAATTCGCTACCAGAACCGCGACTTCACCTCGCAGCTCTTCTTCGACGATGCCCTGAGCGACCGCATTTTTGCCAACCCGCCCTATGTGAAAACGGGCACCCGCACCCGCAACGCCAACGACAGCATCTACCGCAACGGGGGGAGCCAGCTTTTGCTCAACCTGACCCAGAGCGGGCAGGGCTATGCCGCTACCTTTGATATTGGACTGAACCTCTAGCCTTCACCAAAACTCCATCCTTTTTTTACGCAAACCTTATGCCGCACGGGGATACTTCCCCGCGGAAAGGAGAACCCGTGATGCCGCTGGCCCTGTTCAAACCGCGCCCGTACCGGCACCAGGCCCACTACGAGGGGGTGCTGGGCACGACCCTGACCCTTCAGGTGCGCGCCCGGGGTTCGCAGCAAGCCCGCGCCGCCGAGGCCGCCGTTCTGGCTGAGATCGATCGCCTCGAGCGCATCTTCAGTAGCTTTTCGCCCGAATCCGAGTTCGCGCGCTGGCAGGCCCAGGGCGTAGCCCAGCTTTCGCCCGAGCTCCAGGCCTTGCTGCGCGCCGCCGAGGGCTGGATGGCCCACACCCACGGGGCCTTTAACCCGGCGGCTGCGGCCATCCAGGCTTTATACAGGCAAAACCCCGAGCCCGCCGAGGGCGAACTCGAGGCCCTGCGCCGGGCCCTCCAGGGCCCCTTGTGGCGGCTGGAGGGCCGCACGGCCCACAAGCTCACCGCGCTGCCCCTCACCCTCAACGCCCTGGCCAAAGGGCATATCGCCGACCGCGCGGCCCAGGCCGCGGTGGCCCAGGGGGCCGAAGAGGTGCTGCTCAACCTGGGCGGGGAGATCCGGCATATCGGGTCGCAGCCGGTGCGGGTTGCGGTGGCCAACCCCTGGGCTGGGGCCGACAACGCCCTGCCGCTGGCCCGCCTCACGATCTGCAGCCAGGGGGTGGCCACCAGCGGGCGCTCGCAGCGGGGAGCGCATCTGTTCGACCCCCGCACGGCCCGGCCTGCCACCCAGGTGGTGCAGGCCACGGTGGTGGCCCCAGACGCGGCCACCGCCGATGTGCTGGCCACGGCTTTCTGTGTGCTCGAGCCCATGCTCAGCCTGGCCCTGGCCGAGGTATTTGGGGTGGGCTGCTTATTGGTGGAGGCCAACGGGCGCACCCACACCAACCCCCGCTTTGCACAAGAAGAAACCGAGGTGACCCGATGAAGCGTTCCTTGATCAGCCGTCGAAACTTTATACACCGCAGCATTGGCCTGGTGCTTACCCTGTGGGCCGGCCAAAGCCTGGCCCAGACTCGCTGGGCCGGCATGAAGCTGGACATTACCTTCGAGTTTGTGGGGAACGGTTTTCGCTACCGCCCGCCCTATGTGGCGGTCTGGCTCGAGGACGCCCAGGGCCTGCCGGTGCGCACCCTGGCGGTCTGGTTTGAGCAGTCCCGCAAGGGCCCGCGCTGGCTCAACGAACTCCGGCGCTGGTACCGCAGCAATGAGCCCACCGAGGCCGTCTCGGGCCCCACCCGGATGCCGGGGCGCTACACCCTGAGCTGGGACGGCAAGGACGACAAGGGCAACCTGGTTAATCAGGGTGACTATTACGTGTGCGTTGAGCTGGTGCGCGAGCATGGCCCCTACGAGCTGTTCCGCGAAAAAGTCATCCTGGCCCAGACCCCCTTCAAGCGCAGCTACAACGTGGCCGGCGAGCTTAAGGAGGTGAGCCTTTCCTATGACCGGCAGGGTTAGGATGCCAGTGGAAAAAGCGCAGAAACCACTGCGCTCGAGGGTTTATGCCCTGGCCCGCTGGCTGCACCTCTACGCTTCTATGTTGAGCCTGCTGGTGGTGCTGTTTTTTGCCGCTACCGGCATCACCCTCAACCACCCCGAGTGGGTATTTGGCAATACCCAGACCATCCACACCTACCAGGGCACCCTGCCCCAGGGCTGGCAGCAAGGGGGCGAGATCAACTGGCTCAAAGCCGCCGAGGCCTTGCGGGCTGCCCACGGCCTGAGGGGTCGGGTGAACGATACCCGCGCCGACGACCAGGAGGCTTCCATCAGCTTCCGCGCCCCCGGCTATGCCGCCGATGCCTTCATTAGCCGGGCCGACGGCAGCTATACCCTCAAGGTGGTGGCCCAGGGGCCGGTAGCCGTCCTGAACGATCTGCACCGCGGGCGCGATGCTGGCCCGGCCTGGGCCTGGCTGATTGACCTCTCGGGCGGGTTTTTGTTGCTGGTGGCGCTTACGGGCTTCGTGCTCTCGCTGTACTTCCGCAAAACCCGCAGCGCGGCCTTGACCGTGGCGTTGACGGGCCTTGGTGTTCTGTTGCTTCTGACCTGGCTGGCTATACGGTAGCCCCTTTGGGGTCTTTGCCCGCGGCCAGCGCGTAGGCAATAAAACCGGCCAGCGCAGCAAACCCCACCCCGGTGCGGGCCTGGCCGGTCTCGGGGTCGAAGGACTCGCAGGCGTAGCCCTGATCGAGGGGGGCCTGCTCGAGGATCATGAGCGCGTCCCCTGCCGGCCGCATCAGCCCCGAGAGAATCCGGTTGGCCAGGCCAAAGCCCGAGGGAAAGGGAAAATGGGCCGAGCCCTCGCCGGGGAAGCGCCCTTTGTAGTGGTGGGGGTTGTCGCTTCCCAGAATCCACAGCGCAGTGGCCTGCCAGATGGGGTCCTGGCGGCTGCAAAAGCCCAGGTGCGGGAGCAGCAGCAGGCTGCCCGCGGGTTCGTCGGCGAAGGTGTGGGGGCCCCCCGGCTCAAAGCTGAAAACGAAGCGTCCGTTGCGCTCGGCCTGGCGGTAGAGGGTCTCGCGGATGGCCCGGGCCTCGAGCCTGAGCGCCTCGGCCTCCGGCCAGAAGGGGGCCAGCCGTTCCAGCGCCACGCACCACAGCGCGTTGTCGTAGGTCAGGTAGGGCTCCCTGACCGGGTCGTCGGTGGGGGAGAGGAAGGTGCGGTAGAGGGTGAGGGAGGGGTGCTTTTCCTCGGCCACCCGCGCCAACACCCAGGCCAGGGGTTCGCGCAGCTCGGCCACCAGCTCGGGGTTGGGGCCGGTGGCCTCGAGGTAGCGGGCCAGGGCCAGGGGGTAGGCCGCGGCCTGGTCGAGCTCGAAGCCGGGATACAGGGGCGGCCCGCCCAGGTACTGGGCGTGCTCCCCCGGCCAGCGGGCGTAGCGCTGGAAAACCGCTTTCAGCACCGCCCTTGCCCGTTTGCGGTCGGCCTTGAGCAGGGCCGGAAAAAACCACAAAAGCGCGTCGCGGGCCCAGTAGGCCCCCGAGACGTAGTAGTGGGGGCTCCTCGAGGTGAGCACCACGGGCTCGCCCTCCAGGGTGTCGGCCTGGGCGTAGAAATAACTGAAAATCAGATGCCGCCGGTAGACCTCGTAAAGAGGGCCAGCGTAATTGGTGCTCAGCAGGGCCAGTTTGTGCAGGGTTTTGCGCAGCAGGTTTTCCCAGCCCACCCGCCGCAGGTGCAGGGCGGTGGTGCGGGCCCCGTCAGCCTCGGGGGCCAGGCCCAGGTAGAGCGTGACCGGGCCGGCGTCCCACTCGAGCACGAACTGCAGGCCCCAATCTATGTGGCGCGGCGGGGGGTCGGCCTGCAGGCCCAGGGCCAGCAACGTACGCTCGGCGCGGGCTTCCAGCACATGGCTCCCCGTCCAGGTATCGTGCCCGCTGCGAAAAAGGCAGTCGAGCGGCTCCTCCCGGAAGCGCCGCAGGCCCAGGTACTCCAAATTGCCGGCCACTTGAATGGGCCCCGGCAGGCGGGGTTCGATGTGCAGGGCCACCCCCCGTTCACCGTAGGGGGCCAGCAGCGTGACCGTGAGGTGCTCGTTCTCCCAACAGGGAATCCAGTCCGCGAGGCGCGAGAGCTGCCAGCCCTGCCCGGATACTTCCAGAAGCGGCGCCCCCACCCAGTCCAGCAGGCCATTGAGCCCCAGGGAGGCCACCCCAATGCGCGCAATCGAGGGGGCTTTGGGGCTGGCTTCTAGGTGCACCTCGAGGTTCCCGGTGGGCAGGTGCTCGGGGGGTGCGTCCAGGATGGGGGCGGGCGTCATCAGCTCCATAAGGCGGCTCACTGCTTCTTGAGGTTATCGAAGTAGACCCAGATAAAGTACAGCGCTAGCAACACCAAGAGCACAAACAACGCCGTCACGATGCCCCGCAGCCAGTCGGCGAACATCACGCCCACCAGCACCCCTGCAGCAAAGCTGACCAGATGCGTGCGGTACTGCCGCTGTATCCTGCGGCCCAGGCTTTCCTTCATCCAGTCCAGATTACCAGGAAACCCATCCTATCGCGCTTCCCTCTGTTTTTGTCGCCCGCCCTGGAGGGCCCTAGCCCTTGACCCCGGTCAGTACCACGCCCTCGATAATCTGCCGCTGGAAGAATAGGAAGACCAGCAACACCGGCAGCACCGCCAGGCTGCTGGCCGCCATAATCAGGTTCCAGGCGGTGCCGGCCTCGCTTGAAAACAGCGCCACCCCCACCGGTACGGTGCGCATATCAGCGGTTTGCACCACAATCAGGGGCCACAAAAAGGCGTTCCAGTTGCCCAGAAAGGTAAAGATGCCCAAAGCCGCCAGGGCCGGACGCACCAGCGGGAAGGCGATGCGCCAGAACACCCCAAACTCGCTCAGCCCGTCTATTCGCCCGGCATCCAGCAGGTCGGTGGGCAGGGTATCGAAAAACTGCCGCATCAGAAACACCCCAAACGCACTGATGAGGCCCGGAAAGAGCAGACCCCAGTAGGTGTTGCTCCAGCCGTACTCGGTGCTCATCACATACCAGGGGATGATCAGCATCTCGGTGGGCACCATCAGGGTCGAAAGGATTAGCACGAAGATAAACCCCTTGCCGGGGAAGCGCAGCTTGGCCAGGGTGTAACCCACCAGCGAGTCGAAGAACAGCACCGAGGCCGTGGTGATGATCGCCACAATCAGACTATTCAGGAACCAGCGGGGGAACTGCGTATCGAACAGCACCTCGCGGTAGTTGTCCAGGGTGGGGGCCTGGGGCAGCAGCCGGAGCTCGAAAATCTCGGCGAAGGGTTTGAGGGAGGTCAGGAACATCCACACAAACGGAAAGAACATCACCAGGCTGCCCAGGGTCAGCAGGAGATAGATTAGGAAGGTAGACAGGCGTTTCATCAGTACTCCACCCGTCGCGACAGCAGCCGCAGTTGCACCAGGGTGATGACCAGGATAATCACGAACAGCAGCACCGTGATGGCGGCAGCATAGCCCAGGTCAAACCGGGCAAAGGCTTGCTGGTAGATGTACAGAGCCAGGGTGAGCGTGGAGCCCAGCGGCCCGCCCTGGTCGGTGAAGTTGAGGTTGACCACCTGGGTGAACAGCTGCAAAAAGCCGATGGTGCCGATTACCGCCGAGAAGACCATCACCGGGTTCAAAAGCGGAAGGGTGATGTGGCGGAAGAGCTGCCAGTTATTGGCCCCGTCAATCCGAGCGGCCTCGTAGTAGTCGCGGGGGATGTTTTGCAGACCCGCCAGAAACAGCACCACCTGAAAACCCAGGTTTTGCCACACCACCACCATCGTCACTGTGGCCAGGGCCTGGGAGGGGCTGGTCAGGAAGGGCTGGGGCGGGATACCAAACACCCCCAGAATCTCGTTAACGATGCCAAAGTTGGGTGATAGCATCCAGCTAAACACCCAGGCGATGGCAGCCGCAGGGGTGACGTAGGGCGCAAAGTAGATGGCCCGGAACACGTCCCGAAAGCGCGTCACCGCGTTGAGCAAGAGGGCGATGCAAAGCCCTAGCAGGAGCTGCAGCGGAACGCCCAGCAGGGTGTAGGCCAGTGTGTTTTGCAGGGCTTTGAGCAGGAGCCGGTCGTCCAGCATCTGATGGTAGTGCTCGAGGCCCACAAAAGGCCGTTGGCTGGGGTCGGCGTGCCAGTCGAAGAGCGAGAGCCACAAAGCCTGGAAGGCTGGCCAGATGCGGATAAACAGGAAAAAGGCCAGCGGGACGATTAAGAAGGCCAGGGCCCAGAGCGCCTCACGGTGGGCCAGCGAGACGCCGCGTCGGGCGGGTTCAGACGGTCTCATAAGAGAATGCCATTTCGGACTCAAAGGGGCTGCTTTGAATCCTGAGATCCCTTACGGGCGTTCGGTCTTGGGAGGGCCGGGGTTCCTCACCGCTGGGCGAGGAATCCCCGGCTCGGGTATTGCAGGGTTTCAGTCCTGCTACTTCCAGAAGGCATCCAGCAGCTTCTGCTCCTCGGCGGCGGCTATGCGCCAGGACTCTGCGGGGTCTCTGTTCTCCAGGAGCACCCGGTTGATGGCATCGGTCATGACCTTGCGCTGCCCAATTTCATCCACAAAAGGCGTGGCCTTGGCATAGGACAGCGAGAGCACGAAGGGGCCAAAGATCCTGTCCAGCGTGAGCTTGGGGTCTTTGATCAGGCTCTTGCGGGCCGGCAGCTCACCCACCTTCTCGAGCCAGTAGCGCTGGGTTTCCTCGGAGACTAAAAACTCCAGAAACTTGAGCGAGGCCGCCAGCTTGGGCCCGGTGGCCAGGGGGGTCAGGCCGTGCATCCAGAAGGAGCCGTAGTTTACCTTGCGACCGCCAACTTTTTCTACGGGCAGCTCGGCCACCCCCCAGTTGAACTTGGCCCCGCTGCGGATGGTGCCGATGGCGAATGAGCCGTCAACAATCATGCCCACCCGGCCGGCGATAAAGGCGTCGCGGTAGGCGTTGTTGCCGGGGAAGAACTGGTTGCCCAGGGTGCCCACGTTGTACTTTTTGAACCAGTCGGTGTAGAAGGTGAAGGCCCTGAGGCCGGCGGCATCGCCGTAGAGCACCCGGCGCCCGTCGTCGGAGTAGGGCCGCCCGCCAAACTGCCGAACCAGTACCTCGCGTACCAGGTGGTGATCCTGCCCGTCGGGGGCCATGGCGTAGCCCAGCTGGCTGAACCGGTTGCCGTCCTTAACGGTGAGTTTGGCTGCGATGCTCAGGAACTCGTCCCAGGTTTTGGGGGGGTTCTTGAAGCCGGCGGCGTTCAAGAGGTCGCGGTTGTAGAACAGGGCCAGCGAACGCACCGCGGTGGGCATGCCGTAGAGCCTGCCCCCTACCTTGGCGGCCTGGGCCAGGCTCGAGAACTCGTTGTCCAGCACCCTGGTGTACTCGGCGGGCAGGGGTTGCAGATACCCGGCCTTGACCCAGGTGGGCAGCCAGCCATAAAACAGGTTGACCACATCCGGTCCCTGGCCCGCGGGAATCGAGGAAGCCACCTTTTGCTGATAGGCGTCGAAGGGGAAGGTCTGATGCAGCACCTTGATGCCGGGGTTGGCGGCCTCGAATTTTTTGATCAGCTCATTCACCGCCTCGACCTTGCTTTTGAAGTCGTACTGCCAGTAGGTGATGGTGACCTGACCCTGGGCCAGTGCCGCTCCCAGCAAAACGGTCAGGATGAACAAGGCTTTTCGCATCAACTACCTCCTTTAACCTCGATGGGTCATACCCATTATATGACCAACCGGTCACCCGTCCAAAAAGAGCCCCACGACCCACAGCGGATTTTTCCTCATCCTGGGGCGCAAATGGTTTTTTGAACAGGAAAACCTGGCTGGCTGCGACGGGTTCTGGGGCGAGGCGGCCCGGATGCTCAGGCCAGCTTCGGAAGTGATGCGCGGCCGTGGGGGATGAGCTCGAGCCTCCGCCCGTGCTCGGTAGGGGTCAGGCGGATCTCCAGGCTGTCCGGAAACACCTCGGGCTTCCCCCACTCGATCAACACCAGGCGGGCCTCGGGCAGGTAGTCCTCGAGGCCCAGATTAAAAAGCTCCTCCTGGTCGGCCATGCGGTAGGCATCAATGTGCACGATCAGGCCCTGCGGGCTGGGGTATTCGTGAATCAGGGTGTAGGTGGGGCTGGTCACCTCGCCCCGAAACCCCAGGGCCTGGGCGATGAACTGCACCAGGGTGGTTTTGCCCGCGCCCATAGGCCCCGTAAGCAGCACCAGCGCCCCTTCGGGCAGGCTGTGTGCGAGCCGGTGGGCAACCGAACGGGTGTCTTCCAGATGCTTCAGCAGCACGCTTACTAGCTTATCGCCTAGATGAGCCTGTGCTTCCAATCCGCCCAGGCCGCGGGTGTCATAATGGCGCGGTCATGTCGAAGAGCGCCTCTATTCCCTTCATCCTGATTTCGGTACTTATCAACGTGATGGGCCTGGGTCTGGTCATTCCGGTCTTGCCCAAGCTCATCGAGACCCTGGCCGGCGGCGTGGAGGCCGGGGCCCGGCTCAATGGCCTGTTTTTTGCGGTGTACGCCGTAATGCAATTCGCCTTTGGCCCCATCCTGGGCATGCTCTCCGACCGCTACGGGCGCCGCCCGGTGCTGCTGGCCTCGCTGGTGGGCACCGCCGTGGATTACTTGATTGCCGCCCTCACCCAGTCCATCTGGGTGCTGTTTGCGGCGCGGGTGATTGCCGGGGCATTGGGGGCCAGCCTCTCGACCGCCAACGCCTACATTGCCGATATTTCCAAACCCGAAGAGCGGGCCCGCAACTTTGGCCTGATTGGGGCTACCTTTGGGATGGGTTTCGTGCTGGGGCCGGTGCTGGGCGGGCTACTGGGCAACATTGACCTGCGCCTGCCTTTCTACTTTGCGGCGGGACTGGCCTTCCTCAACTTTTTGTATGGCTACTTTGTGCTGCCCGAGTCGCTCAAGCCGGAAAACCGCAACACCCAGGCCCGCTCGCTCAACCCGTTTGTGGCCCTGGGGATCTTGCGCAAGACCCCCATCCTGCGGGGGTTATCCCTGAGCCTCGCGCTCATCTTTCTGGCCTTCGGGTCTTTGCAGAGTGTGTGGGTGCTGTACACCGCCTACAAGTTTGGCTGGGAGCCGCTCGAGGTGGGCTTCTCGCTGTTTCTGGTGGGCTTGGGCGGGGTGATTGTCCAGGCCGGGCTGGTTCGGCCCGTGGTGGCCCACCTGGGGGAGCGCCGGGCCCTGACCCTGGCCCAGAGCATGGGGCTGTTCTCCTTCACCTTGTACGGCCTGGCCACCCAGGGCTGGATGATGTACGCCATCATCGCCCTGGCCGCCCTGAGCAACCTGGGCCAGCCCCTCATTCAGTCCTTCCTGACCCGCGAGGTCTCGCCGCAGGAGCAGGGCACCCTGCAAGGGGCGCTGGCCGGGCTGCAAAGCCTGACGGTGGCGGTGGGCGGTCTTTTGGGTGGGTTCCTCTTTTCGGTGGTGGCGAGGCCCGAGGTGGCCCCCTGGCTGGTGGGGCTGCCTTTTTTTGTGGGGGCCCTGCTCTACGCCACGGCGGCGGCCAACACCGCCCGGCTGTTTCGCGGCCTGCGAGGCAGTTAGCGGCGCCGGGCCAGGGCCTGCCGGATGGCCTCGGCGTCGGCCTGGCTGTAGCCGTACAGGGTGATCTCCAGCGGGTCGGGGGCGGCCTCGAGCTCGTCCAGCATAACTTCTGCCACCTGGGGCACGCCCAGCCCGCCCACCCCGGTGCCCAGCAGGGGAAAGGCCAGCCGGTAGAGCCGGTGCTCCAGGGCCAGCCGCAGGGCGGCCTGGGTAGCGCTGCGGACGGTGTCCAGGGTAGCGGGCTGGTCGCCCAGCACCGCCGCGTGAATCACCTTGCGCACGGGTAGCTGGCCGGCCCCGGTGAGGGCCGCCTCGCCCACCCGGATGGGCCCGTGGCGGTCACACTCCCCCTGAATGCTGGGGCCGCCCCTGCGCCGGATGGCCCCGGCCACGCCACTTCCCAGAATGAGGTGGTTGTTGGCTGCGTTGACGATGGCGTCGCCGGCAAACTCGGTGATGTCACCCTGGGCCACCTGGATGCGGGCCATACCGTTATTTTAGAGGCCTACCCATCAAACGCCATGTGATGTATATAATGTATAATCGGGTCATGGTGCGTAAGCAGCTCTACCTGCGGCCCGAGCACGAGCGGCTTCTCAAACAAAAAGCCCGGGAGACCGGCCTTTCCGAGGCCGAGCTGATGCGCCAGGCCCTCGACCAATTTTTTCGAGATGTGGATGCGCCCCTACCAGGTCATGTGGAGGCCCTGGGGGCTTTTCTGAGGGAGGCCCAGCAGATTTCCAAACAGCATCGCCTGCCGGCAGAATGGCGCTTCAGGCGTGAGGAGGCCTACACCCGCGAGGCTCGCTGGGAGCGGGAGAAAACGTGAAATATCGCTATCTGGTGGATACCAACCTCCTGATCTACCCCCTGGATGCTCGAGACCCCCGTAAACAGCAGCAGGCTGCCAATGTGCTCCTCGAGCTAGTCCAGGAGGGTCGGGCAGCCCTACCGGTGCAGGCCCTGAGCGAGTTTGCCAGCGTAGCCCTGCGCCGCCTCGAGCCGCCCCTGAGCCCGCAACAGGTGGGGCTCGAGGTCGAGCGGCTGATGCAGGCCTTTCCGGTGCTTCCCCTCACCGCGCCGGTGGTGCTGGAGGCCCTGCGGGGCGTAACCCAGCACCGGCTCAGCTACTACGACGCCCAGGTCTGGGCCACGGCCCGACTCTACCAGGTGCCCCTGGTGCTTTCGGAGGACTTTCCCACGGGGGCGGTGCTGGAGGGGGTGCGGTTTCTTAATCCGCTGGAGGATGCGCTTGGCTAAACCTGGTAGTGCACGTAGGGGTTCTCGTGCGGGGGCCCGTCGGATATCCAGAGCTCCTTTGTTCCCAGGTTCATAATCACCGAAACGATGGTGCGGTAGGGCTCGCCCAGCGCGTATTCCTCCGGGCTGGCGGTGCGGCAGACCGCATAAGGGGCGCCATCCCGGTCGGATAGGGCCGCTTTGAGGTCTTCCAGGCCGGGTTTTTCCACCTCGCCCAGCCGCAGGGCCAGGCGCTCGGCCCGGTGGTGCGAGCGGTCGAGCCACTCGATGGGCGGCACCTCGATGCCGTAGCGCTCGGGGGCCAGGTAGTGGTTGGCGTGCACCAGCTGGCGCTCGTCCTGCCAGCGGCAGACGCCCTGGGGGGAGACCTCGATATCCACGGCCTGGGCCCCCTGCCCCAGCAGGAAATTGCCCGAGGCGGTGCGGGGTTCTTCCAACACCACGGCCTGGGCGGCCTCCAGGGTTTTTTGCCGCAACGCCTCGTAGGTGCGCAGGTGGAAGGGTTTGCCCAGCCCGGCCCAGTTGTCGCCCACCGAGACCAGCCCGTTGATGCACAGGCCCAGACCGTGGGAGTTGAGCCCGATCTTGCCACCAAAAATACCGGCCTCGGTAAAGGCCAGGATGCGGGTTCCGTCGGGCTCGGTGATGTGCTGCAAGGCCCCCTGTACCCCTTCCATCCAGTCCCAGTTCTGGCCCAGCCACAGGTGGCCGTCGGCGCTGTGGGCGGGCATCAGGGCAAAGGCGGTGCAGCCGTTGGGGGCCTCGCGGGCCGGGTAGACCGGGGGGGTGTCCTGGGCGAACTGATGATAGACGATCTCGTAGCGCACGTTGAGGGTGGCGATATCGACCAGGGGTTGCCCCGACCCCGCGGCGATGCCCTCGAGGCCCTGGGCGTAGGCTGGGTTTTGCTCCCGGATGGCCTGGAAGTAGCGGGCCCCCCGTTCGCGGGCCTCGCTGGGGGAGAGCTTGCACTCCACCTCGAAGCGGTGAAAGTAGAGCTCGAGGTTGTGGGCGATTTGCCCGGCCCAGGCGGTTCCTTGCTGATGGCCTTGCTCGTAGGGCGGGCCGGAGAGTTGCAGATAAGGTAGCATACCCTCTGCCATTATGGGCCTAGGGGCCCAGGTGGAATGTAAACCCCGGCCCACCGCGCCACAGGGCGTGATCCACGTTGAAGCACAGGCCATCGTTGTACTCCAGCGGGTAGAACACCCTCTGGGGCGGGTAGCCAATCAGGCTGTAGATAGGGGTGTGGCCGTGTACCAGCCGGTGGCCGCCCAGTTGCCCCAGAAATTCCTCGGTCAGGGCGGTGCCCCCCTCGAGGAAAGCAAACCGGCTGGAAAACTGCTCGGCCAGAAGATCCCATGTTTCAACCCTGTCCGAGTGCAGGATGTCGTACAGGTTGCGGTTGATCTGCGCCAGGCTCTCACCCCATTCCAGGTAAAACAAACTGTCGGCGTGCATCAGCAGGGTGTTTTCGACCAGGGCCAGGGCGGGGCGGTTGGAGAGCCACTCAATATGGGCCTCGTTCAGGCGCTCGAGATCCCGGGCCTGGCCGCCGACCTGTTTCCAGATCTCGCGAAAAGTCACGCTTTGGCCCTGGCGCTTGAAGCTGGGAATCTCGGTATCGGTAAAGTGGTGCGCGGCCAGCAGCATCAGGTCGTGATTGCCCAGAAGGGCGTGCACGGCACCGCCGGCAGCGGTAGCCTCGAGCTCCAGGCGCATCAAAAGCTCAATCACCCCCACCCCATCGGGGCCGCGGTCGGTGTAGTCCCCCAGGAACCAGAGCTGATTGGAACCCCCGATCCACTCAAGCCCCTCGCCAATGAAGCCCTCGCGTTGCAGGAGCCGGATGAGGGGCTGAAGGCAGCCGTGGATGTCGCCGACGACGTAGTGCACCGCCCGACAGTGTATCATCCAAAGGGTGAAGGTGCCGCGCAGCCGACTGTTTCTGGCTTTTTTGCAGGTGGGTTTGGTGGCTTTTGGCGGGGGTGGACAGGCCCAGATTTATCAGAGCATCGTGCTCAAGCACCGCTGGATGGAGGAGCGGGAGTTTCTGGAAACCACCGCGCTGTGCCGCATCCTGCCGGGGCCGGTGTTCGCCAACACCGCGGCCCACATCGGAACGCGCCTGGGTGGGGTGCTGGGGGGGGTGCTGGCCCTGCTGGGGGTCTTGACCCCGGGGGCCTCCCTGATGCTGCTGTTGAGCTTTGCCTATTTTCGCTTTGGGGCGGTGCCCGGCTCGCTGGCCGAACACGCCCTCAACGGGGTGGCGGCGGCGGCCATCGGGCTGATTCTGGCTACCATGCTGCGCCAGGCCCCCATCGCGCTGGACTCCCTCAAGGCCATCGGGCTGGCCCTGGTGGTGTTTGTGACCTATGGCCTGCTGCACTGGCCGCTGCTGCTGGTGCTGCTGCTCACGGTGCCGGTGGGGATGGGCCTGTACTGGTCGGAGGCCGCAGAAAATCCGGCCCACCATCGGGCAGGCCAGGGGATGGAGGCCGATGGCCGTGGGTGAAACCCTCGAGGTCTTCCTGGCCTTCCTGCGCTTTGGGGTGCTTAGTTTTGGCGGAGGCATGGCCAACCTGCCCGAGATGGCCCGCGTCATCATCGGCAACGGCTGGGTCACCCGGCAGGAGTTTGCCGATGGCTTTGCCCTGGGGCAGTTTGTACCGGGGCCCAATATGCTGGCGGTGCTGTTCTATGGCCTGAGCGCTGCGGGGCTGGGCGGGGCCCTGGCCGCTGCCCTGGGCATGTTCTTGCCGGGCGCGGTGGGGGCCATGTGGCTGGTGTGGGGCTGGGCCTGGATGTCCAGAGCCCAGTGGAGCCGGGCCCTGCGCAAGGCGTTGGTGCCCATCAGCATGGGCCTGGGCGCCAGCATGGTTCTGGTGCTGGTTCAGCTCAGCGTGGACTCACTCTTCTGGGGCCTGGGGGTGCTCCTGGCCTGTTACCTGATTTACCGCGGTGTGAGTGTGGTAATCGTAATTGCTGGAGGGGGGCTGTTGGGGCTGCTGACGGGGCTTTTGTAAGGCGCTGGTGTTATGCCAAGGCCCACTCGAGGGCGACCAGATGTTCGGTGGGTCGGAACCCCACCGAGGTGTAGAGGTCTTTGGCGAAGTAGTGCAGGTCGGCCAGGATCACCAAGTCTTTTGCACCCAGCTCACCAAAGCCGTATTGGGCAACGTGGTATAGCAGGGTTCCAGCCAGCCCCTGGCGGCGAAAGTCGGGATGGGTGTCCACGCTCTGAAAACGCCCCAGCCCGTCTTTGGCAAATAACCCCATCGAAGCTGCCAGTTGCCCACCCACAAACGCCCCGAACCAGTTTCCCCAACCTGCGGCAATCATGCGTCGGTACTCGGCAGCTTTGTGCTTCAGAAAGATTTCATACCCTTCGCCCTCACGTTCTTCGGCAGGCAGGGCGGCGTTTTGGATCAGCGCCATTTCCAGCCACTGCGCCCAGTCGGTGTCCGAATGGAAGGCGCGGCACTGGCAATGGGTGTTTAGGGTGCGGGGGGGATGAACCTTCTGCGTTGTTTGTACCACGGTTTGTTCCAACCAGAAACCCGCCTCGAGGAATTCCTGCGCTGCCCCTTGTTCACCGTTCACAAAATCCCAGGTAAACACAAAGTGGTTCAGCAAGCCCAACTCATCGTGAAAAATCTGCTTCCAGCGTTGCAAATCGCCGGGTTCGGGCGGCGCTTGGAAAATCAGGTAGTTGCCCCAGCGGTAGGTGGGGTTTTGCGGAGTGCGCACCACGATGTAGCTGGGCTTGACTTCGATATGGCTCTCGAAACTACGCAGCATCAGCTCGGTGCGGAGGCCCAGTGATTTTAGCTTCATAGCCGTTCTCGAAAAGAGATTTGGGTAGTACCCATTGCAAACCCCAGCTTCTTGTTGATGATCAACAGCGGGGCGTAGTTGGCGTAGCGGAGCGAAGCAGGGGGCGCGCTTGCATCGTGAAGGGGCGGATCAAAGCGTCTTGCTGAAGTCTAGCCATTGGTTGACCTCGGTGAATCCGGCGGACTGGTAGAACTCTAAAGTATCTGGCTCGCAGGCGACGCAAGCGGTCTTTGCCCCCAGCGCCTTCAGGCGGCGGAAACCTTCGGTCAGCACCGCCCGCCCCAAGCCCCTGCCCTCGAAGGTCGGGCGGGTGCCCACCGGCTCGAACTCTCCGATCCTATTAACCGGGTCGTACCAGATGATGCAGTACGAGGCGAATCGGCCTTCGGGGCTGACCGTCACCAGATCCAAGTCGGGGCGGTAGAGGGGGGCGGAGCGGATGTTGAGGTAACTCTGCATGGAAAACCGCGAAGGGTGCCAGACCTCGAGGTGGATGTCCACCCGCTCCCCCATTTCATGTGGCTCGAGGTGGCGCACCACGAAGCCCTCGGGCAGCCTGGGTGGGGGGATGTCCTTGTCCAGCGGGCGCTCGAGGAAGTACATCATGAAGGGGCTCTGGGCGTACCCGAGGGCTTGTAGGGTCTGGATGGTCTCGAGGTTGCTGCGGGCCGCGCTGGTGCTGACCCTAGCCGTGGGATCGAGACCAAGGGCGTGTGTCTCGGCGTGGGTGACCATCGCTCGAAGCAACTCTGACCGTTCCTCCGGCGAGAGCCACGGGGCCATGTAGAGGTCGAACTTGGCTCGCTTCTGGAGCACGAAGCCCACCACCGCGCCGCCCTGTTCCCAAATGCGAATCCCCTCCTCGGGTTTGTAGCTGGCATTTTGAAGCACGCCCCAGACAAAGTCGCCGGGGCACATAAGCTCGCTGGGTGTGGGGGTGCGGCGCCAGCACTCGATCACGAAGGCGGTCAGCGGCTCTAAGTCGGCAGGCCTGTAAGGTCTCGAGTCGAAGGTCATTCAATAGCCCCGTGAATGCTTTGTACAAGGTTTGGAACTCATACTAAATCTGCGCTTGAGTGGCGCATAAAGCGCCACTCACTTGCCGCACCGAATAGGTTCCGGCTTCGCCGGAATCGCGCAAGCGACTTGGCCTGAGGGGCGACCGAGGGTCTTTTCCGTTGCTTTTCGGTCAGTTATAAGCAGAATCGGTAGCACACTAGTTTTCCTCGCGCAGAACCTTTACCAAATCAATCCACGCGGGCATTTTCTCGAAGCCCAGGGCTTCGTTAATACCGAGCATCGAGCGGTTGGTCTGGGCGTTCTCGGTGCGGACTGCGGTTTTACCCAGATTTTTGGCGTGGGTCAGCGCTGCGACCTTGAGCGCCAGCGCGACGCCCTTGTGCCGGTGCGCCCGCTTTACTGTGGTGAAGCCGGTATTCAGGTCGTTGTCGGCGGGGCGGTGGAAGAGCATCGAGACGCCTGCGTACTCGCCGTCCTTCACCGCCAGGAACCACAGCTCAGGGCGGAAGTCTGGGTTGGAACGGACGTTCTCCCAGTAGCGTTCCATGTCAGGAAAGGTGAAGCTCTCGCCGGGTGGCAGCGGTACGTCGTGGCTGCCCTCCTTGTCCAGCTCGTACATCTTGTGCTCCCGCTCCGGGTCGGAGGCCAGCTCGGCAAAGCTCCTGACCTCGTAGCCCTGAGCCAGCACCTTTTCCACGGCCTTGGCCCACTGCGCGGGGTCGAACTTGGCCAGCTCGAGCTTCGATTCCCAGGTCCGGAACTCCTCGCGAAAGCCCCGTTTTTCTGCAAAACGCAGGGCCTCGGGTTTGTCGGCGCGGGTGGAGGCCAGCAACTTGATGGGGTCGTGGGGTTGCAGTTCTTGCATCATGCGCTCGTAGAGGGCAGTGCCGATGCCCTGGTTCTGGTGCGTGGGATGCACCGAGACTCCCACCCCGAACTTCTGCGGGTGATAGATCCACTCCATGTGAAAGAACGACGCCCAGCCCACCACCTCCCCGTTTTTCTCGGCCACCAGGCGGCGCAGGATCAGGCCGGGTTTCCTGCGCTCGTCGCTGGCCTTGAGGGTCTCGGCTAGCACGGGGTTGTCGGGCCAGATGAGGTTGCGTACCCGGGCCATTTCGGGGTAGTCGGCGGGCGTAAAGGGTCGAATCGAAAAGCTCATGATAACTCCTGTTCAGCGGGGCTCGAGGTCTCTTCCCCAAGCGCCAGCACATAGTCCGTCCAGATGGGCTGCTTCACAAAGCCCAGGGCCTCGTTGATGGCAAGCATGGCCCGGTTGTTCGACTCGTTGCCGGTGCGGATCTCCCGGATGCCCATGGTCTGAGCGAACTGGATGGCTTTGAGCTTGAGGGCCAGGGCCAGGCCCTTACGGCGGTAGGCCCGGCGGGTGCCGGTGAGGCCGGTTTGCAGATAGTCGCCGTCGGTTTTCCAGAGGGTGCTCAGGGCCGCGTACTGCCCGGTGTGGGGGTCTACGGCCACGAAATGGCCCTCGGGCAGGTAGTACTGGCTCTCGAAAATCCATTTGCAGTAGTCCTCGAAGCGCACCTCGCTCAACTCCCCAGGGCGGGGGACATCCTGGCGAACCTCGAGCCAGAGGTCGTAGAGTTTCTGCCGGTGCTGGGGGTCGGCCTCCAGCTCCTTCAGGCTTCTGAGCTGGAAACCGGCGGCCTCCACTGCCTCGATTTTGCCGGCCCAGGAAGCGAGGTCGAAGTTCCGCACATCAAGGCGCGACTCCCAATACCTCATCTTCTCCACGTAGCCCAGCTTTTTGAGCCAGGCCATGGCCTGGGGCTGGTCTTCGCGGGTGGTGCTCAGAATCGAGATGGGGTCGTGGGGCTTTAGGGCCTCCATCGCCTGCCGGTACAGCGCTTTCCCGATTCCCTGGCTGCGAAACCTCGGGTGTACCGTGACCCAGACCGCAAACTTTTGGGGGTGGTACATGCCTTCAAACTGGGTGTAATGGGCCACCCCCACCACCTGCCCATCCTGCTCGGCCACAAAGCGCCCCCACTTAATTTCCGGGGCGTGGCGGTCGCCCTCGCGCAGCCCGGCTACGCTATGGGCCTCGTCGGGCCAGGCCGCCTTCAGTACCTCAGCGATGGCCGGGTAATCGTGTTCTTCAAAGGGTCGGATCGTAAGATTGGGTTTCATGGATTCCTCGGATGCGGGGCTAGGGCTGCGGGTCAGAAGACCCGCCAAAAGCAGGCTGGCCAGGTTTTAGGGGTACGGGGCTGAGGCGCAGCAGCACCCTGGCCGGCTCCTTCACAAAGCCCAGGGCCTCGTTGATGGCGAGCATGGGGCGGTTGATCTGATGGTTGGAGGTGCGGATGTACCGGGCCCCATAAACCCGGGCGAATTCCGCTGCCCGCAGCTTGAGGGCCAGCGCCAGGCCCCGCCGGCGGTGGCTTCTGCGCACCCCGGTGAGGCCGGTTTGCAGGGTCTGGGGGCGGTGGGACTTGAAAAGCATGGTCAGCCCCACCAGATGCGTACCCTCGAGGGCCACGAAGAACCCCTCGGGCAGCAGGTTGGGGCCTTTGAGGCTGCGCTCCTGCCAGACCTCGAAGGGCCAGGGGGTGATGGGCTCGGCGGTGGGCACATCTCCCAGCAACTCGATTTCCAGTGCATACAGGTCACGCTGAAAGGCTTCCTCTTGCCAGGGCAGGGCGCTCAGGGGCTGGATGGTGAGGCCGGGCGGCAGGGGGCGGGCCAGGGGGCTGGGGTCGAAGTGGGCCAGGTCGAGCACTGAGTCCCAGCGGCGCTCCACCTCGACAAAGCCCTGGGCGGTTAGAAAGCGGTACTGGGGCCAGTCTTCCCGCACCGTGGTCTGCAGCGCATGCGGCTGGTGTGGGGCGATGCGCCCCTGCAAAAACTGCCACAAGGGCCCTTCCAGGGCCTGGTGGTGGGGGTGCAGGTAGTACTGCACCTCGAGCACCCCCGGCCTGGGGTCGTAGTAGGGGGTGGCGTACTCCAGCACCCCTACGGCTTCTCCCGCCACTTCAACCACAAAGCGCGCCAGCACATCGCCCTGGGTTCGAGTGCGGTCGAGGTGCTGCAGCCCGGCCAGGTCGGGCGGACTTTCGGGGTGGGCGGCCTGCCGCACCGCTGCGTAGGTCTGATAATCGGCCGCCGAAAACAAAAAAGGCCGAACCTGCATTGAACAATTCCTCCTTTAGCTACAAGCCCTGGAACAGCCAATAACCCTGTGGCCCCGACTGCGTCCACCCGACACTGTAGCAGAGAAAGGCCCCTGCCGCACGTAACGCCGCGGGGCCTCTTTTGGTGCAAATGTCCTGCGCGGGTGGGGGCTGGGTGGATATGCTGGGCGCGCTGTGTGGATGTGGGGGGTGGTCATCTCGAGCTTGCTAACCACCTTGCTGGTGGTTGTTTTTAGCCATCGAGGGCGCTGGGGACATACGCCTTTTTACATGCTTCTTGGGGCAGTGGGCCTGCTGGTCTGGTCGAGCGCCTGGTTTCCGGGGCTTTACTTCGGTCTTTTGGCCCTGCAGGTGGGGCTGCTGCTGGCATCGCTGGATCAGCCGCCGCGCTGGGGCAGAACCTGGCGGGGCCTGCTTTTGTTGGGCGGGCTGGGCCTGGGTGTTGATTTTTTGCTGCGCGCGCTGGGCCTCCCGCTGCCATCCAGGGCCGGCCATCTGGTGGCCCTGGGGCTGGGGGTGCTGCTGGGCGGGGGGGTGGTGCGCTGGCTTTACCCAAGGCTGGCCCCCAAGGGCCCGGTTCGGGCCCTGGCCGTGGTGCTACCGCTGCTGGCGCTAACCAACAGCGGGCTGCTTTTTCTGGCGACCCAGGAGAGGCTGGACAGGCTGGTGCTGGGGTTTTTGCTACAGGTTATATCGGCCGGGCCCCTGCTGGCTTTTTACCTCGAGGCGCTGCAACACCAGCGGCGCAGCGCCTCGATTGAGTCGGTGTACGCGGCCCTGCTCGATACCGTGGCGGCGCTGCCCCACCGCTCGGAGGCAGAGCTATGGTCGCGGCTCCTGGCCTCGGCCGTGCAGGTGGTGCCCGGTGCCCAGGCCGGTAGCATCCGCCTGCGGCAGGGGGCCGATTTCGTCTTTGTGGCGCAGCAAGGCTTCGACGAAGGTGTTTTGGGGCTGCGCAGCAGCGCCCACGAAGCAATGGCCTGGCATGGAGACCCTTTACAGTGGCGCCGGGGGCAGCCCCGCATTGCCAACCACGCCGATTTGCAGCGAATCTGGGCCACCCAGGCGGCCAATTGCCGGCTTTATGAACGCCTGAACCGGGCCAGCCACCAGCGCATCCAGCAGATCCGCTCGACTCTCTGTGTGCCCATACCGTTGGGCGATGAGGTGATGGCGGAGATCAACCTCGACGCCTTTCACGACCGGGCCTTCGATCACCGATCGATCGAGGTGGCCCGGCAGTACGCCCAGCAGGTTCGGGCGCTTTTGGCCGTGCATCGCCAGCAAAGCGAGCTCGAGGCCCGGGTACGCGAGCTCGAGGTCATCGAAGCCCTGAGCGGGGCCTTGCGGGGACTCAAAGGCACCAGCGAGATCACCAGGCGGCTGCATAGCAGCGCTGCTGCTGCTAGATCCCGATGGTGAACAGCAGCGCTGCTATGCAGCCGCCGGGATGTTCCTGGAGATCAAGGACACCCTGGTGCCCAGGGGATGGGGCCTGGGCTGGGCGGCCATCGAGACCCGCGCGCCCATCTGGCTGGATCAGGCCCACCTCGATCAGCGGGCCTACGGACAGTTCAGGCACCCCCCAGAGGCTTACTCGGAGATTGTAATCCCCCTGCTCAACTCCCAGGGCCAGCCCCTGGGGGTGCTGATCTCCGCGCGCAACGGCGAGCGGGCTTACCTCGAGCGTGACGTGCGCCTGCTGCAAATCATCGGCAACATCGCAGCCAACACCCTGGAGCGCGTGCGGGCCAACGAGAGCCTCGAGGCCGAAATCGCCGAAAAAACCGCCCTGCTCGAACTCTCACAGATGCTGGGGGGCAACGATGCGGCCTTGTTGCCTGCGGCGATGGAGAAAATTCGCCAGATGGGTCACGCCGACGCGATCGCCTTGGGGGTGCAGGAGCCGGATGGATACCACCTGCGCTGGCTGACGGGCCATCTGGGGGCCGAGGCCAAGGAGTTTTTGCAGAAGCCCCTGCCCCTCGAGCACCCTTTGGTCAACCTAATCCCGATAGAAAAGGCATTTCGGGTTGGCGATACCGCCGCACACCCTTTGCTGAAGCCGTATGCCAGGGTGGGTATACGCGGCCTGTACCTGCGCACGGTGGTTCATGAACCCGAGCTGAAGGTGGTCCTGGCCCTGATGCGGCTGGAGCCCAGCCCGGGCTGGGGCCCGGCGGAGGATCGGCTGCTGGAGGGGGCTGCCCAGATTTTGGGGGCCTTGCTCCTGCGCCTGGAGCGCACCCGGCAGCTCGAGACCGCCTACGAAGGGGCTTTGCGAGCCATCGGCCTGGCCCTGGAGGCGCGGGATCGCGAGACCGCCGGGCACACCGACCGGGTTGCGGCCCTGGTCGAGCAGCTAGGCCGGGCGCTGGGCCTGAGTGAGGCCGAGCTGCGCGACCTGCGCTGGGGGGCCTACCTGCACGATGTGGGCAAGCTTGCTCTCTCCGATGCCATCCTGCTCAAGCCCGATAAGCTAACCCCTGAGGAGTTTTGCACCATGCGAACCCATACCCATCTGGGGGACGACCTGGTGCGCAACCTGCCCTTTGTACCCCTGGCGGCGCGCCAGATTGTGCGGCACCACCACGAGCGCTGGGACGGGCGGGGCTACCCCGATGGCCTGGCCGGGGAAGATATCCCCTTGGCAGCCCGCATTTTTGCTGTCTGCGATGTTTTCGACGCCCTTTGCTCCCACCGGCCTTACAAAACCGCCCTATCGCCGGAGCAAGCCGCCCAGGAGCTTTGGCGCAGCGCCCAGAGCGGGCACCTCGACCAAAATTTGGTGAAGGTATTCCTCGAAACACAGGGCCTCGAGGCTGCCACCTCGCAGGCTGCCGACTGAGACATGGGTAGGTTCGTTACGCGCCACACGGCTTTTTGCGCTATGATGAAAACCAATGGTCGAATTTTCACGAGATTTACTAGGCTTGGAGCAGCGCATCGTCATGGTCACCGGAGCGGGGCGGGGCTTTGGGCGTTCAATTGCCCGTTCTTACGCCCGCAATGGGGCCACGGTTATCACGGTAGACCCCGACGTGGAGATGGCGACCGCCATCGCCTCCGAGGTTGAGCAGCTTGGCGCCCCGGCCATTCCCATCCGGGGGGATATGTCGGTGGTGCTGGATGTGATCAACACCTTCGAGAAAATCGAGGAGCTCTTTGGGATGCTGGATGGGATAGTCCACGTGACCAGCGCTGAGAGCAAAACCCCCTTTGTAGAGCTGCTGGAGGCCGAGTGGTACGATCTGCTCAACGCCGATGTAAAGTCGAGCCTGTACGTGTTGCAGCAGGGCCTGCGCTACTTGAGCGGGGGGGGGTTCGTCACCCTGGTACTCCCCCCCCTGCAGCGCGAACAGCCCCACGTGGCCGCCATTCGCGGTGCGGTGACCGGCCTGATTGAAGGGGCCACCCGGGTCTTCCCCACCAACGTGCGGGTCAACGGGGTCATCCCCAGCCGCGACCCGGTGGGTGAGGAGCACGACCGATCCCTGGTGCGGGTGGCTGTTGCGCTGGGCTCGATGGTTTCAGAAGGGGTGCGGGGCCAGCTCCTGGAGGTTCTGCTGCCCGATCCCCCCCACCAACCAGAGATCTACGATCTGCTGAGGGAGCTGCCATGAGGCCACCGACGACCTCACTGGCTGGATTGCAAGGCCTATGAACTGTCCTTTTTGTGGGAACCCCGATAGCCGCGTGCTGGACTCGCGTCCTTCCGACGAGGGCTCGGTGATTCGCCGCCGCCGGGAGTGCCCGGTCTGCAAGCGCCGCTTCACCACCTATGAGCGGGCCCAGGTGGAGCCGCTGCTGGTCATCAAGCGCTCGGGGCGTAAAGAGACCTTCGACCCCAACAAACTTTTGCGCGGCCTGAGCCTGGCCGCCCGTAAACGGCCCATCGATCCGGAGGTGTTGCAGGAGTTTGCCTTCGGCTTCGAAGATACCGTCAAGGAGATGGAAATTACCTCCGAGGAGATCGGGCTGCGTTCGCTGGCCTTCCTGAAGGAGCTCGATCCGGTGGCCTACATTCGTTTCGCCTCGGTTTACCGCGAGTTTGACAGCCTGGAGAACTTTATTGAAGAGGTGCGCAAGCTGGATCGCAAGCCAGGCAAGGGTAAAAAAGCCCAGAAGGCAGAAGAAGAAACACCTGACCTGGCCGATGAGGCCAAGCTGGGAACAGTCTGACCCCATGGCCCGCTGGGCGGTGTTAGACTATAGGTGTGAGTGACCCGCTGGCCGAGTTGAACCGTTTACAGGAACGCGACCTCGAGCTTGACCAGATTCGCGAAGATCAGTCCCGCGTTCCCGATGAGCTGGCCCAGGCCCGTGAGCACTTCAGGAAACTGGAAATTTCTCTGGGCGATTTGCAAGAGCAGCTGCGCGAGGTGCGCCTGGCCTATAACAAGCTCGACCTCGAGCTGCAAGACCTCAAAAGCAAGCGCGAAAAAGCCAAGGCAGCCCAGGCCCAGGCCACCGGGGCTAAAGAGCAGACCCAGTACGGCGAGCAGATTCGCCAGTTGTCGGGCCTGATTGAAGACCTCGAGGGCAACAACAAGGATATCGTCGGTCAGATTATGCCGCTGCTCGAGCAGATCGAGAAGCTGGAGGCGGAACTGGCCCAGGTCAAGGCCCAGATGGAAGAGGCCCGGCCTAAGCTCGAGGCTTTGGAGACAGCCAACCAGGCGCGGGTGGATGCCCTCGAGGCCGAATACCAGTCCAAAAAGGTCAGCCGCGACCAGTTAGCGGCCACCATCCCCACTGCCATTGTTAAGGAGTACGAGTCCATCCGCCGGGCTCGCAAAGGCACCGGCCTGACCAAAATGGCCAAGGCCGGCAACGGCTACCGCTGCACCGCCTGCAATGTGCAGCTTCCCATGCACGTGGCCCAGCAGGTTCACCAGGCCAGCAAGGTGGTGCGCTGCCCCTCCTGCGGGCGCATTCTTTGGAAAGGCGCGTAGTCGCGGTCGCCTCCCCATGCCCTATACCCCCATCCTGGCTACCCTGGGCTTCGTGCTGTCGCCGGACAGGCAGGAGGTGCTGCTGGTGTACCGCAACGCCCGGTCTCAGGATCCGGCCTATGGCCTATACAACGGCCTGGGCGGCAAGCTCGAGCCCCACGAAGACGTGGTGGCGGGCATGCGGCGGGAAATCCTGGAAGAATCCGGCCTCACTGCACTGCAACTCCACCTGCGCGGCACCATCTCCTGGCCGGGGTTTGGCCGGCAGGGCGAGGACTGGTTCGGCTTCATTTTTCTGATTACAGAATGGACAGGCAGCCCCCATGCAGCCAATGGCGAAGGCGAGCTGCACTGGGTACCCATCCAAAAAATTCTGCGCCAGGAGCTGCCCATGTGGCCGGGCGACCGGTACTTCTTGCCGCTGGTCTTCGATGCCGATCCACGGCCTTTTCATGGAGTGATGCCCTACCGCGGGGGCCAGGTGCTCTCCTGGTCGTTTAGCCGCTAGTCGGCCTGTCCTCCGCACTGAGGCCGTCCGAAACCGTTCCGTTTACCTCGGAAGCAACAGGCCCCGACGGAGATTAACACCATCTCATGCCAGCGGGGTTTCTTTCTGTTACCATGACGTTACGTCGTCCCTGCTATTTACGGTTATTTATCACATTAAGGGAGGAGCCAGGCCTGTATGATAACCATTCACCGTTCGGGACAGTATCGCTTTTACGTCAACTCGGGCTATAACCTCGAGCCCCCCTACATCTGCGTCAAGCATGAGGGGCACGTCGCCAAGTTTTCGCTCCAGCCGCTGGCCTTGCAGTCCAACAACGGTTTTTCCCGCACCGAGCTGAGCCGCATCCAGCAGGCCGTTCTGGATGCCCGCGACCAATTGCTCAAACACTGGGCCAACGTCCGGGGCACCGAGGGCGAGAAGCCCAGCGGGGAGCTGCTCCTGCACCAGGAGTGAGGCTTTAGACGGGCCGGCCCGCCATCATAAAGCTGGCGGTCATGCCGCCGTCCACCGGCAGGATCGCCCCGGTGATAAAGCTGGCTTTTTCGGAGGCCAAAAACACCACAGCCTGGGCCACCTCCTCGGGCCGGCCTAAGCGGCGCAGGGCGTGCAGGTCTTCCCAGTCCTGCCGGGTGAGTTCGGGGTGCGGGGACATCTGGATGGCCTCCAGCACGTTTTCGGTAGCGATGGCTCCAGGGGCCACCGCATTGACCCGGATCTTCATGGGGGCCAGGTCGAGCGCCAAGGAGCGGGTCAGGTTGACCAGACCCCCTTTGGAGGCATTGTAGGCCGCGTTGTTCTGTTCGGCGAACAGGCCCTGCACGCTGGCTACGTTTACAATCGCACCCCCGCCCTCTTTGACCATCTCCCGCGCGGCCAGCGCCGAGAGGTGCATGGGGGCGGTCAGGTTGACCTCCAGGGCCTGCCGCCAGTCGGCCAGCCCCACCTTGAGCGCCGAACCGGGGGGTGCGATGGCCGCATTGTTGACCAGGACGTGCACCCCACCCCACTGCTTGACCGCCTGCTCGACCAAACGCTCGCGGTGCTCGGGCTGGGCCAGGTCGGCGTAGACGAACAGGCCCCCCAGGCGCTTGGCTACCTCGAGGCCCTCGGGCCGCACGTCGCACAGAACCAGAAGAGCCTGCTCCTCCGCAAAAGCCTCGGCGATGGCCCGTCCAATGCCCCGGGCTGCGCCGGTGACCAGTACCACTTTGCCGTGAAACATGCCCAAAGTTTATCCAAAGCCAGCTTGTTGTGGGGCCGCTGGAAGCCTGAGAGGAGCCCACCCCTCGATTGCTTTCTGTTACGGTAAGTTTATGGCGCAAGGATTGGTAAGTGGAAAATATCAACTTACTTTACCGGTAGAAGTCCGCAAGGCGCTGGGCATCAAGCCGGGCGACCGCGTGGAGTATGTGGTCAAGGAGGGGCGTCTGGAGATCTGGGTGATCCGCCCTGACCTGTCCAAGGTGCTCGACGAGGTGCTTGCCGAGCACGACTTCGCCGCGCTACGCGCCGAGACCCACGATGATGCCGTGCGGTACGTGCGGGAGATGCGGAGCCTGGATGATTAGCCTGGACACCAACGTGATATTTTCGGCGCTCAACAAGGCGGGTGTCCACCACGACCGCGCCCGGCAGCTCCTGAAAAAGTATGGGGCGCTGGTTCTCTCGCCGGTGGTACACGCCGAGCTGATGGCCTCGAGCGATGCGCCGGGCATCCAACTTTTCCTGCAGAAAGCCCAGATATCTACCCTCTGGGAGGTGCCGCCCGCGGTGTGGGAAGCGGCGGGTAGGGGCTTTGGACAGTAGGCGCAAGGGCGGGCTCCCGCGAAGAACCCTGGCCGACTTCCTGATTGCCGCCCATGCCGAGTATCACGGGCTCGGGGTGATGAGCTTCGACGACACGGTTTTCACCGCGGTCTTCCCCAGCCTGCGGTTAATCCGCTAGGTGCCAAGCGTTAAGACCGGGGGGCGCGGGTTTTGCCGTCCAGGGTCAGGAGGGGGCCGTACAGCTCGGGCCGACGGTCGCGGAAGAAACCAAAACCGGCCCGGAAAGCGCGGGCTTCCTCCAGGTTGAGTTCGGCCAGCAGGATGGTCTCTTCGCTGCGGCCGGCCTCGGCCAGCTTGTTGCCCATGTAGTCGGCGATGAAGGAGGAGCCGTAGTAGGTCTGGGTGTGGCCCTCCACCACCTCGGTGCCCACCCGGTTGGCCGCCGCCAGGTAGCAGAGATTCGCGACCGCATGGCCGATCATGGCCCGCTGCCACATGTCTTTGGTATCCACCCCGCCCGCCTCGGCCGGCTCGGAGCCGATGGCCGTGGGGTAGAGCAGAATCTCGGCCCCCAGCAGGGCCATGCTGCGGGCGCACTCGGGGAACCACTGGTCCCAGCAGATGCCGGCCCCCACGTGGCCGAAGCGGGTAGGGAAGGCCTTGAAGCCGGTATCGCCGGGGTTGAAGTAGTATTTCTCCTCGTAGCCGGGGCCGTCGGGGATGTGCGACTTGCGGTAAACCCCCAGCACCTCCCCCGAGGCGTCAATCAGGGCCAGGCTGTTGAAGTAAGCCTGCCCCGCTTTTTCGAAAAACGAGATGGGGAGCACCACCTGTAGCTCCCGGGCTAGCTGCTGGAAGTGCGGCAGAAAAGGGTGATGCTCGACCGGGTGGGCCAGGGCAAAGAACCTTTCCCGCTCGACCTGGCAGAAGTAGAGGCTCTCGAAAAGCTCGGGCAGCAGCACGATCTGCGCGCCCTGGGCGGCGGCCTCGCGCACCATCTGGGTGGCCTTGGCCACGTTCTGCTCGCGGTCGGCGGTCATGGACATCTGAACAACGGCTAGCTTGGTCATGGCGGCTCCTCTAGCGTGTTTGGCCCGGCCATATGGCGCCGGCGGGCTGCTGCTGGGTGACGCAGTGGAAGCTGCCCCCGCCGGTGATCAGGTAGCGGCTTTGGAGGCCGATCACCTCGCGGCCGGGGAAGAGCGGGCGCAGGATTTCCAGGGCCTGTTCGTCGTGGGGGTCGCCGTAGATGGGCACCAGCACGGCGCCGTTGGCGATGTAGAAGTTGGCGTAGGTGAGGGGGAGGCGGGTCTCGCTATCCAGCCAGAGCGGGTTTTTGGGGAGGGGCAGCTCCACGATGCGAAAACCCCCCAGGCTTCGCAGGATTTCCAGGTTCTCCTGCAGGGGGCGGTGGTTGGGGTCGTCGGGGTCTGGGCAGACCGCCGTCACAATGGTATAGGGCGAGGCAAAGCGGGTCAGGGTGTCGATGTGTCCGTCGGTGTGGTCGCCCTCGAGGCCGTTGCCCAGCCAGATCAGGTGCTCGATGCCCAGAAACTGTTGCAGGTAGCCCTCGAGCGCCTCCTCGTCGAGGCCGGGGTTGCGCGCCGGTGAGAGCAGGCACTGCCGGGTGGTGAGGCCCACCCCCTGACCGTTGACCTCGAGGCTCCCCCCCTCCATCACGATGCCCGCCTCGAACAGCCCCATGCCCAGGATGCGGGCCATCTGCAAGGGCATCTGGTTGTCCTGCTGGGCTGGGTACTTCCCGCCCCAACCGTTGAACTCCCAGTTGACGGCGGCCACCTCAACTGGCCCCGACGGGGGGGTACGGGTTACAAAAATCGCCCCGGAGTCGCGCAGCCACAGGTCGTCGTGGGGGATGCGGTGAAAGGTGATGGGGCCCGCCAGCCTTTGCCGGGCGTCCCGCTCGGATTCTTCGTCGTGCAGCACCAGGTGCACCGGCTCGAAGCGGGCCAGGGTGTTCACGAAGGCCGCGAACTCCTGCCGCACGGGCTCCAGGTAGCCCAGCCATTTTTCCTCGTCGTAGGGCCAGGCCGTCCAGGTGGCGGCGTGCGGGGCCCATTCGGCGGGCATACGAAAGCCCAGGGCGCGGGGGGTGAGGTTCTCCACAAAGCCAAAAGTATAGCAGGTTGACCGGGTTATTGCAGGGCGGCCTCGAGGTCGGCCCAGAGATCCTCGACATCCTCGATGCCCACGCTCAGCCGCAGCAGGGAAGGGGGTAGGTGCTCCTGCCCCGGAATGGCCGCCCGGCGCTCCATGGTAGACTCCACCCCCCCCAGGCTGGTGGCGTGGCGGATCAGCCGGACGCGCCGACAGACCGCGTCGGCCTCGGCGGCCCCGCCGTGCAGCTCGAAGGAGATGATGCTGCCAAAGCCCTTCAGCACGCGCCTGGCGGTGGCGTGGGTGGGGTGGGAGGGGAGGCCTGGGTAGCGCACACGGGCCACCCGGGGGTGCTGCTCGAGGCGAAGGGCCAGCGTCTGGGCGTTCTCCTGGGCTTTTTGCAGGCGGAGGGCCAGGGTGCGCGCCCCCCGCACGGCCAGGAAGGCCTCGAGGGTGCCGGGGGTGGCGCCGCTGAGTTCCCTGGACTTTCGCAGGGCCTGCCACAAAGCCTCGTCGCGGGTGGTGGCCACCCCCCCGAGCAGGTCGGAGTGGCCCCCGATAAACTTGGTGGCCGACTGAATGGAGACCGTGGCCCCAAACGCCAGGGGCTGCTGGTTGAGGGGGGTGGCAAAGGTGTTGTCCACCGCCAGAATGGCGCCGGGCTTGCGCGGGGCCTGTCCGATGGCGGCCAGATCCACCACCGTGAGCAGCGGGTTGGAGGGGGACTCGAGCCAGATCAGGTCGGCCTCGCCACAGGCCCGCACCCAGCCCTCGGTGTCCTCCAGGGCCAGCCGACGCACCGACCAGCGCTTCTTCTCGGCTCCGGCCAGGGCCAGCCCCACCACCCCCTGGTAGCAGTCGTCCGGCAGCACCACCAGCGCCCCCACCGGAAGCTGATCAAAAACCGCCGCCACCGCGGCCATACCCGAGGCAAAGGCCACGGCCTTCCCATCCTCGAGCCCCCCCACCAGGGCCTCGAGGGCCTCCCAGGTGGGCGTGCCGCCGTCGCGGGCGTAGGCCCGTTCCTGCCCCAGGATGAAGTTGGAGGCCGGAACCAGCGGGGTATTGAGGGGTTCGCCGGGCGCGGTTGGGCGGCCAGCGGCCACCAGCCAGGAGGCCGGTCTGAGTCGGGAAGGCTTGTCCATGCCCGCAAGTATACCCACCTGCTACACTATTGTCATGGTGCAACTGTTCAACGCCGATACCGGCGCGCCCATCGGCCAGATTAGCGAGGCCCAGCTTTCGTTCCTGGTCGCCCAGATGGAAGAGGAACACGCCCAGGATCAGGACTACTACCTGAATGCGGATTTACTGGAGACCTGGCGTGAGCAGGGCGCCGACCCGGCCCTCATCGAGCTGCTGGCTAAAGCCATGGGGGATGGGGAAGAACTGAGCATCCGCTGGTCGAGGTAGCTACGAGAGTGTGGCCTCGTCCATCAGCCCCTCGGCCCAGGCCTCGAGGTGGCCCACATCCCCAATCGAGAGGGCGGTGCCTTCGGGGTAGAGCAGACGGGTGATGGAGGTGTTCTGGATTTGAAACTTGCGCCAGGAACCATTCTCCAGCTCGAGCACAATCTTGAGCGCGGCCCGGATCACCCCCCCGTGGGTCACCACGATAAACCGGCCTTCCGGTAGCTCCTCGATAAATTCCTGTACCCGCGCGGCCAGGTCGGCCATGCTCTCGCCGCCGGGGCGCTTGGTGTTCCAGGGGTCGCGCTGGATGGCCTCGTGGAACTCGGGGTAGAGCACCTGCATCTCGCTGCGCAACAGCCCCTGCAACTCGCCGGCGTAAATCTCGCGCAGGCGGGGGTCGAAGGTAGGTGTAAGGCGCAGGGCCTCGGCGATGGGCTTGGCGGTGAGGGCCGCCCTTTGCAGATCGGAGCTGTACAGGCCATCGAAGCCCTGGCGGCAGGCGGCCAGGCGCTCGGCCACCCGGAAGGCCTGGTGCAGGCCCTGCGGGGAGAGATTGATGTCGTAATGCCCCTGAAAACGCCCCTCCGCGTTCCAGGGGGTCTCGCCGTGGCGTACCAGCCAGAGTTCTTTCATAGGAAGGTGCCGGGCTTAGACAACTCTAATCCCTGACCCTTCCATGATATACCCTACGGGGTAACTTTGCGGTAGCCGTTGCCGGGCCTTGGACGCCACGTCTGGACTCAAGACCAAAATGTAACCAAGCCCCATGTTGAAGACCCGGTACATCTCCTGCTCGGGAACCTGTCCGGCCCGCTGAATCAGCTCAAAAATGGGAGGGATGGGGAAACTGCCCCGCCGAATCTCGGCCCCCAGGCCTTCCGGCAGCACCCGGGGCAGGTTCTCGAACACCCCCCCACCGGTGATGTGGGCCATGGCGCGGATCTCGAGGCCCTCGCGCTGCAAGATTTCTACCTCGTTCAGGTAGCAGCGGTGGGGTTCCAGCAGGGCCTCGGCCAGCGACTGCCCGCCCAGCTCGGGCCGGGGTTCCTCGAGGTTCCACCCCGCGAACACCTTGCGGGCCAGGCTGTAGCCGTTGGTGTGCAGCCCCGAGGAGGGCAGGGCCAGCAGCACGTCGCCGGGCTGTACCCTGGAGCCGTCCACCACCTGGGCCTTATCCACCACGCCCACAATGGTGCCCACCAGATCCAGGCCGCCCTCCTGGTAGACCCCCGGCATCTCGGCGGTCTCGCCCCCCAGCAGGGGGATGCCCACCGCCTTGCAGGCCTCGGCCAGCGATGCCAGGATCTGGGCCAGCACCTCGGCTTCCAGCCGGGCGCTGGCGATGTAGTCCATGAAGAAGAGCGGCCGGGCCCCCTGCACCAGCAGGTCGTTGACCGAGTGGTTCACGATGTCGAAGCCCAGCCCCCCATAGCGCCCGGTCTGGGCGGCCAGAAGGGTCTTGGTGCCTACCCCGTCGGTGGAGGCCACCAGCACCGGCTCGGCCATCGCTTTGAGCCAGGCGACCTCGAGCATCCCCCCAAAGGCCCCCAGGCCCCGCAGCACCTCGGGGGTGTAGGTTTCCTTGATTTTGCTGGCGGCGGCCTTCAGAGCGCCCGCCTTGCGCTCAATGTCCACCCCCGCTTCCCGGTAGTTCATAGCTCGACCCCCAGCATCTCGCCCAGCATCTTTTTGACCACGTCGGCCTTGGCGGTGCCCTTGGTCTCCTTCATGATGGGGCCCAGCAGGGCGTTGGCGGCCTTGAGGTTGCCACCCTTGACCTGCTCCACCACCTTGGGGTTGGCAGCCACCACCCGCTCCACCAGGGGCCGCAGCGCGCCCTCGTCCGCGACCGCCCGCAGGCCGCGTTCCTCCACCAGCTTCAAGGGGTCGGCCCCTTCCATCACCTCGGGGAGTAGCTGGCTCAAGACCCGGTTGGTGATCTCGCGTCGCTCGAACAGCCCTGCCAGCGCGGCCAGGTGCTGGGGGGTGAGGGCAGTCTCCTGCACTTCCACCAGCCGCTCGTTCAGATAACCGGCCACCTCGGCGTTGAGCAGGTTGGCGACGGTCTGGGGGTTGCCCTGGTGGTGGGCCAGGGTTTGGTCGAAGAAGCGGGCCAGCGAGGGGTTGTAGGCCAGGATTTCGGCGTCGTAGGGGCGCACCCCGGCCTCCACGTAGCGGGCGTATTTCTGGGCGGGCAGCTCGGGCATGGCCGCGCGGAGCCGCTCAAGCCAGGCCTCGTCCACCACGATGGGGGGCAGGTCGGGGTCGGGGAAGTAGCGGTAGTCGGCCTCACCTTCCTTCAGGCGCATCACGTAGGTTTTGCCGGCGGCCTCGTCGAAGCCTAAAGTGGCCTGCTCGACCCTGCGCCCGCTGCGCAGGATTTCCTGCTGCCGCCGTATCTCGTACTCGAGGGCCCGCGCCACGCTGCGGAAGGAGTTCAGGTTCTTGATCTCGACCTTGGTTCCGAGCGGCTCTCCCACCCGCCGCACCGAGACGTTCACGTCGGCCCGCATCTTGCCCTCCTCGGGGTTGGCGTCGGATACCCCCAGGGTCTGGGCGATCGAGCGAATGTGGGAGAGAAAAACCCGGGCCTGCTCGGGGGTGCGGATGTCCGGTTCGGTGACCATCTCGATCAGGGGGGAGCCGGCCCGGTTGAGGTCAATCAGGGAATAGGAGGCCCCCTCGGGGTGGGTGGACTTGGCCGCGTCCTCCTCGAGGTGCACCCGCTTGATGCGCACCCGCTGCCCCTCCACCTCCAGGTAGCCGTGGGCCGCGATGGGCAGGTCGTACTGGGAGATCTGGTAGTTTTTGGGCATGTCGGGGTAGTAGTAGCTCTTGCGGTGGAACTGCGTCCAGGGGGCAATCTGGCAGTTCAGGGCCAGCCCGAACAGGATGCCGTACTCCACGGCCTGGGCGTTGACCACCGGCAGTACCCCCGGCAGGCCCAGGCAGACCGGGCAGGTGTGGGTGTTGGGCGGGTCGCCAAAATAGCTGGCATCGCAGCCGCAGAACATCTTGCTTTTGGTTTTGAGGTGCAGGTGGACTTCCAGCCCTACCACGGCTTCGAAATCGGGCATACCGGAAACATTATAGGCTGCTTCATTCCGGGGACTACAGGTGGCCTCGAGCCCCTGAACAACACGCCTGCAAACCAATTTTTATTTATGGTGAGGCAGTAGCTGTTGCAACCTGCTTTGATGAGAGCTGGTTGCTATCGTTTTGGGCCTATGGATGCCCTGGAGGGTAGATGTTACAATCTGGATTGCTTGCCTGGGCAAGCCCCGTGCGCTCGTAGCTCAGTATGGATAGAGCAAAGGTTTCCTAAACCTTAGGTCGCAGGTTCGAGTCCTGCCGGGCGCACCAGTCCAGGACGCTAAAACCCCAGCTTGCTAAAGGCTGGGGTTATCGCTTGACACCTTATTGACACCTAAACCCTCAACTCCGAATACTCCCCCACCTTACCCAGAATGGCCTGCACATAGCTTGCATTCCGCTGCCCCGCCAGGAAGGCCCCCGGCCCCACGTTGTAGGCGTGCAGCACCTCACACCAGGATGCACCGGGCAGGCGAATGTTTTTCAGCCAGCGCAGGTACAAAATGCCGGCAGACACCGCGTACTGAATCCGCACCGGCGTGGGCATGTTGAGCAGGAGCGTTGGATCAAGTCGCACAGTCCTGAACGCGCACGGCTTGACCTGCATGGGGCCAATTTCCGTACCCGAAGCGCAGTTGGCCCCGTTGTTGCTTATTCGCAGGGCCTCCGCCACCCGGTCTACATGCGGGTTGAAGGTGCTCTCGTGCCAGGCCACTGCCACCACCAGATCGGGGGGCACCTCCAGCCCCTCGGCCTGGGCCAGGGCCCCGGCCACCACCGCCGCCAGCGAGCGGCCCCCGCACTCACTGCACGAGGTATTTTTCAGGCGCGGGTTAGCTTCCACGACACGGGCATAGATGCGATCTATGAGATCCCAGCGGCTCTTATCCAGGGGCGGAGGGCCTGGGGGCGGGTAGGGGCAGGTAGGGGATGGCGGCGCACCAACGGTTCCCCCACCACGAGGAGCCGAAGCCGCCCGTCCCCCGGCCAGGGCCAGAAGGGCCGCGCCGCCTAAAACGGCCCAGGCTATGTAATGATGATTTCGCTTCGACACTCTATTCTTACCCTTTTGACATGTCCCGTAAATCGCACACTGCGGCTAATGCGTTTGCGTCCACGGTTGAGAGTTACACACACTTTCATTAGTTCCTTTCATTGAAAGAGCACCTGGATCTTGCTATAGCCCCCTTCAAGATCCACCTCAAACTCCACTTTTTCTACAAGGAAAGAGATCTCCAGAGCTGCTGATGGCGGTAGAATATATGGCCCCACTTTGGAGGAACCATAAGAGAACCAGATTTGAACGTTACTGTATCCCATGTTAACTAAGTGGCCTCTTGTGGCGGGCTTTCCTAATACACCCGCTACGTCTAGGTGGGAGCGGTTGTAACCAAAGACTTCGCCAGTAGGAATGCCATATACGTCAATCTGGGAGATCAGGGGCAGCCGGGCCGGGTCGTGCCCGGCCACGTCCCGCCGGGGCCGCCCGTACTCGTACTCCAGGGTGCGCTGGATGGCCGCCAGCCTGTCCTCCAGGCAGGCCAGCCTTTCTTCCAGGGCCTTCACCGCGCCCTGGGCCTGGGTGATGATTTCTTCCGGTTTCATGCCCAAGAGGTTGAACATTTAGTAGGGCCTCCTTCCTGCGGGGGCTGGGTGGGCAAATTGCCTATGCTTTGCCGAACTAGCAGGGCCAGGATGAGCAGGGCCAGGGCGTAGACCGTGAGGAGCCCCAGGCCCACCCCCACCCCCTGCTTGTAGGCCTGCCAGAGGTTTGTTCCGCTATTGGTTGCTGCTGCCATCTCGTCCAATGAGGGCCCCCAGAATCGCCAAGATCAGGATAATCCCCAACCAGACCAGCGCTGCGCCTACCACAAAGCCAGCGCCCACCTGCACGCCGTCCTGAAAGTTCACTTTGCACCTCCTGCTTTCTGCTCCATCCCGGTAGCCCGAATGCGCGATAGCGCGGCCTCTACCTGCCGCTGGGCGATATCGCGGCCCAGGCCTGGGGCCATCTGCTGCAAGGCAGAAATGGCCTCCTCCAGCTTGGTCTGGGCCCGTTCTTCAAAGGAAAGGTTACTTTTGCGATACCGTTCCTCAACGCTGAGCACCACCTGCTCGGCCAGTTTGGGAACGCGCTCCGACAGCCAGCGCTCGTAGTTCCCGGCGATGATGCGCACGATCCCCGCCAGGATTGGCCCCACTATGGGAATCTTCCCAAGGAGCGCTATCAAACCGCCAGCAAACAAGGTTATTACGCCTACGGCTAAGCTGGCCTGGAGCAGCCAGACGATCCATAGGTTTCCAGATGGTATAAAGTCAGTCCAGTTCACCCTATCCCCCTAGATGCGATCCCAAATCGGGGTTTGTTCTGTTTGGTTCCAAGCAAGGTCGCTATCGTAGGCAATGGCTATTCTGCCCGCCGTAGCCGGCCCCCCGTGGTTGGCGCAGGCCGCCTGTGCGCTGCAGCCGGACTGGGTAGAACCATCCGCACAGGGCCAGGCTGCCATGCAGGTGATATAGCCTGTATCACTAATCGGGGTTTGTTCTGTTTGGTTCCAAGCAAGATCGCTTTTTCTTTCAACGATGGCTATTCTGCCCGCCGTAGCCGGCCCCCCGTGGTTGGCGCAGGCTGCCTGTGCGCTGCAGCCGGATTGGGTAGAACCATCCGCACAGGGCCAGGCTGCCATGCAGGTGATATAGCCTGTATCACCAGCAGGGGTTGGGGGCGAAGTAGTTTGAGGCGGTTGTTGAGCTTGAGGTGGTGGTTGCGTCCCAGCCTGGGAAGCGACATATAGCCCCACACCGGCCACGCCCAGACCGCCCACCAGCCACCAGACCCAGTTCATATCTCATACCCTCCAAGCGGCGTCGAAGGGCGGCAGAGGCTTGGGAAGATCGCGCAGGGGTTGCTGAACGAGCCGTAGCCAAAGCCCGGTGCACCCCCGCCGGGGTTCTGATAGTCGGGGTTCCATCCGTCGTTCCAGCCGGAGCCGGGCTGCTCTTGCTGCTGGTTGTCTGGTTCGGCCGGGTCGGTCTGCGCCTGGGGCTGGCCCAGGGCCTTCCAGCCGAAGTACACCAGCACACCTCCCACCGCAAGCAAAACAAGGGTTTTAGCGTCCATTTCGCACCTCTTCTTTTTTCCTGGCCCTGGCCTGGGCCGATAGTTCAACCTGGATCGCCAGGTGTTTTTCTATCTGCCTCATGGCCGCTTTTATCTCCTGCAGATCGCTGAAGACCAGCTTCAGAAAAGCCAGAAAGGCCACCACCCCCAGGCCCTTGTCCACGGCGTCCAGGAATTCCATCAGCAAAACACCCCCTGGGCTTCCAGATCAGCAATCCGGCGGCGCAGGTTGTTGATCTGCTGCCGCGCTTCTTCCGCCTGGCGCTGGGCCTCCTGGTACTGGTTGCGCAGATTCTGCACCTGGTTATAGGCGGCCCCGATCTGGCTGTTGATGCGGTCAATGTCCGCCCAGGTATCGTCCCAGGAGCTGCCTTCTTTTTTGGGGTGTTTGCGCTGCTCGAGGCCACCCCCGGCCTGCAGGAAGGTCATGCAGGCGTTGTAGGCGTCCTGGTTGGTCTGGGTGCCGCTTACTGTCCACCATTCGTTGATACCGCATATTGGAAAGCCGTTGCAGTGGTACTGGAAGGTGGGATCCTGGGCGTAACTGCGGCAGTTGCCCTGGGCCAGGCTTTCCAGGTCGCGCATCTTTTTTTCGGCATCGGCCCGCAGGTCTTCGTACTCTTTCAATTTGGAGCGGTATCCGGTGAGCACCTGGCACAAACTGGTGCGCTCCTGCCCTGAAACACCGGGGTGGGTGGGCACCTGGGGCGGGATGCCGGGCACCGTCTCTTCCGCTTTGGGCCGGCTCCTGGCGTAGGTGTACAGCCCAAAGGCGGCCAGGCCTCCGGCGCCCACAACAGCGAATACCTCAATCGGCTTCACGCCCCAACCTCCACAGAATCACGCCGAGCAGGCCCGCGCCGGTAACCAATAACAGCGCGGCCTGGCCTGAACGAGCGGCCTGGTAGTTGTAGTAGATGCGGGTGCGCTGGGTGTCCTCCTGCCAGTAGCCCAGGTCACGCTGGGCTGCGGCTTTGGCTTCCTCCGCCCGGCGCAGCTCGGCCCACTGGGCAATGGCCCCGTCCACCAGGTTCCGCGAGGTCTGAACCTGGGCTCGAGCGGCCTCTTCAATAGCCCTGGCTTTGCGATCTTCGCCAAGAAACCCAAAGAGACCCCCCAGCGCACTTCCGAGAAACCCAAGCAACTCCATCTCAATCCCGCAGCATCAAGACCAACACCAGTACCAGCGCGGCGGCCCCCACCACCCAGACCCAGGCTGGCACCGCGGGCTGGGGTTGCACCGCGATGCCGGCAGCCCTGGCTTTCTCGGCCTCGGCCAGGGCCCTGGCCTTTTCGGCTTCGGCCTGTGCTTTCAGCAGGTCGTACCGGGCCTTTTCCTGGTCGGTGTAGATGTAGGGGTCTAACAGGGAACTCACATCTCCCAGGCCGCCAAGGATCTGCTTCCACAGCGGCGGCTCTGCCGGGCCGCTGGTTGCCAGGTTGTTGTCGTTGAAGGTGATCTGGTAGGCGTTGCCGGTGCTGAAGCTCATACGCTACGCCCTCCTTACAGCCCCGCCCGGTTCTCCAGCTCGGCCAGGCGGTTGATCTGGCCCTTATCCAGCACCTGCACCCGGCGGGCCAGGGCCGCGATGTGGACGTAGTGGCCCGCCCGGTCGTTCCAGACCATGGGCACCTGGGTGGTGCGTACCTCGAGCACCAGCCGGGTGCCCGGCACCAGCTCCACCTGCTGCGGCCAGGCCAGCATGGTTTCCAGGTTGTTCTGGTCAACCGAGTGCATGGTGCCGAAGGACTGGTTGAACACCGTCGCTACACTATCGTCAATCCCGCCCGCGTCCCGGGCCACCCGGAAGCGGAACTGGCCGTCGGCATGGGTGTAGTAAATCTCGATGTTGCTGGTGGTGGGCACCCCCGCCGGCTCGGTGAATGTTACCTGGCCGCCGGCGTAGTTCACGCTGGTAATAACGAGTTTTTGCCACACCCCACCCACCTGGGCCCATACCGCCACGTCGGGGTGGTAGGCAGAGGGCAGGGTGGGGGCCCCCTGGGCGCTCTGGATCAGGTAGGGCAGGTTGACGGTGCGGGCCTGGGGTGCGCCCAGGTTCTGCCCGGCCACGGTCTGCTGCCCCTTCAGGTAGACGCGCAAGCGTTTCTCCCCCGCCATAACGCGGAAGTGGGCGGTCTCGGGGGTGCGCATCTGGGCCAGCGGAAACCACTCGTTGGCCCGGTAGGGGAAGCCAGTACTTTCGATGTCCTCCCCGTCAATCCAGGCGAAGGCCCAGTCGCTCATCTGCACCGCTGCGGGTGCCGGGCGAACTGGTGCAGCCGCCTGCTGGGAGTTCGAGGTTTCCAGGCGGGGCAAATCACGAAAGGTGTCCAGGCCACGCCGAAGCAGGTTGCCAAGGTTATCCAGGATAGCCATTGTTCCTCCTGCCTAGATAGTGGAGTTGTCCACGCCCACCGGCAGTTCGATCCGGGTACGGGCGTCGGCCAGGGCAGGCGTCGCGCTGGATTCCACGTAAACTTCCAGAATGTCCCCCTCCCGGAAGGCAAAGCCCTGGGGGGTTACCCCGCCCTTGGCCGGGCTCAGGGTGGCGAGGATGTTCTGGTAGTACTTCGCATCGCGCTGTTGCGCCTCGCTCAGGTCGTAGTACCCGGCGTACTGGATTTTGCCCAGGAACTCCGGCGCATCGAAGCCACGGGTCTTGCGGGCCAGGAAAACGTCGGTGTCGTGGGGGAGCTGGTTGCCACCCGTATCGTAGAGCTTCAGCACCACGGGCAGGGGGTTGGCGATAACCCACGAAGCCCCCTGGGGCACCACGAACTCCGCCACCTTCACCCGCTGCCTGCCGGTGTAGTCGCGGTAATCCGGGCCGCCCTTGATCAGGGTGATGGGGCGGGCGCTGGGCCGAATGGTTTTGATGCGGTTAAAAGCCTCCTGCATGTTTCCTCCTAATCACTAGTCAATGGCCAGCAGGGTCATGACCAAATTTGCAAACGACCCTGCCGCGACTCCCAGACCGATGTAGTCCACCATGGGGTCATCGGTCAGCTTGTTGTTGATGAGCAGGGTTCCGAGTAGAACGCCGCCCAGGTTCAGCAGCAGCCGATTGGTGTAGGCGTTGGGCACTTCCGTGGTGGTGGGCTTTCCGTCGCTGCCCACCTTGTAGTAGCGCACCTTGCCGTCCGGGCCCTTAGCGGCCCAGCCAAACAGGTCACGCCGACTGGTGTAGATGGTTTTGCGGGCCATATAGGCCCCCAACACGCCCAGGGAGGTGGCGACCACAATTGGGTTCTGCACCACCTCCAGGGGGTTGGAGGTGCTGGCTAGCTTTTGCATGTCCCGGCCCGCTTGAATCGCCGCCTGTTCCGCCATTACTCCTCCTTACCGATACCAGCGTGGGCAGCCGCTGGCCTGAAAAGCAAGCGCAAGGGGAAGGTGCAAAGCGGCAGGTCAAAGCGGCCCTAAAGTACACCCCGGCAGGCTGCTTTGACCTGCCGGGGTGTACTTGTTGCGTCTGGCTCTACAAACGCACCCACATCCTGCGCCGGGGGTTTTGGGGGTTGCGCAGCACCAGGCCCCCCTCTTCCCGATCCAGGTTCTTTACACCGTACTCCGGGGGCAGGCCGTCGTCCGGGCGGGCCAGGGTGCGCACCCGCTCGCCCAGCTCGGGGAAGTGCTCGGAAACTGCCCGCACGTCGTTGGGCTCGGTGACCCGGAAGGTGACCAGGTGGGAGGCCTGCTTGCGCACGCCGGGGTCTATCCCCCCGGTGAGGCCCTGGAGCATCTGGGTCACGAAGATGGCGTTGTGCCCGGCCTCGCGCCCCCCGGTGAGCACCTCAAACAGTCCCTTGGGCACCGCCCCCCGGGGGAAGAAGTGGTAGGCCTCGTCCACCAGCAACAAAACATCCCGCTGGCGCATGATCTCCGCTCCCAGGGCATCCAGGAAAGCGCGCGGGTCGTAGCCCGTGACGTGGAAGAAGACCCTGCTGTGACGCCGCAGGGCCCGGCTTGGATCGCCTTCTTCCTTTACCCGGAAGCGGGCCTCGCAAAGGTCGGAGAACTCCGTTTTGCGGTTGACGATGACCAGCTTTCGGAAGCGCCCCACCATGCGAAGCAGGATTTGACGGGCCAGGGTGGACTTCCCCGACCCCGACTTGCCCACGATGAGGATGCGGAAGGTCTGTCTACCGGCCACGCTCAAACTCCGGAATGGCTACAACCTGGACTTTTTCTTTTTTTGCGGCTTGATAAAGGGTTTTGTCCAAAGTAAAAAACCGCAGCTTGCGGAAAGTTTGCATAGCTAAGGTGGCGGCCAGGTGTACGGCATCTGCCCCTTTGAGGGGGTGATTTTGGCATAGGTCAAAAGCTTTTTTACAAACCGTTCTCGAGACTGGAAGTACTAGCCAGTTTTCCAGGTTATCTAGCAAGAAAGATTGTATTTTTTTTCTATCAAGCTTACTCAGGCTTTTGTTTCGAACCATGGCTCCTGTTGCACCAGCTATCTCAGGCACAACCAGATTACAAATTCCAATGTATTTGGCTTCTTGGTAAAGCGATAAAGCCAAGTGACTGAAGCGTTCCTGAGTGTGTATTTGGATTAGCGCACCTGTATCGAAGACAACAAGCTCAACGTCGTTGTTCTTTGACATACTCAAGCGAGCCTTTTTTGCCTTTCAGTTTGACTTGAGGGGGCAGAGGCCTTTTTTGTGGGTTAGCAGGTTCAACGACAACAAAATCATTTGCCCAAGAATCTGGGTTAGGGCCAATTGTTTTTGGTTTGGGCGTTTTGAGGGTTGAACGCTTCATACTCCCAGCCTATCACACCTGGTATTGCTGCCACAGTTCCCACCCTGCCCAGGCGGCCAGGGCGAAGGCGACCACGGCCTGGGCGGTCTCGCACTTGGGGCAGCCCTGCCCTTCGCGCAGGTTCTTTAGGCGGCCCAGGCCCAGGTAGAGGCTACCGGCCAGCACGGCGATGGGGAAGGCGTTGTTTTTGATGGCATCAAAATTCACACCACTACCTCCTGCACGTAGGACGCTATAGGAGACGCGACGGCTTGAGCCCGTGCAATCCGCTCTTCCCGCGAAACAGGGCGCGTGGGGCCAAACTCCACCAGCACCGCCGGGCCTGGAAAGTCGTCAATGTAGAGCCGGCCAAACCGACTGGCAGATGAAGGGCGAACCCATGCCCCTCTCAGAACTGCGGCAATCCGTTCAGCCAGGCTCCGGGATAGCGGATGCGCGGAATAGTACACCCCAGGGCCCGGAGCGGTGGGGGTGTCGTGGTGCACACTGACAAAAACCCGGGCTCCCTGCGCCTGGGCCATGCGGGTTCTCTCGGCCAGCGGCACAAACACGTCTGTGGTGCGGGTGAAGCCCACCGTGTAGCCCAGGGCCACCAGGTACTCCTTGAGGGTGAGGGCCTGCGCCAGGTTGAGATCGCTTTCGCGGGTTCCCGAATTGGGATCCACCGCCCCAGGGTCGCGCCCACCGTGCCCAGGGTCTAAAACCAGATATGCACTTTTTCTAGGCCTGGGCTGGTTCATCAGCACTACCCCCAGCAGGAGGATTAGGAGCACTCCGAGCCCGTATTTCCTGAACTGCACGCATACCTCCGTAGACGCTCATGGCCATCACCCCCGCCCCCAGCAGGATGCGCAGCCAGGGGGGCAGATGCTCCACGCCCCCTTGCAGCGGCAGGCGGTTCTTGCCGATGCCGTAGGCGGCCAGGGCCTCCCCCACCTTGAGCGCGTCCAGCACTGGTGCGGGAGGGAGCATGGGGAGTACGCCCCCCTGAAAAGCCCGGGTGAAGGCTTCCACTTCTTCCTGGGTTTGCAGCCTCAGCCCCAGGATTAGCATCCAGGTAGCCCCCTGAACCAGATCGGCCCCGGTAAAGGGTTCGATGGATGGGGGTTCGGGGGGAAGGTCGGAAAAAGAGGCCTCCCCCTGGTTGTCTTCTATGTTCTGGAAGCCTTCGTCAGTAGATGATGGGGCCGGATCCGGAAACCGCAGAACCGCCGGTTCTGTTTCCGCCGCAGTTCCCACAGGGGGTTGTTGCACCGGTGCCTCCTTTCATACCCAGGACTGCCGCAGCCACTACCAGCACCGCACCCAGAACGGCCACGGCGTACCCCTGAACAGATTTGGGAGTAGGTTTGGGGTTGGCAGGCTCGGCTTTTTCTTTGGAAACCTTTTCCGAAGGGTTTTCGTTTTCAACCGCCGCTGTTTTTGGCATGGATACCTCGGGCTGTGATTCCACTGCCTGGGTCACAACGGGATCGAGTTCGTCTGGCCCCAGGGGAACGGCCTCCACCTGGCGGGGCGCTTCGGGTTGCAAAGCTGGCATCTCCACCGGTTCTGCCAACAGTGGTTCTGGCAGCCTTAGGGTCATGGTTTACCTCCTGCCTCTGGGCCAAACCGCCAGGGCCAGAACGCCTATGCCCAGGGCGGCTAGGCCCACGCCGGAGCCAGTGACCGCTACCGAGCGGGCCGGCTCGGGCACGAGCTGCACGGTCTCTTTGATGGTGGCTACGATGCGCCAGGTTAGATACAGAATCGCTATGACCGCTGCTGCGGTGAAAATGGCTGGCAGCGCGGGAAGGAAGGCGGGCTGGATCAGGTCATCCGGGGTATACCAGCTTAAGGCCGGGGTTATGGCCCACGGATCCTGGGCCCCCGAGGTGGAGGCGGTGGGGGTGGCGGTTACCTGGAGCCGGATCACCAGGTCGCTGCCTTTTTTACCCCAGTCCAACACTTTTATACTCGAGCCGTATTTTGCTTGCAGCGCTCGTTCTAGGTCGGATCGGGTTACCCGCGAAATATCGCCACTTTGGTGGGCTAATACGATCTCATAGGTGCCCGGCCCAAGTGGCTTGTCTGAATTTACAGGCACGCGTTGAAAAGCCATGCTTTCAGGCTTGCCCGGTTGCGCTGCAGAATCAAGCGCAGAGCGGAGGTGCAAAACGACGGTGCAGGTGGGCTTGCCCACCTGCCGGTGCAAAGCGGCCCAGGCTTAGGTCGCTTTCTTTTGGTGTAGCCGACGTACTATTTCCACCAGCGCTGCCAGCTTGCCAATAACCCCCCTACCCACGCCGGGTAGGGATTCCAGGTCGCGGATGTCCCAGCCGTGGATGTTGCGGATGTCGCCCCCAAGAGCCTGGCCGATGGAACGGGCGGCCTGGAGATTCCCGAAAAGGGCGTAGAGCAGCATTTCTAGGGGTTGGCTTTCTAGCGGAACGGGCTCGCGCTTGCGAGAGGCCAGGTCGAGCAGGCGGCGTGAAGGGCGTCCTTTGCGTATGTCTTCCATGCGCTTACCTCAGGTTGAGCACCGGGCAGTCGTCGAGCTGCACGGCGGTGGCTGGGCCAGGGGTGCGGATGCGGTACTCACCACCGCTGCCCACCTCCGGGGTGGCGGCGGTGATGTTGCCCTGGTCGGTGTAGACCAGGATGCGTTCTGCCGAGCCGGTGATGGTCAGGCGAATTTCGTTGGCGCCCTGCGCTACCTGGGTGATCTGGCCCAGGCAGTTGGTAGGGGTGGCGGTGGGTGCTGGGGTGGTGGCGGGTGCAGGCGCTTGGGTCACCAGGGGTTCTTCGGGTTGGGGCCGGGTGAAGAGGAAGGCGAAGTACCCGATTAGCACGGTCAGCAGCACCAGGCGCAGCGGGTTGAGTTTCTTATCGTTCATGCTTCTAGTCTAGGGTAGCAAATTTTTGAGGCGGCCCACGTTCGGGACAAAAGTCCAGACAACCCATGGCATCTTAGGGTCATGGAGAGGCTGCAGCGAACACCCCGCCTGTTCGACCGCCTTGACCGCAGAATTACCTTCTTTTTAGCCCGCAACAGCCTGGGTGTGCTGCGGGTGAGCCTGGGGTTGGTTTTCCTTTGGTTTGGCCTGCTGAAATTTTTCCCGGGGCTCAGCCCGGCTCAAGATCTTGCGGGGCGCACCATCGAGGTGCTCTCTTTCGGGTTGGTTCCACCTGCCTGGGGGCTTCTGATACTGGCTGCGTGGGAAAGCCTGATCGGTCTTGGACTGATCTTTGCGCAACCGCACAGTTTTGTGATGCGAGCTACCCTGCTGCTTATGGCTTTGCAGATGCTGGGCACGCTCTTGCCGATTTTCTTCTTTCCGGCGGAAGTGTTTACCCGTTTTCCCTACGCGCCCACTTTAGAGGGGCAGTACATCATCAAAAACCTGGTGCTGGTGGCGGCCGCCATGGTGGTTGGAGCGACGGTGCGTGGGGGGTATTTGAAGCCAGAGCCCGCTGAGTCGTAGGCGTTTTCACCGCGGCTTGGTTTTCCGGGTGGGTTCGGCATTCCAGGGGTCTTCGGGCCAGGGGTGCTTGCTGTAGCGCCCGCGCAACTCCTTGCGCACCTCGGGGTAGGTGTTGTTCCAGAAGCTCTTGAGATCCTGGGTTACCTGGATGGGCCGCCCGGCGGGGGAGAGCAGGTGCAGCAAAACCGGGGTGCGGCCCTCGTTGACGGTGGGGGTATCGGCCAGGCCAAAGAGCTCCTGCAGCTTGACCGCCAGTACCGGCGGGCTGCCATCGGGGCTGTAGGTGAGCTTGATTTTGGAGCCGCTGGGCACCTCGAGCCGCGTGGGAGCCAGGGCCTCCAGGCGGGCTGGGAGCGGCCAGGGTAAAAGCCCGCCCAGCAGGCTTTGGAGCTCGAGCCGGCCAAAGTCCTCGCGGCGCGAGACCCCGTCCAGCCAGGGGGCCAACCAGTCCTCGAGGGTCTCCAGCAGGTGGGCATCGGAGACGTCGGGCCAGCCTTCCTGGGGCCGCCAACTGCGCAGGCTCAGCACGCGGGCCTGCCACTGGCGCAGCGCTTCCGTCCAGGGCAGAAGCCCCAAACCCTCGCTGCGAACTGCCCGGCACAGCACCTCGCGGCGCCTGGCGGGCTCGAGGCGGGCCAGGGGCTCTTTGGATAGCACCACCTCCCCAATCCGCAGCTCTCGCTGGGCCAGCAGAACCCCGTTGCGGGCATCCCAGGCGATATGCTCCACGGGACGGGCCCGGGGGGCCAGGTGCTCGGGTTCGACCGGCGCTGCCAGAAAGATGCGCCCTTCCTCCTGACCGGCGTCCAGATGGGCTACGGCCAGCCAGGGGGTGCCGGCCAGGGGGTCGTCCTCGCCCAGCCGCACCCCGCGCCCCCCCGAGAGCCGGTAGCGCAGGCGGTCGCCTTCGCGCAGGTGGGCCAGGCGGTCGGGGTAGGCCTGGGCCACCAGCAGGCCCACCATGTGCGGCTCGGGGGGGCGGTTGTCGGCCGTCACCCCCAGCCGTTTGCGCCACTCCTGGCTGAGGCGCTCCACCCGGGACAGCACACCGGTCTCGGCGCTGTGCAAAGCCTGCCGGGTCTGGCGCCAGTGCCGCAGGGCTTCGATGCGCAGGCCCAGGTCGGCCCCAGTTTCGCGGGGCAGGGGGTCGCGCTCCTCCAGCAGCGCCGCCAGGTCAGTGGCGAGGGCGCCCTGCCCCAAAGCCAGGCCTTCCAGCAGCAAATGGGCCAGCCGGGGGTGGGTGGGCCACTCGAGCAGGGCCTTGCCCCGCTCGGTCAGGGTGGGGCCTTCCAGCGCCCCCAGGGCCTCGAGCAGATCGCGGGCCTGCCGGAGGGCCCCGGCGGGGGGTGGTGTGACCCAGTCCAGGGCGAAAGGATCCTGCACCCCCCAGCGGGCCAGCTCGAGCACCAGCGAGGCCAGATCGGCTTCCAGAATCTCCGGCCGGCGCTGGGGCAGGAGCTGTGCATCGGTGGCCGGGCTCCACAGGCGGTAGCAGACCCCCGGCCCCAGGCGCCCGGCCCGCCCGGCCCGCTGCTGGGCGGCGTCGCGGGTGACCCGCACGGTGACCAGACGGGTGAGGCCGCTTCGGGCCTCGAAGCGGGGCAGCCTCGAGTACCCCGAGTCCACCACCACCCGGATGCCCTCGATGGTCAGGCTGGTCTCGGCAATGGAGGTCGCCAGCACCACCTTGCGGCGCGCCGGGTCGGGCAGGATGGCGGCCTGCTGGGCGGCCAGCGGCAGGTCGCCGTAGAGCGGGGTGATTTTAATTTCGGGATGCCGTTCCGTCAGCAGCCGCTCCACCCGGGTAATCTCGCCCACCCCCGGCAGAAAGACCAGCACATCGCCCGCCTGCTCGGCCAAAGCCCGCGAGACCGCACCGGCCACCACCCCCGGCAGGGGGCCCTCGGGGTCTTTGGGCAGGTAGCGAATCTCTACCGGGTACTGCCGCCCTTCCGCCGTCAGGACGGGGGCTTGCAAAAACGCGCCCAGCCCCTCTGCGTCCAGGGTGGCCGACATCAGCAAGAGGCGCAGATCCGGGCGCAGGGCCTGCTGCACCTCGCGGCACAGCACCAGCCCCAGATCGGCCTGGAGGCTGCGCTCGTGGAACTCGTCGAAGAGGATCAGCCCCACCCCTTCCAGGCCGGGGTCTTGCTGTAGCCGGCGGGTCAGGATGCCCTCGGTGAGCACCTCGATGCGGGTGGCGGGCCCCACCCGGCGCTCGAAGCGCACCTGGTAGCCCACGGTCTGGCCCACCGGCTCCCCCAGCAGGTCGGCCATGCGCGCCGCCACGTTGCGGGCGGCCAGGCGGCGGGGCTGTAGCATCCAGATCTTCTGGCCCTCGAGCCAGGGCTCCTTCAGCAGTTCCAGCGGCAGCAGCGTGCTCTTGCCCGCGCCGGGCGGGGCTTGCAGGACGACCGTGCGGTGCGTGCCCAGGGCTTTTCGCAAGGCAGGCAGAACGGTATAGATGGGCAGACTAGCGTCCTTCATGGCCCCAACTTCCCCTGGTATTTTTGCACAGGCCCGGGCGGGCCGGGGTGCTAACCTGGGCGTAATATGTTCGGTTTTATTTGGTTCCTATTCACGGTATTTGCAGCTTTTGTGGCTGCTCAACTGGTACGAAAGCCCCGTTTCTGGCGCACCGATTCGCCCGCTTTGGGTGAGGTGATCTCGGTCTGGCTGATTTTGACGCTGGTGATGGCCGGTAGCCTGGTGGGCCTGCGGAAGCTGCTGGCGCAGCTCTGGCCTCAAAGCCCGGTCTGGCTGAGCGCCCGGTAGCGCGCCGCCCCCAAGCCCTGCGCTGACAAACCAATAAGGTCTTAGACTGAGAAGTCTAAGAAACGCTCGAGGCCATTTTTTTGTCGAATTTCGACATGGTCTTCGGTTTTTCTTGGTTATTTTTGGTTGAGTATGAGCAGAGTTGAAGAATACCTTCCCTGGGCCGAGATTTTCATCCAGACCCGGCGGGTGGTGGCGGTGCGGGTGGACGCTGAGCGCGGTGAGTACGAAGCCCTGAGTGAGACCGGCTCGAGCTACTTCATTGAGCGGCTAGAGCAGGCCCAGGCCCTGCTACAGGTGTTGCAGGCGGCTGAGCAGTGTATCGAAAAGGTTTGATACCGTTTCCGCTTGAATCCTTCACCGTCATGCGCAGTCAGAGGTGAAGGATTCAAGCCGACCGAAGGGAGTAGAAAAGCCTTTCGGTAGTATCGTTTAGGCTTGTCAAAGTGACCGATACTACCGAAATGCGCATGACACGGCTTTGGGTGTGGGGGGCCTCTGACCAGGGGCTCCCTGTACCCTTGCAGCCTGCCCCCAGCGCCCAGGCCTATGAGAAAATCGGATGGGGGTTTGAGTGAACGCGGTGGAGTTGCTCGCCTATCTGGTGCTGGGTCTGACCTACCTGGGCCTGGGCCTGGGCTACTGGCCCGGCTACCGCATGAACCGGGCGGCCATCGCCCTTACCGGGGCGGCTTTTCTGATTGTGCTGGGCGTGCTCAACTTCGAGGAGGCCTGGCGGGCCCTCGAGCCCCATACCCTGGGGTTTTTGTTTGGGGTGATGGTGCTCAATGCCCACCTGGCCTATGCGGGTTTTTTCCAGCTTACGCTGAATGGGCTGGTGCACCTGGCCCGCTCGCCGCTGGGCCTTTTGGTCTGGCTCACCTTTGGTACCGGCCTGCTGTCGGCGCTGTTCCTCAACGACACCATCGCCATTCTCTTCACCCCGCTGGTGCTGGCCCTCACCCGCACCCTGGGGCTGCCGCCCGTACCCTACCTGCTGGCCCTGGCCGGGGCCACCAACCTGGGCAGCGTGGCCACCCTCACTGGCAACCCCCAGAACATCGTGGTGGGAAGCCTGTCCAGGATTACCTACCTGGACTTTGCCGCAGCCCTGACCCCGGTGGCCCTGGTGGGGCTGGCGGTGCAGGTGGGGCTTTTGTACGCGCTGTATCCGGCGGTGCGCTCGAGGGCCCCCCTGCCACCCTTGCCGCCCTTGCGCTTCCGCTTCAACCGGGCGCTTTTGTTCAAAGGGGCCTGGATTACCCTGGCCCTGCTGGCCGCCTTTGTGCTGGGCTACCCGCTGGCCCAGGCCGCCCTGATCGCCGCGGGGCTGTTGCTGTGGAGCCGCCGCATCCGCTCCGAGCGCTTTTTTATGCGGGTGGACTGGGAGCTTTTGGTGATGTTCTCCGGGTTGTTCATGGTCACGGCTGCGGTCAAGAAGCTGGGCATCCTTACCCTGCTGGAACCCCTGGCTGCCACCGCCCCTGGCCTGGCGGGGGTGACGGTGCTGCTCTCCAACCTGATCTCCAACGTGCCGGCGGTGCTGCTGCTGTACCCCTTGATTCCGGCGGGGGATACCCAGGGCTGGCTGCTGCTGGCGGCGGCCTCCACCCTGGCGGGCAACCTGACCCTGTTGGGTTCGGTGGCCAACCTGATTGTGGCCGAGGCGGCCCGGCGCGAGGGCTACCGCTTGAGTTTTGGGGAGCACCTGCGCTTTGGCCTGCCGCTCACGCTGATAACGTTGCTGGTGGCCTATGCCTGGATTTACCGCTAAACTCGAGCCCCGCCTGGAGGCTGTCGCCCAGGAAATAAGCGCCCCCACCCACGCCGACATCGGGGCCGACCACGCCCTGCTGCCGCGCCACCTGCTCCTGAGCGGGCGGGTGCAGCGGGTGATAGTGGTGGAGAAGCACAGGGGGCCCTGGGAGAACTCGAGGCGGGCCCTGGAGGGCCTCTGCGCGGAGGTGCGGCTGGGCGATGGACTGGGGCCTCTGGCACCGGGTGAGGCCGACTCACTGAGCCTGTGCGGGATGGGGGCCCGGCTGATGGTCAAAATCCTCTCGGCCCACCCCGAGCGGCTGCCGCCCCGCCTGGTGCTCCAGCCCAACGACAGCGCCCTGCCCCTGCGCCGCTGGGCGCTGGAGGCCGGCTACGCCCTGGTCAACGAACAGATGGTGCAGGGCTTCTGGCGCTACAGCATCCTCACCCTGGTGCGGGGGCCCTGCACGGCCTACCGGGGGCTGCCGCTCGAGGCCGCCCTGCGCTATGGGCCGCTGCTGCTCAAGGCCCGGCATCCCCTGCTATGGGCCGAACTCCAGGAGAAGCAGCAGCATCTAGCCAGCCTGCCCCCGGTAAAGCAGGTGCAGCAGGAACGGGTTTACCTCGAGCAAGCCCTGGCGCTTTGGGAGCAGCGCCTTTAGTGCGGCAGGTGGCGCTGCACCAGGCCATACACATAGGTGCCCAGCAACGCCCCCAGCAGAATTACCAGCGCCCCGGCATAGCCGCTGCCCAACAGCGCGTAGATGGGGCCGGGGCAGGCCCCCACCAGCCCCCAGCCCAGCCCAAACACCACCCCGCCCAGCAGGTAGCGGTAGCGCCCCGGATCGGCGGGCCGCACGCGCAGGGGCTCGCCGTCCGGCGCTTTCACCCCCAGTTTCCGCAGAAGCCAGAGCGAAAGGGCCGCGGTAACCACCGCGCTGCCGATCACCCCGTACATGTGAAACGACTCGAAGCGGAACATCTCGTAGATGCGGTACCACGAGGCGATCTCGCTCCGGATCGCCACAAAACCAAAGAAAGCCCCAGCCAGCAGGTAGGGCAGATACGCCAGCAAGCCCGCCACGCCAGGGGTGCGGGCTTTGTTGTGCAGCTCGAACTCGTCACGAATCGGGAGCGCCATATTTCACCTCAGGAGGCCCAGGGCCCAGGGCAGGATGAAGTGGGCCGCGACCAGGCCACCGGCAAAAAAGCCCAGGGTGGCCAGCAGCGAGGGCAGTTGCAGCGCGGCCAGCCCCGTAATGGAGTGGCCCGAGGTGCACCCCGCCGCCCAGCGGGCCCCAAAGCCAATCAAAAAGCCGCCCAGGAGCAAAAACAAGAATCCCACCGGACTCAGTACCGCCTGCCAGGAGAACAATTCTTTGGGCAGAAAGCCCGAATCCGCCGAGACCCCCATCTGCTGAAGCGCCCCCGCGGTCTGGGGATTAAGCTGCACCGGGTTGGGGTTGGTCAGGAGCACCCCTGCCACAAACCCCCCCAGCACGATGCCCAGCACGAAGGCCAGGTTCCAGCTTTCGGCCCGCCAGTCGTACCGGAAGAAGGGCAGCCGGCTGCCCAGCGCCGCGCACACGTGCCGCAGCGAGGAGGAGATGCCAAAGCGCCGGTTGCCGATGATGAGCAGCAGGGGCACGGTCAGGCCAATTAGGGGGCCGGCCACGTACCAGGGCCAGGGTTGTGTGAGCCAGTCCATAGCTCTTTATCATGAGATAAAAGATGATAAAGATTGTAAACTAACCCGCAAAGAAGAAGGCCTCGAGCCCTTTGGCAGCTCGAGGCGTCGAAAAACTAAATACGGCAGTTGGAGAGCACCACCTGCCCCCGCACGATCAGGCGGCCCACCTGCCCAATCTCCCAGGTGTAGATGTTGTTGGAATAGACCAGCTCCGCACCGCCGCGCACCAGGGGCAGGGTCTGGAAGGCCCCGTCGTAGAACAGACGCACCTGGTTGCTGCTGATGTAGTTGACCACCAGTGTACCGCCCTGGCAGGTGTAGGTGAAGGAGCCCGAGGGCGGGCGCACCGGCTGTACCGGCTGGACGGGTTGCACGGGTTGCACCGGCTGGACGGGCGGAGGGGGCGGCGCAATGCTGACCAGGTTGACGGTTAGGCGCGTGGTGCGGCCCGCCTGAATGGTAACCAGCGTGCGGAAGGGGCTGAACCCGCCGCGGCGCAGCTCCACCGTGTAGCTACCGGGGTTGAGGGTGAGGTTGAGGGGGGTGTTGCCCACCACCCGGCCGTCCACCAGCACCTGGGCCCCCCTGGGGTTGCTGTCCACGGCCAGCACGCCGGTGGGCGGTGGGGTGGCCACAAGCGTCAGGTTGAGCCGGGTGACCTGTCCGGCCTGGATGGTAAAGGCCGTGCGCAGGGGGTTGTAGCCGCCGCGACGGAGCTCGAGGTTGTACGTACCCGGCAGCAGCTCGAGGTTGAGGGGGGTATTGCCCACCAAGCGCCCGTTGATGAGCGCCTGGGCCCCGCTGGGGTTGCTGCTCAGCGATAGGGTGCCGGTGCGGGGTGGGGGCGGGGGCAGTTGCCCGGCGATGTAATAGGCCTCGTCGGTCACCCAGTCGTTAGCGGGAATGGGTGTGACCACAATCGAGAGTGCGCGGGCCAGGTTGCCCTCGCCCTGAATGCGGGCCCGCCCGGTCTGGATGTCCACAATCTCCGAGACATCCAGCGGGCGGCGGCTGGCTACGGCCAGCACCCTGTCCTGCCCCGCCGGGCCTTCGACTGTAAAGGTGTAGGGGGCCCCAATGCCGGGGAAGGTGCGCACCTCGCCGGCCTGCAAGAAGTTCTCCTGCTCGAAGGCGTTGGGCAGAATCCCGCTGATCTCGCCGGTGGCTCGCACGCTGAAAAGGTACACAAAAGCGGGCTGGGTCACCTGCACCGAGATCTGGATGTTCTCGCCAAACTGATAAACCGGGTTGCCGGTTTTGTTGGGGTCTTTGTCTACCCAGACCCGCACCTGCAGGTCGGAGGGCGGGGTGGGGTTCACAATGATGCTCTTGGGTGTAAGGGCCTGGCCCAGCGCCAGCCCCAATAAAGCTAGAATTCCAAGCAGGTATCGCATATTTGACCCCCTTATAGGGCGCAGTTGCTCAGCACCACCTGGCCCCGCACCGTAAGGGTGCCACGACTGCCCGTCCACTCCCAGGTGTAGGCCCCGCCGCTAAACAGCAGGGTCGGGCTGCGCCGCACCAGGCTCAGGCTCTGAAAAGCGCCGTCGTAGAAAAGCCGCAGGTTGTTGCTGTCGAGATAGTTCACCACCAGCGTGCCCCCACTGCAACGGTAGGTAAAGCTGCCGGGGCCGGGCGTCACAATGCTGGGCTGTACCGGGGTGACCGGCGTAACAGGCTGTACCGGTCGCCGGGGCTCGTCCTCTTCCACCAGAAGGATGCACGAGGAGAGGGCAAAAGCCAGCAAAAGAAGCAAAAGCGGGCGAAGCATGGTCAAACTTCCTTTCTAAGGGCAGTTGGAGTAGACATCATAGGTGTAGGAGCCGGAGTACGGCCTGCCGCTGGTGGTCGTGACCGTGACCGTGACCGTGGTTTTACCGGTGATGGAGGGGGGAGGTGTGATGGGGGTAACGGTGATGGATTGCTGGCTGACGCCTGCGGGCAGGCTCTGTGGTACTTGACCTTGGCCAAAATTCACGATGCCAACAAAAACCAGGTCGTTGCCATCACGGGTCAGGTCGGTAATGGGGCGGTTGAGGGTGAGGGTATTGCCTGATGCATAGCCTTGATAAACCTCTTGGATGCTGGAGATTACCGAAGAGTCTGGTGCACGGAACTTATAGCGCATATAGGTGGTTTTGTTGGTACAGAAAACGTACCGAAGATCGGTATTGCGCTGCCAGTTGCTGTCGAAGCGGAAGTTAGATACCGGTAAATCGACCACTAAAATGCAGCTCGAGAGCACCAGCGGCAGCAAAAGCAGAAGCCAGGGTATTTTTCTCATACCTCGAGCCTAGCACAAGCCCCCCCCCGTGCCTAGTTGCGGACGGGTTATCTTAAAGCGAGCTTAATCGAGCTATCTGCCGGGTGTTTTTATTGCAAGTTTTGCCAAGCACTGACTGGCCTGGGGGTTTAGGCCAGCAGGATGGGGCGCTCGAGGTAGTAGGCCACGCGCGCCAAAAGCTGGCCGGCCAGCTCAGAGCTCATATCACCGCTGAGTGTGAGCAAAGCATGGCCGCCGCTGGCCCGGCCCAGGGTGAGGGTGGAGAGGCCAGGAAAGATGACCTGGTCGAAGGCGCTGTTTGCCAGGGAGAGCACCACCAGCCCTTCGGCGGGATCGGAGGCCATGCGCAGCGAGTCCAGGGTGCCCCGCAGCGACTGGGCGGGGGCCACCCGCAGGCTTTTGAGCTCGTTGCCCTCGAGGTGACCCTTGGTGGGGCGCAGGGGGGTCTGGGTGTCGGATAGGGCTTTGTCGGCGGCCCGGTACAGCAGGGCATCCAGCCCCACCTCCATACGCCAGGCCTCGCTTAGGGTTTGGGCGGCCTCTTGCGCGGGGCCAATCGCCACCAGGCGCTGCCAGGCCTGAACCCGCAGCATCTGGGTGCTGGGTGCGGGGCCCACGCCTAGACCGGTGTTAGCGAAAGGGGTGGGTATGGAAGCCGCGGGGGGTGTCAGGGGCGCTGCGGCTGCCTCGACCGGGGCCTGGTGCTCAGGTGCAGGTGGAACCGCTGGCTCAGCCGAAGGAGCTTCGGGGGTGTTGGTGAAGCTCATTCCGGGCGCCAAGGGTTCGGGCGCAGGGGCAGGAACCTCGGGGGCGGTCAGGACTTCCTGGGTTTCCCAGATCAGCTTGTTGGCGCTGCTGGGGGGCTCGAGGTCGGGCTCACTGGGCAGGGGGGGTAGGCTGGCTAGCTCGGGGTTGACCTCGGGGAGCGGGCTCAGGGGCTCGGGCTCCTCCCACTGGAGGGTGGAAAGAGGCCCGGTGCTTGTAAGCGGCTCAGGCTCTTCGAAATTGGGTACGATCTCGGGCTCGGGGGCCAGGGTGGGGGCTTCCTCGAAGGCCGCGCTGGCCGGGGGTACCGGGGGGGGAGGGGCGGGCTCGAGGTCGAGGTCGAACTCGATGTCTTCCAGGGTGGGCAGGGCCGATTCCGGTGGTGGGGGGGCGCTGGGGCTCGAGGGCACCAGGTCGTCGAGCTGAACCCCTTCCTTCTGCAGAACCGCCTGGGCCTGGGCCATATCCGGAATGGCGCCAGTCGGAGGGGCCACCTCCTCGGGGGTGGGTGGCAGGTTGACCTCGCCGGCCATAACCTTGGCCAAAAAGGCCAGAATATCCCGCTCTACCACCGTGCCATCGGGGCCGGTGCCCTTAATTTGACGCCAGTCTATGCTGTTTTCTTCCGCCAGACGACGGGCCAGCGGTGTGATTTTGACTTCGCTCATGCTTTTTACATCATAGCGCAGAAGTGGTGATTTTCACGTGCATATGCGCCCGAGGATTCCGAATGGGCAATTTGCTCGATGCGCTGGGCCAAATTGAAACACGCTCCGGTATAACTTTGAGAATATGGAAAGCCGCTTTGCCTGGTTACTGGCGCGCTACTGCCTGGACTTACAGCCGGGCCAGACCGTGCTGATTGAAGCCGAACCGGCCGCCCTCCCCCTGCTCGAGGCCCTGCATGAGGTGGTTTTACAGTGTGGTGCCTATCCCATTGTGCAGCTATTTCCCGCGGCGGTCTCGAGGCCCTTCTTTATGCTGGGCGAGGCCTGGCTGGATCGGCCCCCAAAACCCCAGATGCAGCTTATGGAGCAGGTGGATGCCAGCCTGCGCATTGAGAGCGCCCAGAATCCGCTCGAGCTTAGCGAGGTGCCCCCAGCCCGCATAGCCCAGTTTGAGGCGGGCTGGCGGCCCTACAAGCGGATGCGGGCCCGCAAGCGCTGGTGCCTGACCCTGTACCCCACCGCCGGCTACGCCCAGCAGGCCGGGATGTCCACAACAGGCTTCCGGGCCTTTGTGGAGCGAGCCCTGTACCTCGACCGACCCGATCCCATCGCGGCCTGGCACGAACTCTCGGCATTCCAGGCAGCCCTTATCGAGCGGTTGCATAAGGTGAAGGAAATTCGCATCCAGGCCGACGAAACCGACCTGCGCTTATCGGTGGAAGGGCGCACCTGGATTAACTCCGATGGCAAGCGCAATATGCCCAGCGGGGAGGTGTTTACCAGCCCGCTCGAGGCCTCGGTTGAGGGCCCGGTGCGCTTCAACCTGCCGGTGGTGGTGGCAGGCCAGCGGGTGGAAGGGGTGCGCCTGGTCTTTCGGGCGGGGCGGGTGGTGGAGGCCAGCGCCCAGACCGGCGAGGAATACCTGCTGAAGATGCTCGAGGCCGACCCAGGGGCCCGCTGCTTGGGCGAGGTGGGCATCGGCACCAACTTCGGTATCACTCACCCCACCGGCCTTATCCTCTACGACGAAAAAATTGGTGGTACAGTGCACCTGGCCTTGGGCCAGAGCTACCCCGAAACCGGCGGAACCAACACCTCCTCGATCCACTGGGATCTGATTCTGGATCTGCGCCGCGGGGGGCGTCTTCTGGCCGACGGAGAGGTTTTGCAGGAAGATGGACGGTTTGTGGGGCTTTAGGCCCTGCTGACCGAACCGGCCCCTCAAAAAAATAGCCGCCCACCTGGGCGGCTACCGGCCGGCAGAGAAGGTTAGGCCTTTTCTTTGTCTTTGTCCTCTTCCAAGGCAATCTGGCTTAGGAGATCGCCGAACACATCGCCAAGCTTAACGTTGGTGTTGGAGGTAGCAACCACGCTGGGGTCGTAGTTGGTATAGGAGGCAGCCCCGCCACCCATGCCGTAGTCGTAGTCGTGGTCGCGGCCGCGCCCTTCGCGGGCCCCACCTTTGCCCTTCGAACGCTTGGGGCGCTCGCCTTCCTTGCCCTCGCGGCGGCCCTTGCGACCCTCGCCTTCCTCCCCGCCAGGGATGCTAACTGCATGGGCCGGGGGAGGTAGCAGGCGTTTGCGCGAGAGGCTGATGCGCTGCTCCACCGGGTCAATCTGGAGGATGGCCGCCTCCACCTCGTCGCCCTTCTTGAAGATCTCGGAAGGCTTCTCGACGCGCTCGTAGGCCAGCTCGGAGACGTGAATCAGGCCCTCGATGCCCGGCTCGATCTCCACAAACACCCCGAAGTCGGTGAGGCCAGTGACCTTGCCCTTGACCGGCGTACCCGGGGGGTAGCGGTCGGGCAGGCTCTTCCAGGGGTCGGGCTGGGTCTGCTTTAGGCCCAGCGAGAGCCGGCGCTCCTCCGGGTCGATGCGCAGAACCTGGGCCTCTACTTCCTGGCCCTCCTTCAGGATCTCGCCAGGGTGCTTGGGGCGCTTGGTCCAGGACAGCTCGGAGATGTGAATGAGACCCTCGAGGCCGGGTTCCACCTCCACGAAGGCCCCGAACTGGGTTAGACCGACCACCTTGCCGGTGAGCCTGGAGCCCACAGGGTATTTTTCGGAGACGGTCAGCCAGGGATCCTGGGTGAGGGCCTTCATCGAGAGGTTGACCCGTTCACGCTCGGTATCCACCGAAAGCACCTTGGCTTTGACGGTCTGGCCCTTCTGCACCACATCCCTGGGATGATTGAAGCGGCCCCAGGTAATTTCGCTGCGGTGCACCAGGCCATCCACGCCGCCCAAAGCCACAAACACGCCAAAATCGGTGACCTCAACCACCTGGCCTTCGACCACCTCGCCTTCTTTCAGGCTGGCCAGCACCTGGCTCCGGGCCGCTTTTTGCTCGGCTTCCAGCACCGTACGGCGCGACAGGATGATCCGGCCTTTTTTGCGGTTAAGCTCGATGATTTTGACCAAAAAGCTCTGGCCTACGTACTCGTCGAGATCGGGGGTGCGCTTCAGATCTACCTGGCTGGCCGGCAGGAAAGCGCGAAGGCCTTCAATGGTCGCTACCAGACCCCCTTTGACCTTTTCCTTAACCTGCACCATTACCGGCTCGCCCTGCTCGTAGAGGGCCTGGATCTTGACCCAGCTCTGATCGGCCTCGGCCCGCTTTTTGGAGAGCACCACCTGGCCGTTCTCGAGGTCGGCCCGAACCACGTAAGCAGTCACGGTGTCGCCTGGCTTGAGGAGATTCTTGAGCTCCTCTTCCGACAGGTTCTCCTCGGTGAGCTGGTTGAACGGAATAACGGCTTCGGTGCGCGCCCCGATGTCTACCATCACACCGTCGTTGGTGACGAGCACCACGGTGCCGGTGACAATCTGGCCGCGCTGGACGGTCTTCTCGAGCCTTGCCTCTGCATCTTGCAGGGCCTGCTCCATGCTAAAAGCTTGGGGTTCTTTTCCAGTTTCCACTGGAGTCTGGGTAGCTTGGTCTTCCATTCGCCTGTTTCCTCTCTGCCTTTGCCGTTTGTCGCGCTAAAACCCCGCCCAGATTGCTCTGGGACTGGGCTGTTGATGGTCTGCGCGACGGGTTGTCTCCCCAGGGACTCTAGACCCTATGCTGAGACATACCTGTCATTTATAGCATAGGCGCTCGCGTTTGTCCAACACGACAGGGCAATTGGGGTGGCTGTAGATACCCAGTCCAGGGCGGGTTTTCTCATGCTTTGCTTTGAAGCTGCCAGATCGAGGGCCGTAAAGAGTCTTAAAGGCGGTGTTCCTCCGGTGCATGCCCCTCTACCCAGTGGGAGCCGTCGGGCAGGAATTCCTTTTTCCAAACCGGAAGGATTTGTTTGACCCGCTCAATGGCATAGCGGCAGGCTTCGAAAGCCTCGGGGCGGTGGGGGGCCGAAACCACTATTAAGATGGAGCCCTCGCCGGGCAGCACCCGGCCCAGGCGGTGCCACAAGGCCACCCGGCCCAGCACCCAGCGCGCGCGCATCTCGGCGATAATCTGCTGCATTACCTTCTCGGCCATGCCGGGGTAGGCCTCGTACTCCAGATAGCTCACCAACAGGCCTTTGTTGGGGCTACGGGTGGTGCCCAAAAAGCTAACCACCGCGCCGTAGGGGTGGTCTGAAGCCCAGTCTACCCAGGGTTGCAGGGCCAGGGCTTCGTAGGTCAGGCCAAAGCTTTCGTTTCCAGTGGCCAGGGCTGGGTCAGCGGCGGGTGTAGTGGATCCGCCCGATACCGGCGGTAAGAAAGCCAGCTCATCACCGTCCTTGAGTGGCTGGTGGGGCTGGGCGAGCTGTTCGTTGATGGCGGCCAGCCCGCCGCTGAGCCGCAGGGGATACTGGGCTTCCAGCAGGGCTTTGACATCGGCCACGGTGGAACCTTCTGGCAGCTCGAGCTGCAACCGGGCCTGTCCGGCCTGCTCGCGGAAAAGGGCAAACAACAACACCTGTACGCGCATATTTATAAGAATAGTCCAGGGTTATGGCTGGGATGCATTAAGAACACCTCCAATACTGGCTGGTCACTTTCCCATATACACCTGGCTCATGGTAAAAGCCACCGATAAGGCCCTTTCGTAGCGCATGCGAACCGGGCCCAGAAGGGTTAGCTCGCCGATCTGGTCGTTGACTTTAATGCCGGCTTGCACCAGCGAAAGCCCTTCATTTTCGCCGACCCGAACATTCACGCCGCCGGGCGGGGTAAAGGTGGAGTCGCTGGGGGCCTCGAACACCGCAATGGCCTGGCGCAAAAACAGAGGGTTTTGAGCCTCGGGTTCGCTGAGCAAGAGACCCATTCCCTCGCGGTACTCCTCCTGGCTGCCCTGGGCGAAGGCCCTTCCGATGGACTCGTACAGTTCCATCATGGCGGGTGTGCTGGCCTTAACTGGCTCGCTGGCTTTGTACAGGCGTTGCTCAGCCTCATTGAGCTGGGCTTCGGTGGGTGTGAAGGATAGCTCGATGCGGGCTTCGCGAACCCGCCCACCTTCCAGTACCGCCACCGCCAGAACTTTGCCAGATGTCAGGTTGGAAAGGTGCACCTGCAACAGTTTGGGTGCACGCTGGGGCCGTAGCCGCAGGGTGGCGGGGTAACCGGCTAGCTTGGAGGCTACCTGCACCAGCAGCGCCTCTCGTCTTGGGCCGGCATCCTCCAGTACCTGGGCTAGCTTTTCTAGCATGGCCTGAGGTAAGGGGTTGGGGGGTAGTTTGGAGAGCGCGTAGTGATGGAATCCGGCGCGGGTGGGTACACGACCCGCCGAAGTGTGGGGTTTGCCGATTAAGCCTTGCTGCTCGAGCTCAATCAGATCGTACCGCACGGTGGCCGGCGAAAGCGACAACTGCTGGGCCAGTACCCCCGAAGGCACGGGGGCTTGGGTCTGGATGTAGATGTCTACCAGAAGATGCAGTATGCGCCGCTGCCGCTCGGTCATGTTCGAATTCTAGTTTAGAGCCAGATGGGTTGTAGGGGGTATGGTGGGTTGCATTGTAGGACAGCTTGCGGTTGCCCGGCGCGTGGGTTTGTTTGTGACAAAGTTTGTTGGACATCTGGTATTTATTGACCCCAATCAGGCAATTTATTTCATGCGAATGTGCAAAGTGTAAATAAAAAGATTAACAATTGTCAAAAAAAGCATTGACAACTTGCACAATCTGCCGGTAGCCTTATGCTCAGGAGGTGAGAGGTTGATGAAAAACCTTCGACTACCGTTTGGCTTGGCGGCATTGCTGGGTGGCCTGGCTTTTGCCCAAGACCCTGAGTTCAGCGCTGCCGACACCGCCTGGATGCTGGTGGCTACCGGCCTGGTTCTGCTAATGACGCCGGCGCTGGCTTTCTTTTATGGGGGGATGGTTCGCTCAAAAAACGCCCTTAACACCATGATGATGAGCTTCTCGGCGCTGGGCTTTGTGGCTGTGGCCTGGGCCTTGTTGGGCTACACCCTGGCCCTCTCCGGGGATGGCAACTTTATCGGTGACCTGCGCTACTTGTTCTTGAACAACGTGGGTATGGAGAACAAGGGGGCGATTGTTTCCATCACCATTCCCCACATGCTTTGGATGATCTTTCAGGGAACCTTTGCCATTATCACCGCGGCCCTGATCTCCGGTGCGGTGGTAGAACGGATGCGCTTCCCGGCCTTTTTGCTGTTCATCACCCTCTGGAGCCTTCTGGTTTACGCGCCCATTGCCAAATGGGTCTGGGGGGGTGGCTTCCTGGCTGACCTGGGGGCCTGGGACTTCGCCGGCGGTACGGTGGTACACATCAACTCCGGGATTGCCGCGGTGGTAGCAGCCCTGGTGCTGGGGGCCCGCAAAGATTTTGGACGGCAGGCCGTTCTACCGCACAACGTGCCTTTTGTCTTGCTGGGGGCGGCGTTGTTGTGGTTTGGCTGGTTTGGCTTTAATGCGGGCAGCGCCTGGGCGGCCAGCGCCACGGCCGGGCTGGCCCTGACCAACACCATCCTGGCCCCCGCTGCCACCATTGTGGCCTGGTCGCTCATCGATCTGATGCGGACGGGGCGGGTGACCGCTGTGGGGCTGGCTACCGCGATTGTGGTGGGCCTGGTGGTGATTACCCCTGCGGCTGCTTTTGTCTCTCCCTTCTACGCACTGGTGATGGGAGCGATAGGGGCCTTCCCCAGCTATTTTGTGCTCTTATGGCGGGCCAGGAGTGGGATGGATGACTCGCTGGATGTGTTTGCAGCCCATGGGGTTGGCGGAATTACGGGTGCGATCCTGACCGGGGTGTTTGCCCAGAAGTCGGTTAACGGTTTGTTTGATGGTCTGATTGCAGGTAATCCGGCCCAGGTGCTGATCCAGGCCTTTGCCGTGCTTATAGCGGTGGTATACAGCGGGGCCATTACCTTTGTGCTGCTCAAGCTGGTGGGTGCCATTACCCCCCTCAAGGCGACTATCAAGGAAGAAGGGGTGGGTATGGATGTAAGCCAGCACGGCGAAGAGGCCTACACCAGCGGTGAAGGGGCCATCCTGGTCAAGAGCGAGACCGCTATGCCGATGGCCCGGCCTAAGCCGGCGGGTGGCACCGACTAAAGGAGGGTGTGATGAAGCTGATCGTTGCCATCATCCGGAGCGAAAAACTCAACGATGTGCTGGAGGCCCTCTTTAAGGCCGAGGTGCGGGGTTTATCAATCAGCCGCATACAGGGGCACGGCGGCGAGACCGAGCGGGTCGAGACCTACCGGGGTACTACCGTAAAGATGGAGCTTTCCGAGAAGGTGCGGCTGGAAATTGGCGTTTCGGATCATTTTGTTGAACCAACGGTGCGGGCTATTCTGGCCGGGGCTCGCACGGGCGAGGTGGGGGACGGCAAAATTTTTGTGCTCCCGGTAGAGAAGGTTTACCGCATTCGCACTGGCGAGCAGGATACCGCTGCGGTGACGCCGGTTTCGTAGCTCGAGCAGCGCCGGGGCCGTCAGGACTGATCCAGTCGTGGCGGCCTGGGCTTTGCCTTTCGGTGTTACTACGGTGGAGGCTTCATTTTGGTCTACGGTTGATTCCTGCTTGGTACAACACCACCCCCAGCGCAACCGCCGCGTTCAGGCTCTCAGCCCCCTCAGAGAGGGGGATTCTGGCTAGTTCGTCGCAGTGTTCGGCCACCAGCCGGCGCATACCCTCGCCCTCGGAGCCGATTACAAGGGCCAAGGGGCGCTGGTAGTCGAGTTCGGCAATGGTTTTGCTAGCTTTGCCGCTGGTGCCATAGACCCAGATCCCTTGCTGTTTGAGCTGCTCGAGGTAGCGCGGAATGTTTTTGACCTGCACCAAAGGTATCTTACTGGCTGTGCCCGCTGAAGCCTTCATTACCAGGGCAGACAGCGGCGCACTCCGGCGTTCTTCGGTCACCACCCCATGCGCCCCCAGGGCAAAAGCACTGCGGATGATGGCCCCGTAGTTGCGAGGGTCGGTGATGCCGTCCAGCACCACCAACAAGACCCGCTCGCCGCGCTCTTTGGCCAGCCGAAAAGGGGCCTCGAGGTCGGCGTAGGCAAGTTCTGTAATCTCGGCCACCAGCCCTTGGTGCTGGGTGGTGCGCACCATCTGATCGAGTTGGATGCGCGGTACTGTTTGGTACGAAGCCCCCAGTTTGTCCAGCTCTTTCAAAAGCCAGGCTTCCACACCCCTGGCTACCCAGACCTGCTCCACCCGGCCTTCGCGCAAGGCCTCCAAGACCGGATTGCGCCCATAGATCAACATGGGAACAGTCTAAACCGACCCTGGCTGATGGCGGCCAGAAAATTAGATAACCCACCACCCAGGGTGGGTTGACACCGCGGCTCACTCTATTTTGCCGAAAACGAGTACGGCGGGTTTTAGTTTTAGTTGCTCTGCTGCACCACCGACTCGTCAATAAGAGTCTGGCGGGCTGCGTTGATCTGCAGGGCTTTGACCTTGACATACTGGGCGCTGGTGGCGTGGGCCAGGGCGGTTTCCAGGTCGATTTGGTCGCGGGCGTAGAGCTCGGCCAGGTGGTCGTCGAAGGTCTGCATTCCATCCAGTGAGGAGTCTTTGAGGGCCTCGTAGATTTCGTTGGTGCGATCGGGGTCTCGAATGAGGTCGCGAATGCGTAGGTTGCCCTTGAGGATTTCCATGGCGCACACCCGCCCCCCTTGCTTACTGGGCAGAAGGCGCTGAGAGACAATCCCCACCAGCGACTCAGCAAAGAGGATGCGGGCCACCTCCCGTTCGTGGGGTGGAAACAGGTCGAGCACCCGGTTGACGGTGCGCACGGTATCGAGGGTGTGCAGGGTAGAGAAGACCAGGTGGCCGGTCTGGGCTGCTTCCAGGGCGGCAGCGGCGGTGGCGTGATCCCGAATCTCGCCGATCATGATGACATCAGGATCCTGGCGCATGGCTGCGACCAGCCCGTCTTTAAAGCTGGGGGCATCCTGTCCAATCTCCCGCTGCACAACAATAGACTTCTTGCTGCGGTGCAGGTACTCGATGGGATCCTCCAGGGTGACGATCATCTTGGAGTGGTGCTGGTTGATCTCATCGATGATGCGGGCCAGGGTGGTGGATTTTCCCGAGCCGGTGGGGCCGGTGACCAGCACCAAACCCTTTTCTTTGTCGCGGAAGTAGTTGATGGTGTCCTGGGGCAGTGAGACGATTTTGAGCTTGCTCTCGTCGGAGTTAACCACCCGCATCACGCAGCTTACCGAGCCGCGCTGCTTGAACAGGTTAACCCTGAAGCGGGCCACGCCCGGCACGCCATAGGCCAGGTCTACCTGGCTGCGTTCGGCGAAGAGGGCTTTCTGCCGTTCGTTGCACATCAAGTCTACCAGCGCCTCGGTGTACTGCGGGGTAAGCGGGCTTTGGGTAATGGGGATAAGCCGACCATGCAGGCGGGCCATGATGGGCAGGCCCACGTGCAAATGGATGTCTGAAACTCCTTTGGCAACCAGGCTGGCGAGTAGCTCAGGAAAGGTCATAAGCAATTGCGATTGTAGGGGGGTTTTGCAAAACGACCCGGCCCCCTGCACACCCGGCTGTTACGTTAATTTTGTTTATTTGCGCTTGACAGGGATGGAGCAAAGATATCCGATTACAATCGCTTTTTTCTGTGTAATGGGGGGGCGTTACGTGACTGGGTTGGGGCGTTACGAGCCTCGAGCGCAGGGGCTTTCGTCCTGGGTGCAGGGTATTAGACTAGGGACAGCCGAGACAGGGAGGGTGCCATGTACAAAAGAATCCTAATGCCCACCGATGGTAGTAACTGCAGCCAGCAGGCCATTCGCGAAGGCCTGGAAGTAGCGAAAAACATGGGGGCCCGGGTGACGTTTTTGTACGCCCTGGAGAACATCAGCTCGAGCTTCTGGATCAGCCCGGAGAGCGTGCCCTATGGCCTCGAGCTGCTCGAAGACCTCAAGCGGGTAGGGAACGAAGCCCTGAGCAAAGCCAGCGAACTGGCCCAGGCGGCTGGGGTGGAGGCCGAGACCAAGCTGGTGGAGGCCCGGCCGGTGGAGGCCATCTTAGATGAGGCCAAAAACCACGACCTGGTCGTGATGGGAACCCACGGACGCAGCGGGCTGGATCGCTTCATGCTGGGCTCGGTGACCGAGGCGGTGCTGCACCGTTCGGAAAGACCGGTGTTGGTGCTGCGCTGCAAGTGAGCGCTGGGCGAGGGTGGGCCGTGGTACCAGGTGGCTGGCCTAAACTAAAGGGGTGCTACGCAAGCTCCGCGCCCTTTTAACTACCTGGTACGCCTACTTCCTGGAATACCGCGCCGAGGTGCTTTTGTGGGCCCTTTCGGCCATGCTGCCCCTTATTCTGATGGGGGTCTGGACGCAGGCCGCCGAAGGGGGCGGCTTTGCGCTTTCGGCCCCGGAGTTTGCCCGCTACTTTTTGTGCGTTTTTCTGGTGCGCCAGCTCACCATCGTCTGGGTGATCTGGGAGTTCCAGGACGATGTGGTGCAGGGGCGCCTGTCATTCAAGCTCTTGAAGCCCATCGACCCCGGCTGGGATCACCTGATGCAGCACCTGGCCGAGCGCCTGACCCGGCTGCCCTTTGGCCTGCTGATTGTGGCAGTTTTTCTGCTGGTGTATCCGCAGGCCCGCTTTGTGCCCGATGTGGAGGGGGTGCTGCTGGGCGTGGCGGCCTCGGTGGCGGCTTTTTTGCTGCGCTTCCTGATGCAGTACACCTTCGCCATGCTGTGCTTCTGGACCGAGCGCGGGGCCGCGGTGGAGGAGCTGTGGTTCGTGGCCTACCTGTTTTTGTCGGGCCTGATTGCCCCCCTTTCGGTGTTTCCCGAGGCGGTGCGCAGTTTGGCTCTGCTCACCCCTTTCCCCTACCTGGTCTACTTCCCGGCGGCGCTGTTTGCCGGGCTGCCGGTACCCGGTGGGGTGGGGCAGGGCTTTTTGGTGCTGGGGGTCTGGTTTGCGGTCTTCTGGGTGATCAACCGCTGGCTATGGCGCAAAGGGCTCCAGCAGTTCTCCGGTATGGGGGCCTAATGGGGAAGCCACTGGCGCTGCCCCGGTAAGGTTCAACGCTCACACCGTCCGAAGCAGTTTACCGGCGAAGGCCACGGCCTGCTCATTTGACATGGTGTAACCGCGGTACCACATCTCTTGCCACTCGAGGTCGGTGAAGCGTTATTGCACGCTTTCACGCCGCTTTTCCTGCAAGGTGCGATACAGTGCCGACAAAGGTGCACCGGTTCGCTTGGTTAATCCGGCCACCACACCCAGCGATACCGCAGCGCACCGGGCATCTTCCAGGAGTACGCGCTCGCGGGTGGCGCACCAGCCGGCCAGGGTGGTGAAAAAGCAGAGCGCCCGCCGAACATGGCTGTGAATGTGGGGCAGCGCAAGCTGCAGGTGTGCTTGTGCCGTCGCGCCGTCGCCGCGCAGCAGGGCTATTTCGGCCAGGTTGGTGTGGGCCAGCGCCAAAAACCGGGGGACGCGCTTATCCAGGTGCTCGAGCCCTTGCTCGGATCGCTTTTGTGCCTCATCGAGCTTTCCTAGGGCCAAGGCCAGTTCGCCAAGCTGGGTGAGCGCAAGCCCCAGGGCGTGTTCATCATGCGTCTTTTTTGCGATCTGCAGGCATTCGCGCAGGGTTTGTTCTGCACGCGCATAGTCCCCTTGTTCGATGAAAATTCGCCCGCGCGTGTTGAGCGCCCAGGCCAGGCCCAACCGGTGGGCTTTAGCCAGCGCAATGCTCTGATCGGAGAACTCCAGCGCTGCTGCAAAGTCGTGACGGTTCCAGGCCAGATGGCAGGCGCCGTTCAAAAAACTCAGGCGCAATCCAGGCTCGGCGTTCTCCGAGACCCGCAGCACCGCACGCGCCCTTTCCAGGCCCTCGAGCAAATATCCCCGCGTCTCCCAAAAATCGGCCAGCGGTCTACCCAGGGTCAGGGCCAGCGCGGCATCGCCTTGGCGACAGGCCCATTCCAGGGCTGCAAGAAAATTGGCATGGTCGGGTTCGATAAATGAAGCCTCGAGCGGCGCAGGTGCGTTCAAACGCGCGGCAAAATAGCGTGCGTGGCGCTCTTCTGCCAGGGCGAGTTCAGCCGGTGCCATCTGTTCCTGGGCAAATTCGCGGATCATCTCCAGCATGTGCTAGCGCGTGCCGTCGTGCGCGAGCAAGTGCTGGTCAGTCAGCTCTGCCAGGGCGTTGCCAACCAGGTGTTCATCCAACCCGCAAACCGCGCTCGCCGCCGATAAATCGAAACCCCCTCGCAATACCCCGAGCGGGCGAAACACCTGCTGCGTGCCTGTGTCGAGCAAGCCGTAACTCCATGCCAGTGCGTTATACAGGGTCTGCTGGCGCGGCGGCAGATCGCGCGCTGCTGTGCGCAAAGCCGAGAGCCAGTGGGGTTCGCCGCTCAACGCTCGCACGAGCTGCTCGAGGGTCATACGGCGCAAAGAGGCGGCGGCCAGTTCCAGCGCAAGCGGTACACCCTCGAGCCGCACGCACACCTCGGCAATCAGCGGTGCGTTGGCCGCAGTAATTGCGAACCGGGGCTGGTGTTCCTTCACCCGGGCCAGAAAAAGCTGTGCGGACTCGGCCTGAACAAGCTGGCTGGGGGTTTGCTCACGCTCTGGCAACGACATGGGCGGCAAAACATACGCATGCTCGCCGTAAAGGTGTAGAGGCACGCGGCTCGTCACCAAAACTTTCAATCCCCTGCAGGCTCTCAGCAACTCGGCCACCTCAGCGGCAGCATCCAGCACCTGCTCGAAGTTGTCGAGCACCAGCAACACGCGCTTGTCTTGCAATGCCGAGGTCAGTTGCCTGAGCGGGATTTGTGGGCCCGACTCGGCGATCTCGAGTACCCGCATGATCGCAGGCAAGACAAGGGCTGGCTCGGTAACTGCGGCCAGCTCGACAAACCACACGCCATCCGGAAAATGCTCGAGCAGGTTTTCGGCAGCGTGAATGCCCAAACGCGTTTTGCCGATGCCCGGCAGGCCGGTCAGGGTGAGCAAACGGACATCCTCGCGCGTCAGCAGGGCCACAACTGCGGCGTTATCCTGCACCCGGTTGATGAAGGAGGTCAGCGGTGCGGGCAAATTGTTGGGCGCTGATCGAACGATCTGCGCGAAATCGCCCTGCATCAGCCGCTCAACCGCGCGCACATCGTGCACGGCCTGGAAAAAAGTACTGCGTTCCTGCGGTGAAATTTCTAGCGCATTGGCCAGCAAGCCAGCCAGCTCGGGGGACGGCTTGCGTTCATCGGCTTCAATCTTGCGTATGGTGGCGGTGGCACATCTGGCGCGCCGCGCCAGCTCGGTCTGCGTCAAATCCAACGCCTTGCGGCGGCGCTTCAGCCAGTAGCCAAAGGAACCCGTTTCCAGAAAACCCACCCTGTCACGGTAATTGTAGCACTTTGCGTTACCCAAAGCCGCAGCCCGTTGGCTAGGTTCTAGGTGTATCTCTCTGCAGAGGAGGATACGAAAAAGAAGGAGGGTAGAGATGAAAACCAGTTCTATTCAAAACAGTATTCTCGGCCTGCTCGTCATTGGAATGATCGGTTGTGTGCCCACCCAAACCACCGCACAGCAGCCCGCCGCGCCCGATCCCATCGCCGTGGCCCAACAGTACATCCAGGTGTTGAACGCTGGCAACCTGGATCGGGCCCTGGCTTTTTACGCCGACGACGCGATTGTGCACACCCCGGTTGGGCTTTTCATCGGCAAAGCGCAGATCGCCCGGTGGCTGGCCTCCGAGAACCAAGCCACCCGCGTGACCCCGCGCGACTGGAAGATGCAGGGTGCGCTGGTGGTCAGCACCGGCACGGTGTTGCTCGAGCGGTTCGTCAAAGCCGGGGTGGGGGCGGTGGAGTTTCGCAGCGAGTATCTGGTGGACAGGAGCGGCAAGATTCGCTTCTTTGGGCCGGTGCTGACCCTAACCCCCGAGCAACAACAGAAAATGCGCGAGGCCCAGGCCGGTGCACCGCCCGCCCCTGCCCCCAGCGTAAACCCAATCGAGGTGGTGAAGGCCTACCACGAGACGGCCAACACCGGCGACTTCGAAAAAACCTTCGCCTTTTTCGCCGACGACAGCGGGGCCTTCGTGATGAATGGAACCCTGCTGCTCTCCGGCAAGAAGCAGATTGCCGACTTGTGGTTGCGCGAGGATGTCAAGACCACGCGGGTCATGCCCAGGGAGTACCAGGCCAACGGCAACCTGGTGATTTCTATGGGAAAGGTCTCGCTCGAGCGCTTCCGCAGAATTGGGGTGGATCCCATCGCCTATCGCGCGCAGTTTGTGGTCGAGAACGATAAGATTCGCTTCTTCTATCCCACCCTGCAGTTCACACCCGAACAGCTCGAGAAGATACAGGCCGCGCAACGAACCCCCGCGAACCGCTGAGGTGGATCTGCCCAGTTGCAGTACTTCAAAAGCAGCGCTCAAGGGGCCAAGCACTGGCTCGAGATGATCCGTGACAAAGCCCCGAGCTGGACAGGCCTTCCGGTTGGGGACGAAGGGGGTCTGATGCGGCCCGACCAAAGCGCCTCCTACAACCTGGTTTTCCGCTACCGCGAGTATGCCTTCCTGCTCTCCAACCACCCCGACGACAGCCCGGCGTTCTATCGCAAATGGGCCCAGGCCATCATCCAGCGGATACAGCGGTTCAAATAGGAGGAACCCATGAAGTTTTGGCAAGTTGTGATGGCCGTTGGGCTGGCCCTGGCCCAGAGTACCCAGCGCTTGATTCTGAACGGGCAGGTGGCCTCCACGCGGGTTATCACCGTGCAGGGCACCGCCTACGTGCCGGTGGCCGACCTGGCCAAGGCCCTGGGTCAGAGCGTGGTGAAGGTACAGGGTGGCTACGAGATTCGCGCGGCGGGTGGAGCCAACCAGCTCATGGGCCAATTTCAGGGCAAGGTGGGGGATCAGATCTTAACCGGGCTCTTCCGGGTGCAGGTGCAAAAGGTGGAGCGGATGGAAAGCTATACCACCCGCTTCGACAAAAGCAGCCTCACCGTGCAACCCCGCAACCCCGACGAGGAGCTGGTGGTGGTGACGGGTAGCCTGCGCAACGCCAAACAGTCGGGCGCGGTGGCCCCCTCGCTGGGCATCAACAACCCCGGCAACACCGCCCTGGCCGGGGCCGACGGGCGCTCCTTTCCGCCCATCGCCTACGATAGCCCCTCTGGCAGCAATACCGGTGGCGGCTTCACCCTGCTGCCCGGCGCAGCCATGAGCTTTGCAGTGGTCTTCTCGGTGCCCAAAGGAACCGAGGTCAAGGCCCTGGTGCTGCGGGTGGGCGAGTACGGCGATACCGGTAGCAAGGATGTGCGGGTGGGCCTCTAAGTACCCCACAGAAGCTCCGCCCCTGGGCCCGTCGCGCTGCAAACAGTGGAGGGAAAATTAGGGGTGGGCACTTAGATAAGGACGACTCAAAGATAACACTCCCATGTGCTCGCAGAGGAGTGTTGTGGATGAGTAACGCGGATATAACGCTGTTTTGGCTAACCTGGAATCCGGGCCATGGTAAGACTGGATTCTACGGATGGCCGGATGGGGCTCACAACCCTAATACATCCCCGCCTCAAAAGCGTGGCGCTCGAGCGGGTCGGGCTGGCGCTAGCCTTTTGGGACGAGCCGGGGGTGGGCAAGCTCGAGCTACTGGATGCTCTCTACTCTAGCGAGGACGAGAGGAAAGCGACGGCTGCCCTTAAGGAGCTGAAAAGCTCGTTCACACGGTGCGCTCGAGCCTGGGGGCCTGGGTTGTGGAAGACCGTCCGGGGATTTTTTATCGCATCTGTCCATGCTGCGCCATCGCAGGAGTACTTGTGCCTCAACGGTGGTAAACGGCTAAGGCCTGCTCCTGCTTCGCCTCGCCTTATGCGCGGTTTTGTGGAACCTGTGGCCTCGAGCTGGCCGAGATTTTGGAAGAAAGTAAGAAATAGCGAAAACCAAGAGCTGTTTTGGTGGACGGAAACGAGATCTTACCAGGAGGTAATATGGGCTGGCAGAATTTCGCAAGTACCCTGTGGCTTCGGTGGATAATCGTCGTTTTAATCTTAGGCTTACCAGCCTGCAGCGGCACCCCACCAGATCCTCGCGCACGCGAAGCGATTATTCCAGCAACCACCAAAGTTTCTGATCCTTCCACGCGAGACGCGCTCACGCTGTATGACCCCGAGACCGGAATCCTGCGTTTTTCAACCTCCACACCACTGCTCGATAGCTTAAAGATAGACAACGTACTGGTCAGCGAACCTTCGTCCGCCGCTCCCTACGGTTACCTGCGAAAGATCAAGGCGATTCGGCGCGAAGGTGCTCAGGTGGTGCTCGAGACCGTTCAAGCCAATCTCACCGACGCAATTCACCAGGGCTGGCTCGAGGCTGCAGACGACCTCGAGGCTTCCGATCTGGCCTCCGCGATGGCTTTGGTGGAAGGGCTTTCGGTAGGGGTTGTTCAACCCACCGCTAACGTAGGCGATGGTTTCCGCTTTGAAGCTAGGTTTGACGAAACTGTACTCGATATCAACGAAGGGGACGTCAGGGTCAAAGTGCGCGTTAATGGCGTGTTCTACTTTAATGCGGGCTACAACATCGCTGTCGGCATCAAGCCCCGTTTTGGTATTCCACCCGCGTACGTTGACCACTTCGAGGCCTGGATAGGCTTCGAGCAGCGGGCGCAGCTCCAGGTCTCGGGGGAAGCGAATGCCCAAGTCAACAAGGAAAAGAAAGTGGCGGAATACCGCTTCAAACCCTTGTGCTTTGCGATTGGGCCAGTGCCGGTGTGCGTTGTCCCGACTGTCTACATTTTTGTGGGCGCAACCGGTGAGGTTAACCTAAGATTTAGCTACAATGCCGTGCAAACCGCTCAGGCAAAGATGGGCGCGAGATGGACAGATAGCAGGGGCTGGGAAGAAATTGAGCCCACACCGGCATTCAACACCTCGTTTGACCAAAACTTTGATATCAACGCCGGGCTCAAGACAAGGGCGTACACCAAAGCCGAAGGAGCCCTCATGCTCTACGGCATTGCAGGGCCGACCATTGGCGCACAAATGTCCATCGAACTCGACGTCGCTGTACCGCGCGACCCCTTCTGGATTTTGCGCGGGAGCCTCAGGGCCTACTACAGCTTCATCGTTGATATACCCGTTATCGGAAGGGTAGCAGAACATAGCGGCACCCTTTATGAAATTGGCAGGGAGTTTGGGCGCTCCCCGGCCCCCCCACCCACGATCACCATCAGAACCAGCCCTGCTACCGTACAGCTCCGGGTCGAGACCGACCTGGCTCAGTTCTTCAGGGTTGCCCACCCCCTCGGGAACGTCGACCTGACCGTAACCTCCAATCTGGACGGCACCCTCTACAGCGGGAGCTGGAGCACCAACCCCAATAGCCTGTTTGGCCCCGAACTCAAGCGCACCTTCAACACGGTGGGCAGCCGAACGCTGACGCTCATTGCCAGGTATGTCAACAGCCAGACCAGCAGCAGCCTGGTGCTCGACGTGGTGAACACCCCGCCCACCCTGAACCTGCAATACGGGGGAGACCCCCGCCAGGGCCAGATATATCCCATCACCGTGCTTATCACCGACCCCAACGAACCCGACACCACCCGGCTATGCGGCAGTACTCAGTGGTCGGTGGAGGCACCCGACACGCTATCGGCCACTACCGGTTGCTCGGTCTCGGTTACCTTTGGCACTACCGGTGCCCGCCAGATCCGGGTGACCGCCCGAGATAGCGAGGGAGCTACCACCACCAGAACCCTCACCCTGGATGTGCTGCCCCCACCTGTAAACCCTTATCCCAAAATCACCGGTTATGGGGTGTACTCGGATGAATACACCGGAGGGCCGATCCGCTGTGGCTCGGTGAGGGTGGCGGATGGCCGTACCATTGACTTGAACAATAGAGGTTGTGTTACCCCCCACCGCTACTATGGCGGTATAACCGTGGAAAACCCCAGCAACGAGGCCCTGACCTACGACTGGAAGCTCTACGTGAGCCCTCCAGGGTTTGATAACCTTCTCCTCTCCGAAACCGCCTCCACCAGCTACATCTTTGAGCTCTATAACGTCCACAACAGCGGGCTCACAACGAACGATTGCCGCGTGACTGTGAAGGTCAACGCCCCCGACCCCAGCCGCAGCAAGGGGCCCATCACGGTCTGGACTGGCAGGTGTACCTATTACTCATTTACGCTACGCTAGAAAAGATACCCTCTATGAGCCCAGGGGCCAAGAACCCAAGGTATTGCTCTTGCCCTGAATTCCGGAGAATTCCGGAAGAACCCCGCCTGGTCTGCTCGCGGCTGGCGTAAATGGTATTTTGAACAAAGAGCTATGAGCACCATTGCAGCAGACCTCGAGGGCACCCTTACCACCGGCGAGACCTGGCGGGGTATGGCCGCCTGGATGCAGGCGCACGGGCGGGCTGCGCAATACCAGTGGTTTTTCTACCGGAACCTACCGGGGGCCGTGGCCGCACGGCTGGGCTTGCAGGATAAGCGGGCCTTTCAGGATCGCTTTATGGAAGGAGCGGCGGGCTTGCTGGCGGGGTTGGAGCAGGCCGAGCTGGCCGCGATGAGCGAGTGGGTGGTGACCAACGAACTCTGGCCCAAGCGGCGCCAGGACGTGCTGGACGAACTCCTCAGGCTGCGGCAGGACGGGCGGCGGCTGGTGCTGTGTTCGGCCACCTACCAGCCCATTCTGGAGGCGTTCGCGCGGCGGATGGGGGCCGGGGTGGTGGCCCTGGGTACACCCCTCGAGGTCGAGGGCGGGGTTTTTAGCGGTCGGCTGCGGGGGCCGGTGCGCTCGGGGGCGCATAAAGCCGAGCACCTTCGCAAGTTCCTGGATGGCGAGGTGCTTTATAGAGCCTATGGCGACAGCCTGCCCGACGTACCGATGCTCGAGCTGGCCGAAGAGCCGGTGGCGGTATACCCCGAACCGAAGCTGCGTGCACTGGCCGTAGAGCGTAACTGGAGGGTGATCGGATGAGCTACTTTCCTTTGGGACGGCCGGCCCGCATGGCCGTGATGGCCTCGGGGCGCGGGAGCAACCTCGAGGCCCTGCTCAAGGCCTTTCCCCACGACAACCCCCTGGGCCACATCGTGCTGGTGATCTCCGATAGGCGGGAGGCCCTGGCCTTGCAAAAAGCCGTCGAGGCGCAGATAGAAGCCGAGTATGTGCCCTGGCCTAAAGAACGTGGACGCGAACAGTTCGAGCGGGTAGCGGGCCAGCTTTTACGCGACCACCGCATCGACCTGGTGTTGCTGGCGGGCTTTATGCGCTTGCTATCGCCGGGATTTGTGCAGGCCTGGGAGGGGCGCATCCTCAACATTCACCCCTCGCTTTTACCGCAGTTTCCGGGCCTACACGCCCAGCGCCAGGCCCTCGAGGCCGGAGTAAGCGAGACGGGTTGCACGGTGCACTTTGTGGACGCTGGGATGGACACCGGCCCCATCGTGCTGCAGCGCCGGGTGCCGGTTTTACCGGGTGATACCGAAGAGACCCTGGCCGCCCGCATTCTGGAACAGGAGCACCTGGCCTACCCCGAGGCTGTGCGGCGGGTGTTGAAGGGGGAGATTTAAGGAGCGGGAAGCTCTATTGCTCCTTCACCCCCTATCCCTTTAGACCCCGTCCCCTGTTATTCTTAGCTCCGTGAAAGTTTTGGTTGTGGGTTCGGGTGGGCGGGAACATGCGATTTGCTGGAAGGTGGCGCAGTCGCCCTTGGTGTCGCAGCTCTACGCTGCGCCGGGCAACCCCGGCATGGCCGAGCTGGCCGAGTGCGTTCCCTGGGATGGCAATGTGCGCGGGCTGGCCGAATGGGCTCTTCAGGAGGGTATTGAGCTGACCCTGGTGGGGCCGGAGGGGCCCTTGGTGGAGGGCATCGCCGATGCGTTTTTGGAGAAGGGCCTGAAGATTTTTGGGCCCACCCAGCAAGCTGCCATGATCGAAGGCTCCAAGGCCTTTGCCAAGGGGCTGATGACGCGTTTTGGTATCCCCACTGCCAAGCACCGAAGTTTTAGCGACGTACTCGATGCCCTGGCCTACCTCGAGGCGGTAGGGGCGCCCATCGTGGTCAAGGACTCGGGCCTGGCCGCCGGTAAAGGGGTCACGGTAGCAACCAGCCTGCAACAGGCCAAGCAGGCCGTGACCAACATCCTCTCGGGGCCCGAGCGGGCCGAGATTGTCATCGAGGAGTTTTTGAGCGGCTCCGAGGTCACCGTGCTGGCCGTGACCGACGGCGTGACCATCAAGCCCCTGCTGCCCTCCCAGGATCACAAGCGTCTGCTGGACGGCGATACCGGCCCCATGACCGGGGGTATGGGGGCCATCTGTCCCTACCCCCTGGCGCCGGGCCTGATGACCGAGATCGTCGAACGGGTGCTCAAGCCCCTGGTAGACGGCCTGCGGGCCGAAGGGATTGTCTACAAAGGGGTCATCTATGCCGGCCTGATGCTCACCGACGACGGGCCCAAGGTGCTGGAGTTCAATGCCCGCTTTGGCGATCCGGAGTGCCAGGCCATCCTGCCGCTTTTGGAGACCGACCTGGTGGAGCTGGCCCTGGCCGTGGTGGAGGGCCGCCTGCACGAGCTGGAAATCCGCTGGCGGGCCCAGGCCTCGGCCTGTGTGGTGATGGCCGCGCCCGGTTACCCCGACGACCCCCACAAGGGCCTGCCGCTGTCGCTGCCCCAGCTACCCCCGGAGCAGGTGCTTTACTTCCAGGCCGGAACCCGCCGGGGCCCCCAGGGGCTGGTTACCAACGGGGGGCGGGTGTTGAGCGTGGTGGGCTTGGGGCGCGATTTGCGCGAGGCCCTCGAGCGGGCCTACGCCGGGGTGGGGGCGGTTCGCTTTGAGCACGCCCTGTATCGGCGGGATATTGGTCGGAAGGTAATTTGAACGGCTGGCCGGTATCAATCCGCGCAGTCGCCCAGCGGGTATTTGTGCGCACAGTAGGGGCAGCGCCGCTGTAAACCACAAGCGGCCACAAAATCCTTGGGCAGTTCCATCCCGCAGGCCAGGCAGACCTGCCGGTTTGGGTCGAGGAACACCTCTGCATCGGCAGCGGGTACTGTGTACCCTCGAGCTTCCCCATCTTTGTGAGGATTTCACCAGCCGATCCCCTGCTTCTGCCTATCGCCCGTGGATGGTGTCCAGCAGCGGCCCGTGGATCAGGCCGTTGGAGGCCACTAGGTAGCGGTTGCCCAGCCGGTAATCCTCCCCTTGAAGGCCGGTTATCCGCCCTCCGGCCTCGCTAACGATGAGCCAGCCCGCGGCCACATCCCAGGGGTTGAGCTTCACTTCCCAGAAGCCGTCCAGGCGCCCAGCGGCCACATAAGCCAGGTCGAGGGCTGCCGCGCCCGGTCGCCGCACCATGAGCCCCTTGGTCAGGGCCCGCTGAAAGTAGACCAGGTTTTCGGTGTCCTTGCTCACATCGTAGGGGAATCCGGTGGCTAGAAGGCTGCCCACCAGGGTTGAACGGGTGGATACCCGAATGGGACGACCATTCAGGTAGGCCCCGCCCCCCTTGGTAGCGGTAAATAGCTCGCCCCGGGCGGTATCCAGAACCACCCCCAGCACCACCTCGCCGTGGGCTTCCAGGCCGATGCTCACCGCATAAAAAGGGAAGCCATGGGCGTAGTTTACGGTGCCGTCCAGGGGGTCTACAATCCAGCGGAAGGCCCCCTCTTTGTCCTGGCCTTGTTCCTCGCCCAGCACCACGTGGTCGGGGTGGCGCGAAGCAATGAGTTCTCGGATGGCCGCCTCCGACTCGTGGTCGGCCTGGGTGACTAGATCGGTGGGGGTGGACTTGGTGCTCTGGGTAAAGCCTTTTTCCTGGTAGTACTGGTGGATGCCTTTGGCTAAATAGGCGGCGTCGAGGGCGGTTTGCAGATAGGCACGCAAGTCCATGGGTCAGATTCTATCGCGGTTTTTGTTGGTGCTGCTGATGTCCCAGACCGGCAAGCTGTTTTTCTCATCTTTGGGCGCGACAGTGGCCAGGCCAGGCTTCTGAGCACCCAGGTAGCGGGGTCGCTGGGCCAGATCGCGGAACACCCTGGCTTCGCGCCAGCCCTGCGCGATGGCCTCCTCGAGCAGCGTGTAAACGTTCTCGGGGGCCAGCTCCAGCCACAACCAGCCGCCGGGTTGGAGGGCGTCCCAGGCCTGGGGCAGGAGCGCTCGAGCCACGTCGAGCCCCTCCGGGCCGGCATAGAGGGCACGCTCATCCTCGTAGGCCAGCTCGGGCGGGGCCTCCTCGCGGTAGCTTTCGGGTAGGTAGGGCGGGTTGGAGATTACCAGGTCGAGCCCCGTCAGGTTGGCGGTAAAGGGGGCCTCGAGGAAGCTGACCTCGAGGCCCAGGTGCAGGGCATTTTCCTTGGCGAGCTCGAGGGCCTTGGGGTTAATATCGGTGGCCCAGACTGTGGCCTGGGGCCGCATGGCCTTGATGGCCAGCGCGATGGCCCCACTGCCCGTGCCAACATCCAGAACCCACGCCGGCGCATCCAGTGGCAGATGAGTCAGGGCCCGCTCGACCAGCCCTTCGGTCTCGGGTCTGGGGATCAGAACCCCCCGCGCCACTTTGAGCCGGAGCCCATAAAACTCGCTCTCGCCCAGCAGCAGTTGCAGGGGGTGGCCGCTCAGGCGCAAATCAAGCATGGCCCAGGCCGCCTCTTCTACGTCCGGTGGAACCGGCTGTGTCAGACGGGCAGCCAATTGCGCATCGTTCAGCCGGGCAGCATGGGTTAGAATCCAGCGAGACTCGACAGCGGGTTTTCCGGCGGCCACCAGCTTTTGCTGCAAGGCTTGTAAAAGCGCCAGGTGGCTTTTACTCGAGGTCATTCTCAGGGGAGGCAGGAGGGGTGGCTGTGCGGGGCAGAACCACCACGTGGCGTGCCTCTCCCTCGCCTACCGAGGTGGTGGTCACTTTGGGGTGCTGCTTGAGCATCACGTGAATCAAGCGCCGTTCGCTGGGGCGCATGGGGGGGAGTTCGATGGGCTGGCCGCTCACCTCCACCTGCAACACCGCGTCCGCGGCCATCCGCCGGATGCGCTCCTCGTTGCGGCGGCGGTAACCGGCCGCGTCCAGCACCACCCGGTAGGCCGAGCCGAAGTGTTTAGCCATGGCTACGTTGGCGATAAACTCGAGGCTTTGCAGGGTTTTGCCCTCGCGCCCGATCACCCGCCCCGAGTCGCCCCCCAGAATCTCGACGCGAAACAGGTTCTCCTCCTGAACAATATCCACCGAGTAGGCCGGGTCGAGGCGCAACAAGAGCCCCACCATGAAGTGCTCGAGGACACTCTTGGGGTCTTGTGCTGGGGTGGGCTGGGTCACGATGGGGGCTGCCTCCTCCTCCTTAAGCACGACCTCGGGGGCGGTTTCGTTTTCCCCAATCCCCAGGTCGGATAACAGATCGTCGAGTCCGCGCTTTTTGTCATCCATAACTAATCGTCCGATTATAGCTTACCAGGCATAAGAAGTACCGTAACCTGACGGGTGTCAAGGGCTTCCCAAAAAACGCACCGGTACAGCGGGTTTGCTGTACCGGTGACCGCCGAACAGGCCCTAGCTTTTAGCTGGGTGCATGGGCAGGCCTAGAGCAGTAATAGTTCAGGCTTTATCTCTTAGGTGGTGTATCTTGCAAAGATTTGGATGCTGATAGACCTACCAAGTTATTACTCCATTGGCTCTTAAGGTTATAAAGAAACCAAACAAATCAAGCAGCCACTCCATGAATGAGCTCACCTCCTTTCAATGAAAAAGATACCTTGATGGGCCAGCCGATTGACATCGGCTGGCCCACGCATTTTCTAAGGTCAAGTGCGAATTATTTGGCGAGCATGGATGGCTTGCTGATGCCAAGCTGTTTATTGATATAAAACTGTTGACCAATACCTAATATAGTAAAAAAAGTGTAGTACAGGTTTACTCCTGCAGGAAAGCTAAAGAGGATGAAAGCAAATACTAGATTGAAGATGATACCTTGCCTAATAGCGTCTTTGTTTCCAGCAGATGTCAGCAAGGTTGAGATGAAGATAACCGCTATGTAAATTAGCGGCAAAACATAAATCGGATCGGGTAGGGCCAAGTCAGGAATCCACAAAAAGCCCTGCCCGAACTCGTAGCCCACCATAATCTTGTACATCAGGAACAAAATGGGCATCTGGAGCAGCAAGGGAAAGCAGCCGCCCAGGGGGTTTATCTTGTGCTCCTGGTAGAGCTTCATCATCTCTTCCTGCTGCTTTTCTTTGTTGTCTTTGTACTTTTCCTGAATTTTCTTGAGCAGGGGCTGGATTTTTTGCATTTCGGCCATGCTCTTGTACTGCTGGTGCATCAGGGGCCACATCAAGAGCCGGATCAGGATGGTCACCAACACAATGGCCAGCACCCAGCTACCCCCTACCAGGCGGTGGGCTTCCTCCAGCAGCCACAGCAGGCCCAGCGAAATTTGGCCCCAGATGTTGGGCTGGAAAACCCCCGGCAGCTCGTAGAAGTTCTCCACGCTCAGGCGCACCAGCTCGTTGGCCCCGCCGTACACCTTAAGGTTGAGGCTGCCTGCTGGAACGCTAATTTCGGCAATCCCAGCCCCGTTGAGTTGGGTGAGGGTGATGGGGGTGGGGGTTTGCGGGCGAATAAACATGGCGAAGCCCGAAGCCTTATGGGTCTGCCAGCCCACATACACCGCCGGGCCCTGCCCCGCATTGAGGGGCTGGTTGTTGCCCTGCCCCAGCCACTTGGTGATGGGGGTGTCGGTGCCGCCGATGCCCGTCCAGACCAGCTTGCGCGGGGTGGGGCTTTGCACGTCTACGTCTATGGTCAGGAAGCGGGGGTGGATGGTGTAGGTCAGGGTGGTGCTGCCGTCGCTAAAGCGGGCGATGAAGTCGGCGTCGGGGTTGCCCTGCTCCCGGCGGGTAAACTCGCGGCTGGTGGGGGTGAAGCCCTCGAGGGTTCCGGGCGGGGTCTGTCCGGCCCGTACCAGGTTGGGGGCGCGCTCGTAGTTGCCCTTAAAGTCGGTGGCGCGCACGGTTTTGATGTACCAGCCCACAATCTGCCCCTGTTCGTTAAAGGCGATGTCGGCCAGGTTGGTGACGGCCACCTTTTCGGGCTTGCCGTCTTTGTTTACGTCCACATCGCGCCATTCGGGGGATAGGGCCAGGGCGGGGGCCAGGGCAAACACAGCCAAACTTATCCAGAACCAACGTTTCATCCAGTTGCTCCTTCTATTTCAGCGAGTCCAGGGGGTTCCAGCGGACTCGAGGCCTTTCTGTGGGTACATAGTCCAGCCCACCCGGATGCAGGGGGTGGCACTTGAGAATGCGCTTGACGCTCAGGTACAGGCCCCAAAAAGGCCCGTGACGCTCGAGCGCCTCCAGCGCGTAATGGCTACAGGTGGGGTAAAAGCGGCAGGTGGGCGGCTTCAAAGGGGATATAAAGCGCCGATAGAAACGCACGCTCCCTTTTAGAAACAGATTGATCATCACCCGATGCTCCAAGCTCCTACGATAGAGCAAACCAACCTGTGTCATTGTACCAGCCCGCTCTTTTTTAGGGCATGGGTTAAATCCTTGAGCAAGTCCCAGTACGACGCCTCTACCGCCTCGGGCTGGGCCACGACCACCATCTCACACGGCGGAAGATGCATTTTTCGCAGAATTTCTCGCAGGCGACGCCGAATTTTGTTCCGCACGGTGGCCTTTTTAGAGACCTTATTCGAGACCACAATACCCACCCGCACCGGGTTGAAGGCGGTGGGCCGCAGCGGAAACCAGCGCACCGTCAGATACTTCCCACGCCCCACACGCCCCCCCCGAAGGCGCTGGAAGGCTTTTTCACCCTTGAGGGAAGAGAACGGCATGGACAGATTAGACAGGAAAAAAACTCCCCGGCAGAGGGGAGCTGGGCCAATGGGCTGGGCCTAGCGGCGGAGCTGGGGCTCGCTGCTGACGGTAAGCTTCACACGGCCTTTGGCACGCCGGCGGGCCAGCACCTTGCGGCCATTGGCGGTCTTCATGCGGGCGCGAAAACCGTGGGTTTTGGCCCGTTTGCGCTTGTTGGGTTGCCAAGTGCGTTTCATCGCTTCCTCCAGAGAACTGACCTAAGGGGCCAGATAAATATCCTGCCGGGTCGAGCCAGGCAACCCTAAGAGTTTAGCACATTTGCCCAAAGGCGGGAAGCGGGGGTGGGTGGGGGCGAGCAGGGGCCTCTCACATGACAAAAAATCTGTGTTTTTTGCAATACCTGCAACATAACGCTTTTTTGCATAATGAACCGTAAAACGTTGACATACCGTAGGGGCCATCGGTATACTCAGCCCCAACCAAACGCTCGTTTGTTAGCTATCAGCGACGCGCCTTTGCGGTGTTCGTAGAAAGTTTTAGGAGGCTTGGTGCAGCTCAAGGTAGAACGTGTTTCTCTAAACTTCGGCGGGGTCAAGGCGCTGAGCGAGGTTTCCCTCGAGGTCGCCCAGGGTGAGCTGGTCTCGGTGATCGGCCCCAACGGGGCGGGCAAGACCAGCCTGCTTAACTGCATCTCCGGCTTCTACCACCCCAGCGCGGGCAAGATTACCTTCGAGGGCCACGATCTGACCCACGCCTCGCCCCACCAGGTCACTAAATTTGGTATCGCCCGGGCTTTCCAAAATATCGAATTGTTCACCGGCATGTCGGTGCTGGAGAACCTCCTGATGGCCCGCCACACCTTTGGTCATTACAACCTGCTGGACAACATCCTGATCTATGGCCGGGCCATGCGGGTGGGCGTGGAGAACCGCCGCTTTTGCGAGGAGATCATAGACTTCATGGAGCTCGAGCCCTACCGCAAAGCCCTGGTAGGCGACCTGCCCTACGGGGTGCGCAAGCGGGTGGAGGTGGCCCGCGCGCTGGCCCTCTCGCCCAAGCTCTTGCTGCTGGACGAGCCCATGGCCGGCATGACCCTGGAAGAAAAAGAAGACATGGTGCGCTTCATCCTGGATATCCGGGCCGAACGGGGCACCACCATCATCCTCATCGAGCACGATCTGGGCGTGGTCATGGACATCTCCGACCGGGTCTATGTGCTGGACTTCGGCCAGGTCATCGCTTCCGGCCTGCCCGAGGAAGTCAGCCAGAACCCGCGGGTACAGGAGGCCTATGTGGGGGTGGATCATGCGGTGTGAATTGTCAGAGGCCGGTGGCCCAGGCCTTCGGCTTTTGGATTGCAAGCCTGCGGGAGGCCGCCCATGATGCCTTCGGGCTACGAACTCAAGAAATACACCCTCCCGCAGGTGCTGCAAATGCGGGCTAAAGCGATGCCCAAGCAGGTGGCCATCCGCGAGAAGGATCTGGGCATCTGGAACGAGATCACCTTTGCTGACTACTACCGCCACGTGACCCGTTTCGCTGCGGGTCTTTTGGCCCTGGGCTTCGAAAAAGGGGAGCGGCTGGCGGTAATCGCCGACAACATCCCCGAGTGGCTCTACGCCGAACTGGCCACACAGGCTCTAGGGGGCATCTCGGTTGGTGTGTACCAGTCCTCGTTGCCCCCCGAGATCGCCTATGTGCTCTCCTACACCGGGGCGGCCTTCGTGGTGGCCGAAGACCAGGAGCAAGTAGACAAACTCCTGGAAATCCGCAGCGAAATTCCCAGCGTGCGCAAGGTCATCTACGAAGATCCCAAAGGGATGCGGGCCTACCGCGACGACCCCTGGATTATCGGCTTCGACGAGGTGGAGCGGCTGGGCGAGGAATACCTGCAGAAGCATCCCCAGGCCGTTGAGGAGCGCATCGCCCAGGGCCATCCCGAGGACGTTTGCCACCTCTCGCTCACCTCCGGCACCACGGGCCGCCCCAAGGCCGCCATGCTGCGGCACCGCAACCTGCTGCACATGGGGGTGGCCCTGCAGGAGATTGATCCCCTAAAGCCCACCGACGACTACCTGTCGTTCTTGCCCTTCGCCTGGATTGGCGAGCAGATGATGTCGGTGGGGATGGCCCTGGCCGGTGGGTTTGCCGTTAACATGCCCGAGTCGGTGGAGACCGCCATGAGCGACCTCAAGGAGATCGGGCCGCACGTGATGTTCAGCCCGCCCAGGGTCTGGGAGGGTACACAGAGCCAGATCTGGGTGCGCATCTCCGAGACCTACGCCTTCAACCGCTGGGTCTACCAGCAGATGCTCAAAATTGGCTACCGCGCCGCCGACTATCGCATGCGCGGCAGACCCATGCCTCTAGGATTGCGCCTGGCCTACTGGTTCGCCGATCAGATTATGTTCAAGCCCTTGCGCGACCAGCTCGGCTTTTTGCGGTTGCGTCGGGCCTATACCGGGGGGGCGGCGCTGGGCCCGGATGTCTTCCGCTTTTACCATGCCATTGGGGTCAACCTCAAGCAAATCTACGGCCAGACCGAGATTATCGGGATTGCCTTCGTGCACCGCGACGGCGATGTGCGGGCCGACACGGTGGGGCTTCCGATCCCCGGCGGTGAGGTCAAAATCAGCGAGCGCGGCGAAATTCTATGCCGATCGGACGCGGTGGTGGCGGGCTACTGGCAGAACCCCGAGGCCACCGCCGAGACCTTCGCCGATGGCTGGTTGCACACCGGCGACGCCGGCTACCTCACGCCCGAGGGGCACCTGGTGGTGATCGACCGGGTATCGGACGTGATGCATACCAGCGCCCAGCAGATGTTCAGTCCGCAGTTTATCGAGAACAAACTCAAGTTTAGCCCCTACATCAAAGAAGCGGTGGTCTTTGGCGACCAGAAGCCCTTCCTGACCGCCTTCATCAACGTAGACCCCCAGACCGTGGGCAAATGGGCCGAGGATCGCCGGATTGCCTATACCACCTACATCGATCTATCGCAAAAACCGCAGGTGGCCGAGCTTATTCGCAAAGAAGTCCAGCGCGTCAACGAGGGGCTGCCCGAGCACCTGCGCATTCAGCGCTTCGTGCTGCTTTACAAGCTGCTCGATGCCGACGACGACGAGCTAACCCGCACCGGCAAGGTACGCCGGAAGTTCATCATGCAGCGCTACCAGCCCATTGTGGATGCTTTGTATAGCGGCACCGACAAGGTACAGGTGGATACCGAGTTCAAATACCAAGACGGCACGGTGCAAAAAGTCTCGGTGGAGGTACGGGTGCTCGAGGCCGACGGAAAGCCTGAAATAGTGGGGGTGTAGTGTGGTTGACTTTGTGCAAAACCTCATTTCCGGCGTGGCCGTGGGCTGCATCTACGCCCTGGCGGCGCTGGGATTTGTGTTGATTTACAAATCCAGCCGGGTTATCAACTTTGCCAACGGCCAGTTTATTGCCATCGGGGCTTTTATGGCCTATGCCCTGGCGGTGTGGGGCAAGCTGCCGGTTCTACTGGCTGCGTTGCTGGCTATGCTGCTTACCGCAGGGCTGGGCTTTTTGGTCGAGCGGGTTTTTCTGCGCAGGCTGGTAGGCCAGCCGATTATCTCGGTCATCATGGTGACCATCGGGCTGGCCAGCGTGCTGGACGGGCTGATGTACCTGACCCCTTTTGGCTCGGGCAACTTCACCTTTCCGCAATTCCTGCCACAGGGTGGCCTTAGCCTGGGCGGCGTTAGTGTTTCGTATCCGCAGCTTTTAGCGATTGGCTTTACCGCTATTTTCTTGGTGCTGTTTGGCTGGTTCTTCCAGCGCTCGGTGCTGGGGGTCTCCATGCGGGCTGTGGCCGACGATCAGATGGCCGCGATGAGTGTGGGGGTCTCGGTGCAGCGGGTGTTTGCGCTGGCCTGGGCCGTGGCCGGGCTTACTGCCGCCGCTGCGGGCATTGTGGTGGGGATGGTCTCGGGCCTGAACCAGGATGGTCTGATCGCCATCGGCCTGGCGGTGTTTCCGGCGGTGATTCTGGGTGGACTGGACTCGGTGCCAGGGGCGGTGGTGGGAGGAATTATCATCGGTGTTCTGCAGTCTTTTTCCACCGCCTACCTGGACGGGCTTTTCAGCCAGATTGGCCTGGTGGGGGGTGGTTCGCAGTACGTGATGCCCTTTGTGGTGCTGCTGGTTATGCTGTGGTTCAAGCCGCACGGGCTGTTTGGTACCGAGGAGATCGAGCGGGTATGAGCACACCCATTCAGCTTGACTGTTGCAGGGAGGGTGTCCATGCGTAACCCCTGGGCCCAGACCGGCAACTACCGCACCTCCTACGTGCAGGACACCACCATCTTTGCCAATTACCGCGAGATTGTCTCGGTGGTGCTGCTTTTGGTGGGGCTGTGCATTCTGCCGCTGTTTCTCGAGCGCTCGCAGGTGTTGGTGCTCAACTTTATCCTGATTTATGCCATTGCAGTGCTGGGGCTTAACATCACCACCGGATACGCGGGCCTGATCAGCGTGGGGCAGGCGGCCTTTATGGGGGTGGGGGCTTATACGGTGGCCTTAAGCGCACCCAGCCTACCCTTCTGGCTGACCATTCCCCTGGGGGGCTTTACGGCGGCCATCATCGGGTTCATTGTGGGGATTCCCAGCCTCCGGGTCAAACACCTCTATCTGGTGCTGGCTACGCTGGCTTTTCAGGAGATTTTCGTCTGGGTGGTGGGGCGCAGCCCGGCCCTGGCCCAGGGGGCGGCCATTCCAGTGGAGATGCGCAACTTTTTGGGCCTGGAAATCGGTTTCCGCAACCACAACTACTTCTGGTATTACGTCATCCTGTTTGTGCTGGTGCTGATGGTGATGGCCTGGCGCAACCTCTTGCGGGGCAAGTATGGCCGCGCCCTTATCGCCGTGCGCGACAACGACCGCGCGGCGGATGCCATGGGCATGGATCCGGGCCGTACCAAGCTGATGGCCTTTGCCCTGGGGGCCTTTTATGGCGGGGTGGCCGGGGGCTTGCTGGCCTATATGCAGCGGGCGGTGGTGGTGGAGGAGTTTACCCTAAGCCGCTCGGTGGCGCTCCTGGCTATGGCCATCGTGGGCGGCCTGGGCACGGTGGTGGGCAGCCTACTGGGCCCGGCCTTTATCGAGTTCCTGCGGCTTTACGTGGAGCGCCTCTCCGAATGGATGAAGTCCAACGCCTTCATCCAGAGCATCACCCCGGCTGGTGTGGATGTGGCCTCGGCCCTGCTACCCCTTTCCTTCGGTTTGGTGATTGTGCTGTTTTTGATCTTTGAGCCGAGGGGCCTCTACAACTGGTGGCGGCTTTTACGAAGTTATTTCCGAACGTGGCCGTTCAGATACTAGCGGGGCACGCAAGCTGGGCAACACCGCGAAAAGCGCGTTGCAATAGGCGAGATAGAGGAGGCACCATGAAGCGAGCGATGATTTTGGCGACAATGGCCTTCCTGGGGCTGGCTATGGCCCAGGGGCGCACGGTAAACCTGCTGTGGTCGGGGGCCGTGACCGGCCCGACCTCAGATGTGGGAGGGCCTTACGGGGCGGGTGTGGAGGACTACTGCAGGTACGCCAACGAGCAAAAGCTGATCCCCAACGTAACCCTGAACTGCACGGTGCGCGACGACCAGTACCAGAACCCCAACACCCAGCGCATCTTTGAGGAAGCCCTGGATCGGGCCAAGCCAGCTATTTACCTGGGCTACTCCACCGGGGCCATGCTGCAACTCAAGCCCCTCATCAACGAGGTGAAGATGCCCACCATTCCGGCCTCGGCCCACATCGGGCTGATTGACCCACCCAACAACCAGTACATGTTCCTGCCGGTGAGCAGCTACTCCGAGCAGGTGGTGGCTTTGATGGAGTACATCAACCGCACCACCAAGAACGCCAAGATTGCCCTGGTGATTAACCCCAGCCCCTTTGGGCGGGCGGTGGTGGATCATGCCCGCCGGGCTGCTCAGCGGCTGGGGCAGACCATCGTGGATGTGCGGGAAGTGGGGAGTGGCAACCTGGACAACACCGCGCTGCTGCGGGCCCTGGATGCGGCAGGGGCGCAGTTTATCATCCACCAGAACGTAGCCGGGCCGGTGGCCAATATCCTCAAAGACGCCCAGCGCCTGGGTTTGAACCGCAAGATTCGTCAGATGGGGGCGGTGTACACCGGTGGCTCGGATCTGATCCGCCTGGCGGGGGAGGCCGCTGAGGGTTTCTTGTGGGCCAGCAGCTACTATACCCTGGACGAGAACGCCCCGGGCATCAACCTGCAAAAACAACTGGCCCAGAAATACAACCGCAGCGCCGACATCCTCAACTCCACCAACTACACCGCCGGGATGCTGGCGGCGGCCATCGCGGTGGAGGCCATGCGCCGGGCCGGGCAGCGTTTTAATGGGCGCATTGACAACGAGACCGTCTATCAGGCCCTGATTGGTATGAACGGCCCCAACGCCTTTAAGCCTGGTTTTGCAGTTTCCACCAAGGCCGGTATCGAGATTGACTTTACCCGCAGCGAGCAAACCGGCGCCGAGGGCCTGCGGGTGCTGGAGGCCAGGGGCGGTAAATTTGTGCCGGTAACCGAGCCCTTCACTTCAGCGCTCTTCCGGCAGGTGCGGAACCCCTAAAGGAGGCAGAAAGCTGCAGGCCAAAAGACCCATGCCGAATGCTTTTGGCCTGCAATTTCCTGTGAGGTGATATGCGCCCCGAAGACCTTGGGAACATCCTGCTGGAAGTCAACAACATTGAGGTGGTGTACAAGGACATCATCCAGGTGCTGCGCGGGGTATCGCTGAAGGTGCCCGAAGGGCAGATCACCGCCTTGCTGGGCCCCAACGGAGCTGGGAAAACCACCACCTTGCGGGCCATCTCGGGGTTGCTGGTGCCCGAGGACGGCAAGGTGGTCTCGGGCTCCATTCTGTACCGGGGTGAAAACATCGCCAACAAGCCGCCCGAGCAGATTGTGCTGAAGGGCATTGTGCAGGTGCCGGAGGGGCGGCGGGTGTTCAAGCACCTCACCGTTGAGGAGAACCTGCGGGTGGGTGCGGTGACCCGGCGGGATGGGGCCAAGGTAAGAGAGGATCTCGAGCGCATCTACCACTACTTCCCCAAGCTGGCGCTGATCAGAACCCGCCTGGCTGGCTACTGCTCGGGGGGGGAGCAGCAGATGCTGGCCATTGGGCGGGCCCTGCTGGCCAACCCCAAGCTCTTGCTGCTGGACGAGCCAAGTTTGGGTCTGGCCCCCCTGCTGGTACGGGAAATTTTTGACATTGTGGCCCAGATCAACGCCGAGGAGGGCGTGACGGTGTTGGTGGTGGAACAAAACGCTCGAGTAGCCCTTTCGGTGGCCCATTATGGCTACATCATGGAGTCGGGCCGGATTGCCCTCGAGGGCACCAGGGAATACCTGGAAACCAACCCTGATGTAAAGGAGTTCTACTTGGGTGTAGCCAAGTCGGGCGGGCGCAAGAGCTTCAAGGACGTCAAAAGCTACCGCCGGCGCAAGCGCTTTATGTGAGGGGAAGGGGCGAGCGCAAGCTCGCTCTTTTTTTTGGAATGCAGCTCAGCTTGTGTGGCTCCGGTCTAAAGTACCATGGGGCCATGAGCGAGACCACGCTGCCCACCAAAGAACAGGTTCTGGAGGCCCTCAAGGTAGTGCGCGACCCGGAGATTCCGGTGAACGTGGTGGATCTGGGGCTGGTCTACGAGGTCGAAGTCAAGGAAGGGGGCATTGTGGACATCACCATGACCCTTACCTCTATCGGCTGCCCCGCGCAGGATATCGTCAAAGCCGATGCCGAGATAGCGGTTATGCGCCTGGCGGGGGTTAATGCCGTGAATGTGGAGTTTGTCTGGACACCGCCCTGGACGCCGGCCCGTATGACTGAAGACGGCAAGCGTCAGATGCGGATGTTTGGCTTTAACGTTTGATAACGGCTCTGGGTGGGCGATCGCTCACCCAACCGAGGCGCATTCCTAACTGCCTTGGAACCAACGACCCGGCCACCGTGCACCTGTGGGGTGGCCGGGCGGTGATTACATCCGGCTGGTGAATTCCCGTTTGATGTAGAGCATGGGGTCGGTGGGGTTGGCGCTGGCCATAATCAGCTTCTGGGCTTCTTCCGCCTCGAGCTCAAACAACGCCGCGAACTCCGAGGGGGCTACCACGGCTTCTTTGAAATCGGTCACGCCCCGTTCGATCAGCCAGAGGGTGAGGTCTTTGAGCGCTGCGTCGCCCTCGAGGCCAAACCGCGGGCCGAAGGCATCCCGGCTCAAGACGCGGTGCTTGCCCTGCCGCACAAAGAGGGCAAAGCGGGCCTGGGCTCGCTGATCCTGCCAGTCGGTGATATAGATCGCCAGGGCCTCGGGGAAACTAACGCCCTTCAGGGCTTCCTTGAGGGCTCGAAGGGTTTCTTGGGGCGCGCCGCGAAGGCCAACAATTTCCATAGCCACCATTTTATAGCCCTCTTTGTGGCCCCGGTGTTTTGTGTGTGAAAAGTGGCTTCACAAATATTTCATTTGACAATACTTTATTTTGAAAGTATATTGACAGAAGTATGGCCTGGGGCTTACTTACCAACCTATGGCGACTTTCCCGTGGTTTGCGAGAGGAGGTGGTGCCCCACCTCGAGCACCTCGGCCTGGCCCCAACCGACCCCTGGCTTCTGGCCGAAATTGAGCGCCACCACTACCCCACCGAGGCGGTGCGGGCCATGCAGATGCCGGCCCCTACCATCAGCCAGATGCTGAAGCGGCTCGAGCAGGCCGGACTGGTGGTGCGCTCGCTCGACCCAGCCGACCTGCGCCGCTACCGCTTTGAGCTGACCGAGGCTGGCCGGGCAGTGCTGGAGGAAAGCCGCCAGCACATCCTAAAGGCCCTGGAGCGTCGCCTGGAACGGCTGAACCCCCAGCAGCGCCGGCAGTTTGCCGAATGGTTGGAGATTCTGGCGCGAGAAGAAGCCCCCGTTTCAAAGGAGTAATTCACTGTGAACCCCTCAACCCAAACCCCCTCCCAGAGCACTTCCCGGGAAACCCAGCTCACCTTCATTGGGATTCTGCTGGGGCTTTTCCTGGCCGCGCTCGACCAGACCATTGTCTCGACGGCGTTGCCTAAAATTATCGCCGACCTTAACGGTGCCGAGCTGTACGCCTGGGTGACCACTGCTTACCTGCTGGCCTCCACCGTCTCGGCCCCCATCTTTGGCCGCCTGACCGAGCTTTTCAGCCGTAAGACCATTTTGCTGGTGGCGATTAGCATCTTCCTGCTGGGCTCGGCGCTCGCGGGTTTGTCGCAGAACATGCCCGAATTAATCGCCTTCCGTGGGCTTCAGGGGATTGGCGGTGGGGCCCTGTTCGCTCTTGCCCTGACCACCATTGCGGTGCTCTTTCCCCCGCGCGAGCGTGGACGGGTAGGCGGATTCTTTGGGGCCATCTTTGGGGTGAGCAGTGCGGTGGGGCCGTGGCTGGGGGGTCTCCTGACCGACCACTTCTCCTGGCACTGGGTTTTTTACATCAACATGCCCGTGGGAGCGGTGGCCTTATGGTTCATCCTGCGCTATATGCCCCGCCTGAGCCCGGAACACCGCGAGCGCTTCGACTACCTGGGGGCCGTCTTGCTGGTGGCCTGGACGGTGCCGCTGATGCTGGCCTTCTCCTGGGGGGGCAGCACCTACCCCTGGCTGAGCGCTCAGATCCTGGGCCTTTTGGGGTTGAGCGCGCTGGCCCTGGTGTTGTGGGTCTGGTCACAGAACCGTGTGCAGCACCCGCTTTTTGACCTCTCGATTCTGCGCGTGCGCAGCTTTAGCCTGGCCTCGGCGGCGACCTTCTTCTATGGCCCTGCTTTTCTGGGGGCGGTGGCCTTCTTGCCCCTGTACTTGCAGGTGGTTAAGGGGGTCTCGGCCTCGGCTTCGGGGGTGACGGTGCTGCCCCTTACGCTGGGGGTGGTCTTGGGGGCCACCGGCAGCGGGCTGCTCTCGGGGCGGCTGGGCCGCTTTAAGCCCCTTTTGTTGCTGGGAACCGGCTGGCTGCTGGCGATCTTCCTTACCCTGCACTTCCTGATTAAGGTAGATACCCCCCTCTGGCTGGCGGTGCTGTTTTTCTTCCTGCTGGGCCTGGGGCTGGGGCCTGCCCAGTCGCTCCTACAGATTGCTGCCCAGAACAATGTACCGCCCCAGCGGTTGGGCTCGGCCACGGCTTTTACTCAGTTGATGCGGCAGATTGGCTCGACCGTGGGCATCGCCCTGATGGGCACGCTTTTAGCTAAGAACCTTACTGCCGAGACCTGCAAGGTGTTTCCCGACAATGCGGCCTGCCGTCCGGGCGCCTTGGTGCAACGGAGCAACGAGGCGGGGGTGGGTTTTAACCTCGATGAACAGTTTGCCAAGCTCGAGGCCCAGATCGTGGCCGCGCTTAAGGGAGACACCCAGGCCTACGCAACCCTGCTGCAGGATGCCCAGGTGCCCACCCAGGTTAAGGAAGGCCTGATCAAAGGCGGCATCCCGGCGCAGTTCCAGCAGCTTGAGGGCCGGGTGGTGGCAGCCCTCAGAGGCGATGCCCAGGCCTACGAGGCCCTGATGCAAGACCCCAACCTGCCGGCGGAGTTCAAATCGAAGCTGACCAGAGGGGGTATTCCGGCGCAGTTTGAGCGGATGGAAGGTCTGATGGTGTCGGCGCTCGAGGGGGATACCAAAGCCTACGAGGCCCTGATGCAAGACCCCAACCTGCCGGCGGAGTTCAAAGCCAAGCTGGTGAAAGGCGGTATCCCGGCCCAGTTTGCCCAGTTGCAGGATCTGGTGATTGCGGCCCTCGAGGGGGATGTGGCTGCCTACAACCAGCTCATCCACAACCCGCAGGTTCCAGCCGACCTGAAGGCCCGGCTGGTGAAAGGCGGCATCCCGGCCCAGTTTGCCCAGCTAGAGAAGCTGCTTTTGGCGGCCCTGAACGGGGATGCTCAGGCCTATCAAGCGGTGCAGCAGAACCCGCAGATCCCCCCTGCCTTCAAAAGCCAGATTCCGCAGGGCGGCCTGGCTGCCCAGGTCGAGGCCCAGCTACAAGCAACCGCGCGCCTGCTCGAGGCGGCCTGGCAGGGAGATGAAAGCGCACAACAAGCCTTGCGCCAGAACCCCAGGCTCGACCCCCGCCTGCGGAGCCTGCTCGACAACCCGCCGCCCGTGGAGGCCCGAGCAGGGGTGCTGGCCCAGGTGCGGGCCCAGGCGCCTCAGCTCAAAGCAGCCGCTTTGCAGCAGGCGACAGCCCAGCTCCAAGCGGGGCTAGAGCAAGCCCAGGCCCAGGCGCTTGCCCAGGCCATTGCCGGGGTCAAGGCGGGTCTGGCCCAGGCCCAGGCCAAAGCCCAGGCAGCGGCCATCGCGGCAGTCCGGGAAAACCTGCGCAAAGCCCAGGCCCAGGCGCTGGAGCAGGCCGTGCAGGCCACCCACGAGAACCTGGTCAAAGCCGAGCAGCAGGCCCTCGAGGAGGTGCCCCATAAGGTAGTAGCGCAGCTCGAGGAAACCAAACTCAAGCTGCACCAGGCCCTCAGCAACGGCATCACCAACGCGGAGAAAAACATTTTCCTCTACGCGGCCCTGTTCGTCCTGCTTTCAATGGCCTTTATCCTGCCCTTGCCCAACGAAGAACTGCGCGGCCGGGGGGCTCGAGCCTGAATCGCCCTATCAAAAAAACCCAGCACAGTCCAAGTCACTGTGCTGGGTTTTTGTGGCCGCACTAGGGCAGCAGGAACGAGATAAGCTTGGTCTCGAGGAACTCCTCCATGCCCCAGTGCCCGCCCTCGCGGCCCAGCCCCGAGTTTTTGTAACCACCAAAGGGCAGGTTGGAGCCCATGGCGCTGGGGACGGGGTCGTTTACGCCCACGATGCCATACTCCAGGGCCTCGGCCACCCGGAAGGCGCGGGAGAGGTCTTTGGTCCAGATGTAGGCGGCCAGCCCGTAGTCGGTGTTGTTGGCCCAGGCGATGGCTTGCTCCTCGTCCTCGAAGGGCATCAGGGGGGCGACCGGCCCAAAGGTCTCCTCCTCGAGGATGCGCATCCCGGGCTGGATGCCGGTGAGCACCGTGGGAGCGTACAAAAGCCCGCCCAGGGCCTTGCCACCGGTAACCACCTTGGCCCCTTTGGCGAGGGCATCTTCCACGTGCGAGACCACCTTATCCAGGCCCTGCTGCTCCACCAGGGGCCCCACGTTGGTGCTGGGATCCAGGGGGTCGCCCACCTTCAGCTTGCCAACGGCCTCGGCCAGGGCGCTGGCGTAGTCGGCCTCGAGCTTCCTGTGCACATAGATGCGGTTGGTGGTTACGCAGGTCTGGCCGCTGTTGCGGTACTTGGAGAGCAGGGTAAACTGCACGGCCTTTTCAATGTCGGCGTCCTCGAAGACGATAAACGGGGCGTTGCCGCCGAGCTCCAACGAGACCCGCTTGAGGGTATCGGCCCCCTGGCGGTAGAGGATTTTGCCCACCGGGGTGGAGCCGGTGAAGGTGATCTTGCGGATGCGCATGTCCTCCATCAGAACCCTGGAGACCGGCACCGGGTCGGAGGCCGGTAGCACCTGCAGGGTTCCGGCGGGCCCCCCGGCCTCTTCCCAGAGCCTGGCCAGATAAAGCGCACATAAGGGGGTCTGTTCGGCCGGCTTGATGATGATGGTGCAGCCCGCAGCCAGCGCCGGGGCGGCCTTGCGGGTGATCATGCTAGTAGGGAAGTTCCAGGGGGTAACGGCGTACACCGGCCCCACCGGCTCGTACACGGCCATCTGGCGCTTGTTGGGGAAGCGCGAGTGGATGAGTTCCCCATTTACTCGAGGGGCTTCCTCGGCGCACCACTCCACAAAGCTGGCGGCATACAGCACCTCCCCTTTGGCCTCGGTGATGGGCTTTCCCATCTCCAGCGCGGTCAGCCGCCCCAGCTCTTCCTGATGGGCGATGAGCAGGTCGTTCCACTTGCGTAGAATCTTGCCCCGCTCAAAGCCGGTCAGCTTTTTCCACTCCTTGAAGGCCGCCACCGCAGCATCGGCGGCCAGGCGGGCCTCGGCCTCGCCGCAGTCGGCCACCTCGGCCACCAGTTCGCCGCTGTAGGGGCTCTTGACCGCAAAGGTTTTGGAGGTTGGCTGCCACCGGCCGCCCACATAGGCGAGGCTTGGAAAATCGAAGTCTTTGACCATAGCAAGGCCTAGCATACGCCCGGCCTGTGCGTGGTTGGTAGGGGGGCGGCTTGCAATTGCACCCCGCGGGAAAGGGTTCCAGAAAACCAGCGTGGCCCTCAGGCCTGCTAGCGGTTGCGCGCCGGATTGAGCATGTTGCGCCAGTCGCGATCCACCAGCAGGGGCAAGGGGTCAATTACCTGATAGTCGCAGGTGCGCCGGCTGCCGGCATACACCCCAAAGTGCAGATGGGGTGGGGTGGTGCGGGCGTTGCCGGTGTTGCCCACGTACCCCAGCAGAGTCTGGGGGGTTACCCGCTGGCCCTCCCGGAGGCCTGGAGCGTAGCGGTCGAGATGGGCGTAGTAGTAGCGCCGCCCACCCGGCCCAACCACAAACACGTACAGCCCACCCAACTGCCCCTGACCAATGCGCCAGACAAACCCGCTGGTAGCTGAGTAGACAGGGGTTCCCCTGGGGGCGAAGATGTCCTGCCCTTCGTGGGTGCGCCAGCCGCCGCGGGGGGCGCCGAAGGTGTTGGCTACCTGGCGCACCCGTACCCCCTGTACTGGCATGGCCAGTCGGCGGTCGGGCTCTTTGGGCAGCAGGGCCAGATAGCTCTGTAGCTTTTCCCGGTAGGCCGCCCAGCGTTCCCGCTCACGTCGCTCGGCTTCGGTGCGAGGCTCGGGCCGGCTCGAGCTGGCCGGGGTGCACACCCGCCCGGGCTCGCTATCGGGTTCGCCGCTCCGGTTTTGGGCCAGGCTCTCGCTGCCCCACAGGAGCACACACAGCAGCGCAGAAAAACCCACCTGTCGAGCCAACATAGGTTTAGTTTGCGACCACAAGATTAGTTTTAAAAGAGAGCTGGTCAGGGCAGGCCGGGACAGCTAGACTCTATTTATCGGTTCTACCGATGGGAGGCCTCGGTGCAGATATCGCTCAAACAGTTGGTGTACTTCATCGCGGTGGCCGAGTCGGGCTCGATTTCCAAAGCCCTCACCTCGCTCAACGTGACCCAGTCGGTGGTCACGGAGGCCATCAAAAAGCTGGAAGAGACCCTGGGGGCAGAGCTTTTTACCCGGCACGCTCGAGGCATGATTCTGACCCACGCCGGGCACCAGTTTTTGCGCCACGCTCACGAGGTGCTGGCCGCGCTGCGCAACGCCGAGCAGGCCATCCGCGAGCGCCCCGATGCCACCACGGGGCAGCTCAACCTGGGCGTGACCAGCCTGGTAACGGCTTACTATCTGCCCTACCTGCTCGACCGCTTCGAGCGGGTGTTTCCGGGTGTTCAGGTGGCCGTGGTGGAAGACCGGCGGGGCTACATCGAGCACCTGCTGATTAATGGTGAGCTGGATGTGGCGGTGATGAACGTTTCGATGGTGGATAAGCAGGCCTTGGAGACCCGCACCCTGCTGCGCGCGCCCTGGCGGGTCTGGCTGCCCACCAACCACCCCTTGGTACAGCAGGAGGCGGTCTCACTGGAGAATTTGCGGGAGGAGCGGTTCTTGTACCTGAAAAACGACGAGCTCGAGGAGGTCACCCAGCAGATATACCGCCTGAGCGGGTTTCCTCGAGTGGCCGTGCGCACCGATTCCATCGAGGCTATGCGCAGCCTGGTGGCCCTGGGCATTGGCGTGGCGGTTCTGCCCAACCTGATGTACCGGCCTTGGAGCCTGGAGGGTGACCGCCTGGAGTCGCGGCCCTTGCTCGAGAACCTGCCCCGCCTGGAGATTGGGGTGGCCTGGCGGCGGGGTAGTGCGCTGAGCGAGGCCGCCCGGCAGTTTTTGGTGGTGGTGGGGGAGCACAGCCGGGTGCAGACCTACGGGATCAGCTACAGCGACTTGCTGAGCCCGGCGGAGTAGGCCCGGCTATCAATCTATTTTCCCGATACCTCCTATATCCCCAGGTTTCTTGTTGGAGGGCCTGGGGGGCTTTATCGTAGGGGGCAGTTCGACAGCTCGAGTCGTCTCGTTGGCATGGCTAGGCCTTTGGGGCTGTCGTATTTGATTGAGGAGGGGGTATGAGAACGCAGTGGTTCTTGGCCGTGGTGGGTTTAGCAGCAGTGGCGGGCTTGGCGGTGGCGCAGCTCCCGGCCAGCCGGGCCAAGCAGTCGTTGGGGCCCAGCGAGGGCCAGCTCAACATCCTGGCCTGGCCGGGCTATGTGGAAAACGGCTCTACCGATAAGAGCGCCGACTGGGTTACGGGCTTCGAAAAAGAGACCGGCTGCAAGGTGACGGTCAAGGTGTTTGGCAGCTCCGACGAAGCGGTGCGCCTGATGAACCAGGGGGGCTACGACCTGGTGACCGCCTCCGGCGATGCCACCCAGCGCCTGATTGCCGGTAATGTGGTGGCCCCCATCAACTGGAACCTGATCCCCAACACCCGCAACATTGATCGTCGCCTGCTCAACGCCCCCTGGTACGTGGTGAACGGGGTGCGCTACGGGGTGCCCTACCAGTTTGGCGTGAACGTGCTGGCCTACAACACCAACGTCTTCAAGACCCCGCCGGATAGCTGGAAAGTGGTGTTCGAGGAGATGATTCTGCCCGATGGCAAGAGCAACAAAGGCCGTATTCAGGCCTACTATGGGCCCATCTACGTAGCCGACGCCGCACTCTATCTGATGCGTACCCGGCCCGAACTGGGCATCAAGGATCCCTACGAACTCAACGAGCGGCAGTACCAGGAGGTGCTCAAGCTGCTGCGCCAGCAGCGGGCCTTGCTCCAGCGCTACTGGAACGATGCCAACGCCCAGGTGCAGGACTTCACCAACGAGGGGGTGGTGGCCTCGACCTCCTGGATTTTCCAGGTAAACACCCTCAAGGCCAACAAGCGCCCCATCGATTGGGTGGTTCCCAAGGAGGGCGCCACCGGCTGGGCCGATACCACCATGCTGGCGGCCAACTCCAAGAACTCCAACTGCGCCTACCGCTGGCTTAACTGGCAGCTCACCAACAAGGTGCAGGCCGATATCGCGGGCTGGTTTGGTTCCAACCCGGTGGTGCCGGCGGCCTGCAACACCCCCGGTTCCCTGCTGCCTGCCGATGGCTGCAAGAACCAAGGCTTCAACGACTTCGACAAGATTTTCTTCTGGCGCACCCCCACCACCCAGTGCCGCACCCAGAACAACCAGTGCGTGCCCTATAGCCGCTGGGTGAGCGATTACATCGCCATCCAGGGAGGCCGCTAAAACGATGCTCGGTGTCTCGGCACAAAGGGTAAGACTATAGCCAGGAATCGCACCACCTAAAAGAGCGAAGCACTTCGTGGGTAGGGTTGGGTGCGGCAGAGTCTGGCATAGCGCCCAGCCCCCACCCACGGCAACAGACGACAACCTCGCTACGATGGTACAGATGTATAAAGAACCCGAAACCCAATCCGTTCAGGCTGCCGTGGAGCTACGCGGGGTGTCGTGTTACTTCGGCCCGGTGAAGGCGGTGGACGGGGTGGACTTGGAAATCTTGCCCGGCGAGTTCTTCTCCATGCTGGGGCCCTCGGGCTCGGGCAAAACCACCTGCCTGCGCCTGATCGGCGGCTTCGAGCAACCCACCGCGGGGCAGATTGTGCTGTTTGGGCAGGACGCTTCCAAGCTGCCGCCCTATGCCCGCGACGTCAACACGGTCTTTCAGGACTACGCGCTCTTTCCCCATATGAACGTGCGCGACAACGTGGCCTATGCGCTGATGGTGCGAGGGGTTCCCAAACCTGAGCGTCACCGGCGGGCCGAGGAGATGCTGGAACTAGTGAAGCTCTCGGGGCTGGGGGATCGGCGGCCTGGGCAGCTTTCGGGTGGGCAGCGGCAGCGGGTGGCGCTGGCTCGAGCCCTCATCAACCGGCCCAGGCTCCTGCTCCTGGACGAGCCCCTGGGGGCCCTGGACCTGAAGCTGCGCGAGGAGATGCAGATCGAACTCAAGGCCCTGCAGCGCCAGCTCGGTATCACCTTCATCTACGTGACCCACGACCAGGGCGAAGCCCTCTCGATGTCGGATCGGGTCGCGGTGTTTAATCACGGCAAAATCGAGCAGCTCGACAACCCCAAGACCCTCTACGAGTACCCCAAAACCGAGTTTGTGGCCCGCTTTGTGGGGAGTGCCAACGTGCTCGAGGGCCGCCTGCTGGGGCTTGGAACCGGCAAATACGCCCTGCGCCCGGAGCGCATCGCCATCCAGGCGGGAAGCCACAATGGGCCCAACAGCCTCTGCGGCACCTTGCTGGACATTCACTACCTGGGCGCACAGACCCGGTACGAGGTTCAGGTTGGCAACGAGCGGCTCACGGTGCTCACCTCATCGGAAGAGCAGGGCTTGCAGGTGGGCGGTGCCGTTACCCTGCGCTGGGAGCACAGTGCACTGCGGCCCCTGCAGGAGGTCTCATGAGCGGTATGACCCTGCGCCGTCGCCTTTCCGATGCGCTCTATGTGCGCCCGCTGCTGCTGTTGTTGCTGCTGCTGATACCACCTTTGCTATGGCTGGGCATCATCTACCTGGGTTCGCTTTTTAACCTGATGCTCTACAGCTTTTACTCCCTCAACGACTTTACCGGGCAGGTGGAATATAAGTTTTCACTCTCGGCTTTTCAACAATTGTTTAGCTCCCCGGCCAACGTAGACATCGTGCTACGCACCACCCTGATGGCCCTGGCGGTCACGCTGGCCTGCGCGGCCATTGGCTTTCCCATTGCCTACTACATCGCCTTTTATACCCAGGGCACGGCCCGAACCTTCTGGTATCTGATGGTGTTGCTGCCGCTGTGGTCGAGCTACCTGGTCAAGGTGTATGCCTGGCGCCTGATTCTGGCGGGCGAGGGGGTGGTGAGCTGGTTTTTCAACCTGTTGGGGCTGGGCTGGCTTTTGCAAGGCATCCTGGGCCTGCCGGTGATCGGTGGCCCCAGCCTGTCCAACAGTTACCTGGGTATGTTTCTGGTCTTTACCTACATCTGGCTTCCCTACATGATTCTGCCCATCATCGCGGCCCTCGAGCGCGTCCCCCGCTCGCTCATCCAGGCCTCGGCCGACCTGGGGGCCCGGCCCGGCCAGACCTTTCGCAAGGTGATCTGGCCGTTGGTGATACCGGGGGTGGCGGCAGGCTCCATCTTCACCTTCTCACTAACCCTGGGCGATTACATCATTCCGCAGGTGGTGGGGCAGCCGGGCTTTTTTATCGGACAGATGGTCTATGTGCAGCAGGGCACCGCGGGCAATTTGCCGCTGGCGGCGGCCTTCTCGGTGGTGCCGGTGGTGATCATCGCCATCTACCTGCTCATCGTGCGGCGGCTGGGGGCTTTCAATGCGCTGTAAACGCTCCACGCCGGTAGCCAGGAGGGACGGGTATGCCGGGTAAGCCATCCCTGGGCCTGCGGCTGGCCTTTTACCTGGGGATGCTTTTTTTGCACTTCCCCATCCTGATCATCGTTCTGTATGCCCTGACCACCGAAGACCGCACCTACCAGTTCCCGCCCCCCGGCCTGACCCTGCGTTGGTTCGGCGAGGCTTTCCAGCGGCAGGATATGTGGGCGGCCTTGTGGTTATCGCTGAAGGTGGCGGCCATGGCGACCGCCATCGCGCTGGTGCTGGGAACCATGGTGGCGGCGGCCATGTACCGCTTTCAGTTCTGGGGCAAGGACTTTATCACCGTGCTGCTCATTCTGCCCATCGCCCTGCCGGGCATCCTGACCGGTATCGCCCTCCTCACCACCTTCAAGCGGCTGGCCCTCGAGCCCGGCTTCTGGACGATTGTGATAGGCCACGCCACTTTTTGTATCGTCACGGTTTACAACAACGTGGTGGCCCGCTTCCGCCGCACCGGCTACTCCCAGATCGAGGCCTCGATGGACCTGGGGGCCGACTGGTTTACCACCTGGCGGATGGTGGTGCTGCCCAGCATCGCCACGGCTTTGCTGGCCGGCGGGATGCTCTCGTTTGCGCTGTCCTTTGACGAGGTGATCGTCACCACCTTTACCGCTGCCGACCAGAAGACCCTGCCCATCTGGTTCCTGAACGAGCTCTTCAGGCCCCGCGAGCGCCCCATCACCAACGTGGTGGCGGTCTTCGTGATGCTCATAACCTTTCTGCCCATCGTGCTGGCCCAGTGGCTGACCCGCGACACCGACGACCTGCACGGCGGCGGTAAAACGGGCTGAGGCAGCAAAACCATTCCCACATCTTCGGACGAAAGAGAGGAAATCCCATATGCTAAAAACCCGCATAACACAGGACAAGATGCTGATTGGTGGCGAGTTTGTAGCCGGGGAGAGCACCCCGCTGGAGATCCTTAACCCGGCCACCGGCGAGGTGCTCTTGAAGCTGCCGGAGGCCTCGGTGGAGCAGGTTAAGCAAGCCGTAGCCGCTGCAGAAAAGGCCTTTGAGGCCTGGTCACAGACCACCCCCAAAGACCGCTCCATGATGCTGCTCAAGCTGGCCGACAAAATTGATGAGCACGCCGAGGAGCTGGCCCGGCTGGAATCGCTCAACTGCGGCAAACCCTACCTGGCGGCGCTGAACGACGAAATCCCGGCCATCTCGGACTGCTTCCGCTTTTTTGCCGGGGCGGTGCGCTCGATGACTGGGGCGCTGGCGGGCGAGTACCTGGCCGGCCACACCAGCATGATCCGCCGCGACCCCATTGGGGTGGTGGCGAGCATTGCCCCCTGGAACTACCCCCTGATGATGGCGGCCTGGAAGCTGGCCCCGGCCCTGGCGGCGGGCAACACGGTGGTGCTCAAACCCAGCGAGCAGACCCCCCTGACCACCCTCAAGCTGGCCGAGTTTATGGCGGAAATTTTCCCGCCGGGGGTGGTTAATGTGATCACCGGGGTTGGGGAGAGTGTGGGTTCTACGCTCATCCACCAACCGGCGGTGCGGATGATCTCGCTGACCGGCGATGTGGCCACCGGTAAGCGGGTGCTCGAGGCCGCCGCCGGTAGCCTCAAGCGCACCCACCTCGAGCTCGGCGGCAAGGCCCCGGTGATCGTGATGGACGACGCCGACCTCGAGGCCGCCGTGCAGGGCATCAAAATCTTTGGCTACTACAACGCCGGCCAGGACTGCACCGCGGCCTGCCGGGTGTACGCCGGCAAGAAAATCTACGACAAATTCGTGGCCGAGCTGTCCGATGCGGTCAAGTCCATCAAGGTGGGGGCCCAGACCGACGAAGGGGTGGAGATGGGCCCCCTGATTACCGAGCGGCAGCGGGCGCGGGTGGCCAGCTTCGTGGAGCGGGCCAAGATGCAGAAGCACATCGAGATTACCGCCGGTGGACACCCCGTGGAGGGCCGGGGCTTCTTCTACGAGCCCACGGTGGTGGCCGGGGCCTTGCAGTCCGACGAAATTGTGCGGCGCGAGGTGTTTGGGCCGGTGGTCTCGGTCACCCGCTTCTCCGACCCCGAGGAGGCCATCGCCTGGGCCAACGACTCCGACTACGGCCTGGCCAGCTCGGTCTGGACGCAGGATGTGGGCAAGGCCATGCGCATTGCCAGCCGCTTGCAGTACGGCTGCACCTGGATCAACACCCACTTCATGCTGGTCAACGAGATGCCCCACGGGGGGCTCAAGCAGTCGGGCTACGGCAAGGATATGAGCCTGTACGCGCTCGAGGACTACACCGTGGCGCGGCATATTATGGTCAAGCACTGAAGCGTCCGACGGCACACCAAGAACCGGTTGTAGAGCAGCCAACGGGTGGTGTAGAGACCATGGAACTCACAAACCGCTACGCAGAGGCCCTCGAGCTCGCCTACGAGCTGCACAAGCACCAGTACCGCAAGGGCACCGAGATTCCCTATCTCTCCCACCTGTTGGCGGTGAGCGCCCTGGTGATGGAACATGGGGGTGGTGAGGACGAGGCCATCGCGGCGCTGCTGCACGATGCGGTGGAGGACGCCGGTAAGGTGCTGCAGAGCGAAGCGGGGGTACGGGTGCTCGAGCACATCCGGCAGCGCTTCGGCGAGGCGGTGGCGCAGATTGTCCGGGAGTGCAGCGATACCGAGACGGAACCCAAGCCGCCCTACCTGGAACGCAAGCAGGCCTACCTGCGCCACCTCACCGAGGCGTCACCTCCTGCCCGACTGGTCTCGGCAGCCGATAAGCTGCACAACCTGCGGGCCATTGTGGCCGACTACCGCACCCATGGCGAGGCGCTGTGGCAGCGCTTTGTGAGCGAGGCGGAGACCATCGAGGAAAAACGCCGCCTGACCCTGTGGTATTACCGCGAGCTGGCTAAGGAGTTCTCGAGTGATGGCGGCTCCAGGCTGATTGGCGCCGAGCTCGAGCGGCTTTTATCCGGTTTCGACGGCATGTAAAGAGCTCGAGGTCAAAGCTGGCCGGTATCGCCCCAGCCCTTCAGCCGTTGCTGGTAGACCGGGTCTTGGTAGCGCGACAGCAAAAAGGCCGGGGCATAGCTGGGCAGGGCCGCGCCGGTCAGATGGGCGGCCAGCAGCTCCCCCGCCGCGCAGGCGGCCATAACCCCAAAGCCCGACAAAGCCCCCACCAGATAGGCCCCCTTGACCGGCAGCGGGCCAATCAGGGGGCGGTTTTCCTGGGTCTTGAGGTAGTAGCCGCCGTCTATCCAGGGCCGGGGGGCTTTGTCGAAGTACTGCCGCAGGCCGGGTAGCATCACCGAGAAGCCGCGCAGGGCCACATCGGCGTAGTGGGGCTCCGGGGGGATGGGGAAGGTGGGTGTAAGGGGCTCGGTGTGGTAGTTGTACAGCACGATTAAGGTGGTGCTTTCCCCGTGGCCGTCGGGCCGGCCATGCACCCCCGAAGGCAGCCGCTCCAGCAGCCACCGGGTGGAGGCGTCCTCGGCCAGCAGGGCGCGCTCCTGGGGGCTCCAGGGCAGTTCCACTTCGTCCAGCCAGATCAGCATGGGGGCCTCGCGGGGCACCACGCCCAGGTGCTCGCTGAAGCTCATCTTGCGGTGTAGCTCGGCAAACACCGGCAGCTCGAGCCCCAGCAAGGCCGCCACTTCTTTCTGCATGGGCCCGGCGGCATTGACGAAGACCGGCGCCTGAATGAAGCGCAGCGCACCGTCTTTCTGCCGCACCTGCACACCCTGCACCGCGCCCCCCGCCGTCTCGACCCCCACCACCTGGCCCGATAGAAGCCGCACCCCGTGGCCTCGAGCCTCCTCCAGCAGGTACATACCCAACTGCTGGGCCGAGAGCCAGCCCGCCCGCCGCACGTGCAGCACGGCCTGGGTGTCGGGGGACAGGTAGGGGAAGTGCTGGCGAATCAGGCTTTGCGAGGTGAGCAGGTCGGCCCCGTCCTGGGGGCCACCGGGGTAGGCCGCAGAAGGGTGGCTGTGCACCCGCAGGGCCCCCGCGCCCTGCTGGGCGGCCTGCTCGGCGGCCTGGGCCAGCCGGTCAATTTTGCTGGCCTCGGCGGTGGCGTACAGATAGCCGCGCCGGTTGAGCTGGATGCGGTTGGCCGACTGCTGAGCAATCTCCTCCAGCAGCTCGATGCTGCGGTTCATAAAGGCCACCATGGCCCCATCGGGGCCGGGCCACCAGTTGCGGTAGGCCTCGGTGGACTTGTCCGAGGTGAGCGAGAGCGGGTCGCCCTGCTCAACGATCACCACCTCCTTCAAGCCCCGCTTCACCGCCAGGTGGTAGGCCGCCGCCACCCCGGCAATGCCGGCCCCACAGATCACGACCTCGGCTGTTTGCTCTGGCATATACTGTATACAGTATACATCTAGCTTCAAACCAGAGAACAGCACAGCTACATAAAACCGGGTCTAGCATTGGTGTTTAAGAAGGAAAAACTGAATTGTACCAAGTTTATATAGTGATTATCTGATTGACTATACTCGCGCACCCAGTCTAAACTGAGCCAGGCTGCCCAAAATGTAGCCTGGACTATGGAGGTGCATTCAGCTATGCGTGTTTCATCTTTTGGTCGTTGGTCGTTGGGCTAGTTCTGTTGCTGGCGGCGTGCGGGACGCAGCAGATTAAAACAGCACATGATGCACAGCCCTGGGATGGTGAACCCGTGCCGCTTGCTTTGGCCCAAGCCCTAACCCTGGGCATGAAGGTTTCTGCTGGCGGGGTCAGCTTGCAGGAAGCTAAGACCTACAAATTTGCCAGTGAAATCGTTTATGACCTATCCCTCAAACCTTTGCATCACCTGTTGTTGGTGGGGCCAGAAACCACCGATTTTTGGGGCACCATAGCCAACCCCGGAGATAAAAACTACGCGCTCTATGCGGTTGGCGCGACAGATAAGCGTAGCTTCTTCTCGTTCATCATTCCTGCGGGCAGCTTCAAGAGCCTGGCCGAAACACGGGCCAAAGCAGGCTCGTTCAGGCGCTTCTTGAGTCCTTCGGTTGGGGTGCTGTACCTGGAAGACAACACAGGGCGGGTTTGGGATGTTAACACCGCAACAGAAGTGGGCGCCGAGCAAATGAAGGTGTGGCGTCAAGCCCAGCGTGTGCTGTTTGAGCAGCGGCAAAAGGACGGTATCTTGGACAAAATCAAGGAAGACTGGGACAGACTGCGCACTGAGGCCAGCCAGAAGGGCCTGGCTCAAAGCGGGGGGCTCCCCACTCTAGACGAAGTGACCCTGCCCAACGGCCACCTGGATGTACCTAAACTGATCACTGCACTGGAAGCCCAGAAAGCTGCCAAAGGGGTTAGCGCCAACTACACCAACGAGCGGGCCTGGTGCATGGGCTGGTTCTGTGCGGGTATGGGTTATGCCAGCGTGGTGCGCAAGAACCGCTACAACGGTGACTTGGCGAATAACAACCTCTACAATCCGGATAACCCCCAAGACTACAGTGACTGCAACATCAGCGGGCAAAAATGCCGTATTGCCAACGACATACATAATGCCGATCCGCTTGGGAACCTACAATGGATCAACTATTACCGGTATGCTCCCGCCGACGGTTACTGGGGAGCATGGGATGCTGGTCTCAGCGGACTAGGACGTCTAAACAACATTGGTTGTGGGCCGCTTGCAATAACCCGGTTGTTTGCCTGGTACGCTACTGAGCGTCAGAACTACGGTTCATATAACGTAAACTTTATTAACTCCGGCACCGCGCCCAGTACCGCCTATGTCATTGCGCAGGAAATGTTTGAACCCGTCTACCTTGGTACACGAGACGGTCAAAATGTCTATCAGCCACGGATTGCTCGCTACACCGATACCTGGTGGTTTCAGAACTCAGATCAAGGTCTTACCCGAGACACCAACATGATCCCAGGTGCAAACAACTGGATTCGGGATAGGGCGAGTGCGGAAGGGAAAAACTGGGAGATGCGGGGGAGCCACAAAGCCTGGGTGAATATAGTCTACGCGGCCACGGGATGGACTGTTGTGGCAATTCCCATCGCATGGATAGACTTCAGTCAACACACCTGGCGCGTGCGCGATATAGCGCGTGGCAAGATTGGGCGAGACAATGAGCCGGTGATTGCGATGTACGGGCAGGGCACTTTAGGCCACTTTGCTATGTCCCAGGCTTATATTGTGCACGAGGGCTGGTTCTCGGCCAATCTGTTTCTTTGGATTAGGAGGGAAGCAAACTCCTGGGCGCAAGATTTGTTGCAAGGTGGTTTCGTCAACGTTACCGACATGGCCAGCTACTACAGTGGGGCATTTGGCATGTATAGGAGATAGGTGGTTGCGATGAAGTTCTACAGGTTGTTTCCCCTCCTAGCGATTGCTCTAGTAGGATGTCAGTTGAGTTACTATGTATCAGTCACCGAAGTGGAATACACATCAAAAGGGGTATGTTCGGGGGTTGAACTGACGACCAACAACCAAAAAATAACGGGTATTGGCTACCTGTACAGAACAGAGGGTAGAGCCGACTCGGTACGCCTGACACCAGGCCAGCCTGTGCGTATTCCAGACCCGAACCCTGAGCCCAGGCGAACCAGCTATATTCTTGGTTTTGATGGTCCCGTGCGTAATTCCGCAGAGGTCGACCTAACTTGGAGGTGTCTGCCCGATAAACAGCCGCTAGGGGTGCAGTTTACCTACTATGGTGGCCAGTCGACCATAAAAGGGCTGCGTATTACTGAAAACCCTGCCTCACCTCACGGATTTGACATTGAGGTAGTGGATTTCTGACCGCAAGAGCCGAGTTGGGAACACTCAACCGAATCGCTTGATTGCACATCTGCGGGTGCGCTGATTGAGACTATCCGATAAGCGCCCTAACCGCCTCCTCGAACACCTCGGTATGCCGCCGCACCTGGGCCGCGGTGGTCTCGGGCGAGATCAGGGTCATGTTGTGGAAGGGGGTGAGCAGGATGCCACGGTTCAGCATGAAGAGGTGGATGAAGGGGTCGAGGTCGGGGTCCTGGCCGGCCAGGGCCTCGCTGCCGTTTTGGGCGGGGTTGGGGCGGAAGAGGTACTCGACCCGGCAGCCTACGCGGGTGACGTGCCAGGGCAGGCGGTAGCGCGTCATCACCTCCTGCACCTCGGCCTCGAGCTGCCTTCCCAGGGCGATCATGTGCTGGTAAGCGGCCTCGGTCAGGACGTGCTCGAGGGTGGCCCGCATGGCCGCCAGCGAGAGGGCGTTGGCCGCCAGGGTGCCGCCAATCCCGCCGGTGTCGGCGTAGGGGGGCTGGATGACCGCCTGGGCCCGCCGGCCTACTTCCTCGGTAAAGCCGTAGGCGGCGCTGGGAATGCCGCTGCCCAGGGGCTTGCCCACCGTAAGCATGTCGGGCTCGAGGCCGTGGGCGCGGGTATAGCCGCCTGGCCCCGCCGAGAGGGTGTGGGTCTCGTCCAGAATCAAAAGCGTGCCGTAGCGGCGGGTGAGCTCGCGCAGGGCCTGATGAAAACCGGGGGCAGGCTGCACGATGCCCACGTTGGTCATCACCGGCTCGGCCAATACTGCCGCCACGTCGCCGGGGCGCAGGGCTTCTTCCAGGGCCTCCGGGTCGTTCCATTCCACCACCTTGGTGGTGAGGGTGGGGTCTACTTGCGGCCCGATGTTGCCGGGGCGGCTAGCGGGTTTGCCCTCTACCAGCCAGGCATAAGCCTCGTCCACGGTGCCGTGGTAGCAGCCGTGGAAGACCAGCACCCGGGGCCGGGCGGTGATGGCCCGCGCCAGCCGGAGGGCAAAGCGGTTGGCGTCGGTGGCCGAGAGGGCAAACTGCCAGTACTTCAGGCCAAAGCGGCGCTGCAACTCCTCGGCCACCCAGAAGGCGTTTTCGCTGGGCAGCATGGTGGTGATGCCCTTGTGGAGCTGTTCGGTAATGGCCGGTAGCGCGGCGGCGGGGGCGTGGCCGGTCATGGCCCCGGTGTCGCCCAGGCAGAGGTCAATGTATTCGTGCCCATCCACATCGCGGAACGTAGCACCCCTGGCCTCGGCCACAAAGATGGGGAAGCCCCCCGGCCAGCGGGTCATCCAGTGCATGGGCACGCCCGCAAGGAGGGAGTGCTGGGCACGGCGGTAGAGCTCTAGCGAACGCGGGTGCTGCTCGGCGAAGCGCTGCTGCTCGGCTTGCATCAGGGCCCTGACTTTGTTGCGATCTATGGTTGCGGTGTGGGGCATGGCACCTCTCCTTTACAGCGATTTGCGAAAACAGACCGTGCGCTCTACTTCCTGGTAGCCCAGGCGCGCGTGGGCCTGGTGGCTTGGGGTGTTGGATAGCTCGCTGTCGGAGGCCATCTCGCTACAGCCTTTTGCCCTGGCCCAGTCTTCGGCGGCCTGCACCAGCCGGCGCCCAATGCCGGTTTTGCGGTGCTTTGGCGCGACGTACCAGCCTTCCAGATAGCCCACCGGGCTGCTGTCGCAACCCTCGGCATACTCGCGGAGCGAAACCTCCACAAAGCCAGCAAGCCGCCCCTTTTGCTCGGCCACAAAGCTGGCGAGGTGAGGGTGGTTCAGGATTTTGCTTACCTCGAGCTCGAAGTCGGCTGCGCTGTCGGGCCACAGGGCCGTGCGGAGGACAAAGTAGGCGGGCAGGTCTTGGGGTTGTAATGGGCGGATGGTCATGGGGTCTCAGTGCTGTTCCAGCCAGCGCTGTGCATGGGGGTTCTTGACCCAGGCGGCGCCCAGCTCGACAAAACAGTAAATGGCCTCGGAATCCTGTCCAGGTGAGTAAAAACCGGGTAGCTCCTTGGGTAGGGGCTTCCAACCGCCCAGGTAGGATTCGGCGTGGGGGTTGATTTTACGTGCAACCCCCAAGGCTTCCTGGGCCGCCTCGAGGTTCCCCGCAAGAAACTCGAGCAACACTTTACCCCAGGCCCAGAAGGCGCTGTGCTCCTGATCGTACCGATTCCATAGCTTACGGGCGTCACCAAGCTTGTTGAGCGCCAGGTAATGCCCCAGCAGCGCGTAGCGCACCCCCTGGTTGTCGTTGGGGTTGAGCTTCAGCATCTGCTCGTAGATTTGCACGGCCTTGGGTAGCTGCCCCGCTTTTTCGTAGAGCCGGGCCAGCGTATGCAGGGCCCGCATATAGGGCCGGGTCTCCACGAAGCCCCAGAAATGCCCTTTGAATATCTCGATGTTTTTCTTACCTAAGTCGCGTTCGCCGGCCAGCACGATGCGTTCGTGCAGGGCAATCTGCTCGTCCGGGCTGCCGCCTACAAACCGAGCGAGCAACAGCATGGGATCGGGGTTGTTGGGATTGATGCGCAGGGCCTTGATGCAACGCTTGATCACAGCGTCTTCGCGGCTTAGTTGCATGGCCCCATAGAAGAGCTCTTGAGAGCGGTAGGCGGCCTCTGGGGTGGCTTGCTCGGCCTCGAGGTCGAGCGCCGCGTGGAGCACGCGCCGGGCCTCGAGGCGCAGTTCGGCCAGCCTGTCGGGTTTGGGGGTTTTTGCTGTGCGAGGCATGGTTACGATTCTATTCCGCTCACCAGGGTGCGATGTACTGAGAGGCTGTAGGGGTCGCGCAGGTCACCCTCGAGCACCACCAGATCGGCCCACTGGCCCACTTCTAAAGTCCCCCGGTTGGCCTCGTCGCCCTGGGCTACGGCCCCGCCCACGGTGTAGGCCCAGAGGGCTTGCTCGAGGGTCACCTGGTTGCCCTCCACCAAAGGCTCCCGCAGGGCGGCCTGCAGGCCCTTGAGCGGCTCCACCTGCTGCACCACCGGCCCATCCGAACTGAAGGCCACCGTGAGGCCCGCCTCGAACATGGCCCGCAGGTTGAAGCAGCGCGCCAGCCAGGCGTCGGGCACGTAGCGCAGGTAGTTGGCCCGCAGCTCGCGCAGGAAGATGGGCTGGGGCACGGCGATAACCCCCAGTTGGCGGGCTTTTTGCAGGTGCTCGGGGCCGGCCAGCCCGAAATGCTCGATGCGGTGGCGCGGGCCGGGCGCTTCCTGGTACAGCCGCTCGTAGACCCGCAAAACCTGATCCAGCGCCCGGTCGCCAATGGCATGGGTGCCAATGCGAAAACCCGCGCGGTGGGCTTCCAGGGCCAGCTCGAGCAGCTCCTCTTCCGCAAAGCGCAGGAGGCCGTACTGGGGGGGCTCGAGGGTTTTATACGGCTGTGAGATGGCCGCCGTGGCCCCCGAGAGGCCCCCATCGGCAAAAAACTTGACCGAGTCGCAGCGCAGCCAGTCCGAACGGTGCTTCTCGGGCAGCGGGAAGGTCTCGCTGCCCCCGTCCGGGCGGCGGATGTAGAGCAGATTAACCCGGATGGGCAGCTCGCCGCGGGCCTCCAGGGCTCGGTAGGCCGCGTAGAGCGGGGGATCTACGGCCGGGTCGGTGGCGCTGGTGATGCCCAGGCTACGCAGGTATTCCAGGCCGGCCCGGATCCAGTGCTCGTACTGGGCCTGGCTGGGCTCGCCCATGGCCCTGAACACCAGCCCGTAGGCGGTCTCGTACAGGAGGCCCTGCTCGAAATTAATCTCGCCGCCCGGCACCTGGGTCTCGAGGGTGATGCCCGCGAGCTGTAGGGCCTGTGAGTTAACCGCGTGAATGTGGGCGCAGGTGCGGGTGAGCAGCACCGGGTTGTGGGGGGCCAGCCGATCCAGCGCGGCCTTATCGGGCATGGCCCTCTCGGCCAGCAGGGCCTCGTTCCAGCCGCGCCCCCACAGCCACTCGCCGGGCTTTAGCGTTTTGGCCCGCGCCCCCACAAGGCAGTAGAGTTCCTCCAGGCTTTTGACCCCCCGCAGGTCGAGCAGGGTGGTGCGGAGCTGCCCCACCTTCCAGACGTGAATATGCGCGTCGTTGAAGCCCGGCAGCACAGTGCGGCCTTCCAGGTGGATGCGCTGGGTATCGGGGGTGGCCAGGGGCTCCACCTCCGAGAGCCTGCCCGCCGCGGCGATTTTTCCATCGCGGATGAGGAGGGCCTCGAGGGGCTTTAGAACGTAGCCTGACCCTTCAAGGGTAGGGGAGAGGATGTTACCGCCAAACAGGAGGTGCTGGGGCATGGGGCTATTGTATGGCTTTGGGGGCTCGAGTTTCGCCAACAGGCTCCCCTCGAGCCGCTACGCCCAAACGAGGGGGCGGCTCGCAAACAGTGCGGGCCGCCCGGTGAGGGGTTTGCTGAGGGCCTACTGCAGCCAGGTGTAGCGGAAGGCCAGGTAGCTGGTGTTGGGGAAGTGCAAGAAGCCCTGCACCCGGCGGTTCATGGCCTCGTACTGCGCCGAGTGGAACAGGAAGACCATGGGGCTGTCCTGCAAAACCAGCTCCTGCACCTGGGTGTAGATGCGCTGGCGCTCGCTCTGGCTCGAGACCCGCCGCCCCTGCTCCAGGAGCTGGGTGACCCGGTCGTTTTTGTACTTGGAGAGGTTCAGCGCCGAGGAGGGGTGGAAGGTGTTGAAGAGGTAGTCGTCGGGGTCGGCCTGGCCCGAGGTGCCCAGCAAGGTCACGTCGAACTCACTCCGGAGGGCCTTGGGCAGGTACACGTTCCAGTCCTCGGCCTGGATGTTCACCCGGATGCCCACCTCGGCCAGGTTGTCGCGGATTACGTCGGCGGGGGTGCGCAGGAAGTCGTAGGTGGAGGTGACGTAGAGGTTCATGGTGAAGCCGTTGGGCAGGCCGGCCTCGGCCAGGAGCTGCTTGGCTTTGGCTACATCGCGGGTGTTGTAGGGGCTGTTGGTGTAGGCATAGGCCCCCGAGGGGATGGTGGTGCCACGGGCCACAATGCCGCCGGTGCCGAAGAGGGCCAGATCCACGATGGCTTTTTTATCAATGGCGTAGGCGATGGCCTGGCGCACCTTGGGGTTGTTGTAGGGCTCACGGGTGGTGTTGAAGTACAGCGCCCGGAAGTTGGCCGAGGGCCCGCCCACCACCACCAGGTTGCGGTCGGCTTTGAGCGGCCGCACATCGGCGGCGGTAACGTACTCAATCCAGTCCACGGCCCCGGCCCGGAGGGCGGTGGAACGGGCGGCGGGGTCGGGGTAGAAGGTGTAGGTGATGCCGTCCAGGTAGGGCAGGGGGCGGCCCTGGTTGTCTTTTTGCCAGTACTTATCCCACTTGCGCACCACCAGGCGGGTCTGGGGGATGTACTCCACAAAGCGGAAGGGCCCGGTGCCGATTACGGCCTTGTTGAGGTCGTTGTTGTGTTCCTTAGCTACCTTCTCTGAAACGATGGCGTTGGTGCTGAAGGCCAGCTTGGCCAGCAGGGGGGAGAAGGGCTGGGAGAGGGTGATGACCACGGTGTTGTTGTTGGGGGCTGTGACCGAGCGCACCAGGGCGAAGTCGTTGGCGCGGGGGCTCTTGGTGGCCGGGTCTTTGATGCGGTTGATGGAGAAGACCACATCGGAGGCCTTGAGGGGGTCGCCGTTGTGGAAGGTGACCCCCGGGCGCAGGCGGAAGGTCCAGGTCAGGCCGTCCGCCGAGACGCTCCAGGACTGGGCCAGCCCCGGCACGATGCGGCCTTTGCTGTCGAGCATGACCAGGGTGTCGTAGATGTTTTCCAGCACGTTGCGGCTGGCGGTGGCGTTGGTGGTGTGGGGGTCGAGGCCCACCGGGTCGGTCTGCATCCCGGCCCGCAGGATGCCCCCCGCCTTTTGCGCCAGTGATACCGTAGCCAGAACCAGCACGAGCAGAACCAACAGTTTTTTCATTGCGCCTCCTTGCCGGTGATTATACCGGTATACAACCAAAGCTAAGCCTTTTGCAGCCGGGGGTCGAGGGCGTCGCGCAGGCCATCGCCCAGCAGGTTGAAGCCCAGCACCATCAGCACGATGGCGCACCCCGGCACCAGCGAGCCCCAGGGCGAAAGCGAGAGGAAGGCCCGCCCCTCCGAGACCATGGAGCCCAGGGCCGGGAAGGGGGGCTGGATGCCCAGGCCCAGGAACGACAGAGCCGCCTCGGCCAGCACCGCATAGGCAAAGCGCAGCGTGACCTCCACGATGAGCGGGGCGGCGGCGTTGGGCAGGATGGTACGAAAGATCATGCGGGCATCCGAAGCGCCCATGGCCCGCCCGGCCTCCACGTAAAGTTCCTCGCGCACGGTTAGAACGGCGGCCCGGGCTACCCGGATAAAGGGCCCCACAAACACCACCGAGATGGCCAGCACCAGGTTGATGAAGCCGCCCCCTAAAAAAGCCAGAAAAGCGATGGCCAGCAGGATGGCCGGATAGGCGATCAGGATGTCGGCCAGGCGGGAGATGACCAGATCGAGCCAGCCCCTGAAGTAGCCGGCCAGCAGGCCCAGGGTGCCGCCCACCAGCAACCCCGCCAGCACCGAGACCGCCGCCACCGAGAGGGAAAAGCGCGCGCCATAGAGCACCCTCGAGAGCAGGTCGCGCCCGTACTGGTCGGTGCCCAGCCAGTGCTCGGAGGAGGGGCCGCTGAGGCGGTTGGGGGGGTCGAACTTGAGGGGATCCCAGGGGGCTAGGATGGGGGCCAGGAGCGCGCCCAGCAGCACCACCAGGGTGATGAGGCCGCCAATGACGGCAGAGCGGTTGCGCAGCAGGGCCCGGATGACCAGGGCCAGATGGGAGTTGGGGGAAGCAGTGGTCATGATGGTAGGGAAAAGAAAAGGCTCGAGCGCCCGGTTTCAGCGCTTCTGAGGGGTGCCCCGAGTGGGTTACTCATACCGAATCCTAGGGTCTATGAGCGAGTAGAGCAAGTCCACCAAAAGGTTGACCAGCACCGCTGCGCTGGCTACAAACAGTACCGTGCCCTGCACCACCGGGTAGTCGCGCAGGTTGATGCCCTCGAGGGCAAAGCGCCCCACCCCGGGCAGGCTGAAGACCTGCTCGATGATCACGGCCCCGCCCAGCAACGAGCCAAACTGGATGCCAATTACCGTGACTACCGGAATCAGGGCGTTGCGCAGGGCATGGCGGAAGATCACCACCCGCTCGGCCAGCCCTTTGGCCCGCGCGGTGCGGATGTAGTCGCGCGAGAGCACCTCGAGCATCGAGCTACGCAGAATCCGGGTCACCGCCCCGGCCAGAATCAGGCCCAACGAGAGGGCCGGCAGCAGCATGTGCCGGAGGTTTTCCAGGGGGTTTTCGGTCAGGGGCACAAACCCGGCGGGGGGCAGCCAGCCCAAAGCCAGGGCAAAGAGCAAAATGAGCAGCAAAGCCAGAAAGAACCCCGGCACCGAGAGGCCCAGAATGGCAAAGAGCGAGGCGAAATAATCCACAAACCCGCCCCGTCGGATGGCCGCCAGCACGCCCAGCGGCACGGCAATCAGCAGGGCGGTGAAAAGGCCCATCAGGGTGAGCTGGAGGGTGACCGGAAAGCGCAGGGCTAGGTCTTGGGCCACCTCGCGCCCGGTGCGCAGGCTGCTGCCAAGATCGCCCTGGAGCACGGCCCCCAGCCACTGCCCAAACTGCACGTGCAGCGGCAGGTCGAGCCCGAACAGGCGGCGCAGCTCGGCCATGCGCTCGGGGCTGACGTTGGCCTCGAGGCCCACCAACTGCGTTACCACATCGCCCGGCACGGCCCGCATGAGCAAGAAGGTGATGATGGCCACGCCCAGCAGGGTGGGGATGGCGGCAAGCAGACGATTCACGACATAGCCGACCATAACGAGTAGCCAGAGTATATCGTCCCGCTGCGTTCTTGGGTCAATGCCAAATAATCTTCAAGCGACCAAGCCGGGGGTTTTGTTCTGCCGTGGCCTTCAGCATATAATGAGAGCGTCAAAAGACCTGCTGTAAGCCTATGGAACCCACACTCGAAGCCGCCCAGGCTGTACTCCGCTCACAACCATTTAGCCTACTACTTAACGCGCAGATCACATCGTTTGGGCCAGACGCTGTTGAGCTACGCATACCAATAACCGACCAGTTACAGCAGCAACACGGCTTTGTTCATGGTGGGGTGATCTCGTACGCGGCCGACAACGCCCTCACCTTTGTCGGAGGTGCGGCGCTGGGCCCCGCGGTGGTCACCTCCGAGTACAAAATCAACTACATCCGTCCGGCCAAGGGTCAGGCCCTGGTGGCCCGCGCCAACCTGGTGCACGCCGGCAAAAGCCAGGCGGTTTGCCAGTGCCAGGTGTTTGTGGTTGCGGATGATAGAGAAATTCTGTGTGCGCTGGCCCAGGGAACCATCGTTTCTATGAACCAGCCAAAGTAGGGCTTGGATTGTGAACCTAAAGGATCGCTTCCGGGGCTGCCTCCTGGGTCTTGCGGTTGGCGATGCGGTGGGGGCGGCGGTGGAGTTTTGCCCTCGAGGTAGCTTCGAGCCGCTCACCGATATGGTGGGCGGGGGCCCCCATCATCTTCTTCCCGGCCAGTGGACCGACGATACCTCAATGGCGCTGTGCCTGGCTACCAGCCTGAAGGAGTGCGGCGGGTTCGATGCCCTCGACCAGATGAACCGGTACTGCCTGTGGCAGGAAACCGGCTACCTGAGCAGCACCGGAAGCTGCTTTGGCATCGGTACAACGATCCGTACCGCCCTGGACAGGTTTCGACAAACCAAAGACCCCTATGCGGGCTCGAGCCACCCACGCACCGCGGGCAACGGCTGCATCATGCGGCTGGCCCCGGTGCCCATGTTCTATTTCCCGAACCTACAGGCAGCAGAGCACTACGCGGCCGAGAGCGCCCGAACCACCCACGGGGCCGCCGAGTGCCTCGATGCCTGCCGGTTGCTGGCCCGCATCATCTGCCGGGCGCTTTTGGGCAGGCCCAAGGATGAGGTGGTGCTGGCCGACAGCAACACCTTTACCGGAGCGGAGAAGATTGTGGCTATTGCCCAGGGGGCCTACCTCGAGAAACCCAGGGAGGCGCTTCGCGGCAGTGGGTATGTGGTCGAGAGCCTCGAGGCAGCCTTGTGGTGCTTTGTGCATACCGACAGCTTTGCCGAGGCAGTCTTGGCGGCGGCCAACCTGGGCGAGGATGCCGATACCACCGCCGCGGTATGCGGGCAGGTGGCAGGGGCCTACTACGGCGTGCAGGGAATCCCGGCTGCATGGCTGGAACGCCTGGCGCTGGGCTCGGAAATCACCGCGCTGGCCGATGGGCTGTACGGCTCGAGCCAGGAAAAAGCGGGCTGGTTTTAGCCCAGCCGTACTTTCAGCAAATCAAGCGCATTGTTTCGGAGATCGGCTGGAGAGCAACCTAAGCAGCCATCTATTGGCGGCTCGGCTTATTGTCACCTTGGTTGAAACGTTGCAATACCAAACCCCTACCCCTTCACCGACCCCGCCAAAAGCCCCCGGATGAAGTAGCGGCCCAGGAAGATGTACACCAATAGCGTTGGTAGCGCTGCTAGCAAGGCGCCAGCCATGGGGAGGTTCCACTTGACCGCCTCGCCCCCCGCAAGCTGGGCCAGCGCCACCGTGATGGGCTGGTTGGCGGGGCTGCTCACCAGGGTTACGGCGAACAAAAACTCGTTCCAGATCTGCGTAAACTGCCAGATGATCACCACCACAAACCCCGGCACCGAGAGCGGAAACACGATGCGGCTGTAGATACCAAAGAACCCCGCGCCGTCGATGCGCCCGGCCTCGATCATCTCGTCGGGGATTTCGGCGTAGTAGTTGCGGAAGATCAGGGTGGTGATGGGCAGGCCGTACACCACGTGCACCAGAATCAGGCCCCACAGGCTGCCGCCCAGCCCAATCTCGCGCACAAACTGGAACAGGGGAATCAGCACCGCCTGATAGGGAATAAACATCCCAAAGAGCATCAGCGGGAAGACGATGTTGGCCCCGGGGAACTTCCATTTGGCCAGCACGTAGCCGTTCAAGGAACCCAGCAGGGCCGAGAGGATGGTGGCGGTGATGGTGAGGAAGAAGCTGTTCTGTAGCTTGGGTGCAAAGGCCGTCCAGGCCTGGGCAAAGCTCTCCCAGTACCAGACCTGCGGTAGCTGCCAGGTGCTGCTCAGGGTGATGGCCGAGGGCTCCTTGAACGCGGTGACGATGACCAAATACACCGGCAGCAGGAAAAACAGCGTAGCGATAAAGAGAATTGTGTATTGCAGGATGCGCCCAATCATCGCCGCACCTCGCTTTTGAGCTGGCTGTACAGGTAGGGCACAATCACGGCGGCTACCAGCAATAGCAGAATCATGCCGATGGCCGCGCCTTTAGCTATCTGGTTGGCCCGGAAGGTGGTCAGGTACATGAGCAGGGCTGGCACGTCGGTGGGGGCGTTGTCGGCCCCAGCCATGGCAAAGATCAGGTCGAAGATTTTGAGCGAGATATGGCCCAGGATAATCATGGCCGAGAGGGTGATGGGGGCCAGCAGCGGGAAGATCACGCGCTGGTAGAGCTGCCACTCCGAGGCCCCGTCCACCCGCGCGGCCTCGCGCAGCTCCTCGGGGATGCCGCGCAGCCCGGCCAGGTAGAGGGCCATGGTGTAGCCCGACATCTGCCAGACCGCGGCCAGAATGATGCCGATAAAGGCCAGGTTGAAGCCGTGGGGTTCGTCGTAGGGGAGGGGTTGCAGGCTACGGCCCAGGGTGAAGGCCCACAAGAGCAGCAGGGCTGCCGAGCCGGAGGCGATGTAACCCCGCCGCCGCTCACCCCCTCTAAAGGCTGTAATGGCGATAAAAATCAGCACGGCGCTCACCACCAGGGCGGTGATGAAGGGCAGGTCGTTCCAGCTCACCTGCCAGATTTGCTCGCGGCTGGTCAGCCAGGCAAACTCGCCCTTGGGCAGCCCCACCAGGGTGGGGAGCTGGTTAACGCCGCCTTCGGGCTGTAGCATCCAGCGCCAGATGGTGCCGGTTACGATGAACGAGAGCGACATGGGAAACAAAAAAATGGTGCGGAAAAACCCCTCGCCCCGGGGGCTTCGGTCGAGCACGATGGCCAGCCCCAGGCCCACGCTCAGGCAGCCCAGGATAAAAAACACCGTGAAGAAAAAGGTGTTGACCAAGTCCTGGCGGAAGCGGGAATCCACCAGACCCGTAAAGAGTTCGCGGTAGTTTTCAAAGCCGATGAAGCGAATCTGCGGGTTGGCCGAGAGGGCCTGGGCTGGGTCTTTGCCCCAGTCGGTGAGGGAGGTATAGAAGGTTTGAAAAATAAAACCGTACACGAAAATGCCCAGCAGCAGCAGCGAGGGCAGGATGACCAGGAAGCCGTACAGGGTATCTTTGTTGTTGAACCAGCGCATCTTCACCTCTGGGGCGGGTACTGCGGTTGAAGTAAAGTCCGCAATCTTAATTTGTTTGCCTAAAAAGGGGGCCCGCTGGGCCGCTTGTCTGGGGATTATACAAACAGAAAAGGAAAAGAGGGGCAGGCCCAAAGGGCCTGCCCCGGTGAAGCTTACTGACCCAGACGCACCTGGGTGGCGATGGCCTGGGCGGCGTTGGCCGCGGCCTGGGCGTTGCGGCTCGAGAGGTAGATTTCCATTACGGTGCCAAACTGGCTCATGAAGGACTCGGGGGCCACCGCGCCGTGCACCAGCGAGCCTACGATGCGGTTGGACTTCCAGTCGCGCATGGCCGACTGCAGGTAGGCGTTGTATTTGCTGGGGTCGGAGTCGGTGCGGGCGGCAATGGAGCCCTTGAGCGGGTTGAAGGTGTCCTGGCCTTCTTTAGAGCCCAAAAGCCGCAGCCAGTTGAGCACGTTGGTGCGGTTCTTTACGCCTTTGGGCAGGCCGAAGGAGTCGGAGAGCATCATAAACACGCCAGCGGTGCCGGGGGCGGGGGCCCAGCCGAAACCTTCACCGGGTTTGAGGCCCTTGGTGGTGGTCATGTAGCCGGCGGCCCAGTCGCCCATGATGTTGAAGGCGGCCCGGCCCTCGAGCACCCGGTCTATGGCTTGCTGCCAGCTCAGGCCCGAGGCGTCCTTGTTGGCGCAGTCCAGCACCCGGCCAAAGGTGTTCCACACCGCCACTGCTTTGGGGTCGTTGAAGCGCAGCTTACCGGTCCAGAGGTTGGCGTAGTCGGTGGCGCCCAGCACGCCCAGGGCCACCGACTCCCACAGGTGTTGTTGCGTCCAGTTCTCGCCCAGGGCCAGGGGGGCCTCGAGGCCCTTGCTCTTCAGGGTCTGGCAGACGGTCAGGAACTCGGCCCAGGTTTTGGGCGGCTGCACCCCCCATTCGCGCAGCTTGGCCGGAACGTACCACATCACGTTGGAGCGGTGGATGTTGACCGGCACGCTGTAGATCTTGCCCTTGTAGGAGAGCAGGTCAATGAGCCCCTTGGGGAACTTGGTCATCCAGCCCTCCTGGTTGAACAGGGGGGTCAGGTCTTCCATGCGGTCGGCCACCACCCAGGTGCCGATCAGCTCCTGCCCGGCATGCACCTGGAAGCTATCGGGGGGGTCGCCGCCCAGCATACGGGTCTTGAGCACGGCCCGGGCATTCACGCCGGAGCCGCCGGTGACGGTGGCGTTGATGACCTCTACGTTGGGGTAGCGCTTCTTGTACAGGTCAATCAGGGCTTGCAGGGCGGGGCCTTCGTCGCCGGCCCACCAGGAAAAGATCTCCAGCTTTCCCGATTGGGCCAGCCCCGCGGTGCCGAGGGCCAGGGCTGCCAGGGTTAGGAACAGCTTCTTCATGTATGTCCTCCTATCAGGTGCTATACGCCAATGGTTGACCGGGTTCCCAGGGGGGAGATTGGCGGGCTCCACTCCCCGGTTCCACCATTTGCTAAAAAGCGCTGCAGCACCAGGGCCGCAGCGCCCATAGCCGGAGCCAGATGTCCGAACGCGCTGGGCTTTACGGGTATTTCGGCGTGTTCGGGGATAAAAGCCAGGTTGTGAATGGTCTGGCGCAGGGGGGCCTCGAGCCACTTCCAGGCCTCGGCCCCGGCCCCGCCCAGCACCACCACCGCTGGGTCGAAGGCGACGCACAGGTTGACCACAAAGCGCCCCAGTTCGTAGGCCAGGTTTTGCAGGGCCTGCAGGGCGTAGGGGTCTTGGTGCTCGGCCCGCTGCAGGATACCCCAGAAGCCTTCTTTGCGGTTGCTGGCGGCCTGGTAGCGCTCCACCATGGCCCGCAGCGATAGGGTTCCCTCCACGTCCCCAGCCCGGCTGCGGCTGTGGGGCTGGCCGGTGAGCCAGTGGCCCAGCTCACCGGCGGCCCCCAGCCGGCCCCGGTAGACCTGGCCGTCCACCACCAGGCCGGTGCCCAGGCCGGTGGTCATGAGCACGTAGACCAGGGGGCTTTGCTGCTCGCCCCAGAAGGTTTCGCCCAGGGCGGCGGCGTTGGCATCGTTGTCTACCAGGGTGGGTACTTTGAGCAGGGCCTCGAGCATCTCTGCGGGCTGCTCGTTGTGCCAGCCGGGGCCTGGTGCATAAAGCAGTCTGCGACCGTTAACCACCCCTGGGACGGCCAGCCCGATCCCCAGCAGCCGGGTGGGGTCGGAAAGCCGGCTTTGCACCTGTTCGGCCAGCTTGGTTAGCCGCTCGGCCAGCGGGGTGTGGGGGCTTTCAACCCAGTCCCATTTGTCGTGGATGGTGTTGTTCAGGTCGAGCAGCACAAGCTGCGTGTTTTCCACGCCCAGCTCGACCCCCAGGGCCAGGGTGTGCCGGGGAGAGAACTCGAGCGCGGTGCCTGGGCGGCCCAGGCCCGGCTTGTGGCGGCTGCCTTCGTCCAGCAAGCCCTCCTCCAGCATCTCCTGCACCAGCGTGGAGACCGTGCTCTTGGTAAGACCCACCGCCCGGGCCAGCGCGGCCCGGCTTTGTGGGCCATGGCGGCGCAGGGCCTCCAGGATCAGGCGGCGGTTGAGCCGCTTGATGGCTTGCTGGTCAAGGGGGGTGGTGCGGGCCATGGCACGTTTTCAACAAACTGGGTTACTTAGTAAGTTTAGCGAACGAACTATATCCCAGCCCGCCCGGCACTGTCAATCGTTGGTCAAGTCCGCCGGGGTGAAAGCCGCTCGGCAGAGTCGAGCCACAGGGTGACCGGGCCGTCGTTGATCAGGTGCACCTGCATATGGGCCTGGAAGACCCCGGTTTCAACCGGCAAGCCCTGCCCAGCTAGTAAATCGCAAAACTGCTCGTACAGGCGCCGGCCCACCGCTGGCGGTGCTGCTTCTACAAAGCTGGGCCGGTTGCCCCTGCGGGTATCGCCATAGAGGGTGAACTGCGAGACCACCAGCACCCCGCCCCCCACATCGGCCAGCGCCAGGTTCATCTTGCCTTCGGCATCGGCAAAGACTCGCAAACCAGCAATTTTGCGGGCCAGGTAGGCGGCATCCTCGAGGGTGTCGTGCTGACCGACCCCCAGCAGCACCAACAGCCCCCGCCCAATCTGCCCGACGATATGGCCGTCTACCTCTACACTGGCCTGGGAAACCCGCTGAACCACCGCACGCACGGCTCAACAATAACAAGGGGGCAGGGAAAAGGCGAGGGGCTTTACCCTTGCAATAAACTGCGTGCTAGGGCTTAGCGGGGGGCTGCAAACAACGCCACCGTGCCGGGGCCGGTATGAGCCGCCACCGCCGGGCCGCACGCGCGCACGTCCTCGACGATCACGCCTTCCTGGCTGATTAGCCTGCGCAACTCCTCGGCCCCCTGGGGGTTGTAGGCGTGGGCCAGCACCACCCGGGCTCCTTCGGGGAAGGCTTTGTGGAAGGCCTCGGCAAGCTGCTGCAAACCCCTGTGCCAGCCCCGGGCCCGCTCAAGGGGCCGCACCAGCCCGTCCCGAACCTCCAGCACCGGCAGCAGCTTCAAAAGCGAGCCGATGAAATGCTGCAGTCCGCCGATGCGCCCGCCCCGGTGCAGGTACTCCAGCGTGGCCGGCAGCACGAAGCCGCGTATGCGCTGCACCAGCGGCGCGATGGCCTCTTCCAGCCGATCCCAGGGCACCCCCGCGGCCAGCTTGCGCCGCACTTCCTCGATCACAAAAGAAAGCCCGCCGTTCAGGGTCAGGCCGTCAATCACCTTGACGCGGTTGCCAAATTGTTCGGCCACCTTGCGGGCGGTCGAATAGGTGCCCGAGAGCTTGCTGGAGACGTGCACCGAGACGATGCGGTCGAATTTCTCGAGCAAAGCTTTATACAAAGCTTCCAGATCGGCTGCCGAAACCTGGCTGGTGCTTACCTTCTTGCCCGCGAGCTGGGCCTGGATTACCTGGTCGGGGGTCATCTCGAGGTAGTCGCGGTAGCTCTGGCCCTCGAGGATGACCTGCTGGGGAACCAGGTAGATGCCTCGCTCGAGGGCTTCTTGCGGTGAAAGGCCCAGGGTCGAGTCGGCCACGAAGGCGGTGCGTTCCATGGTTACCTCCTGGCTGGCGGATTTAATCCAGCATACCAGAAGTCCTCCCCCAGCCAGATTGGCCGCAAAGCGGGGCTGGCCTAGAGGCTGTAGGCATAGAACCCGTACACCCCCGGCCCGGTATGGGTCGAGATCACCCCGCCGATGCTGGTAGTGAGGCGTTCCTCCAGGGGCAGCCCGGCGGCCTGCACGGCGGCCTTGAAGGCGGCCAGGTCGCTTTCTTCGGCGTTGTAGAGGTAGTAGATGCGGATTTTCTGGCGGCCTGCAGCCCAGCTTTTGAGGGCTTCGACCATCTCGGCCAGGGCTTTCTTCTCACCCCGGGCCCGGCCTGCGGCCTCTACCCGCCCATCTTTCAGAGTCAGGATCGGCTTGATGCCCAATAGGCTGCCCAGCAGGGCCTGGGCCCCGCCGATGCGCCCGTTTTTCTTGAGGTAGTCCAGGGTAGCCAGGGTAAAGCGCACCGTGTGGTCGGCGCGGATGCGCTCGAGCTCCACCAAGACCTGCCCCAGGTCGGCCCCCTGGTCGAGCAGCTCCTTGGCCCGCTCGACCATCATCCCAATGCCCATGCTGGCGGCCTGGGTATCGAAGATGGTCACCTTGCCCGGAAACTCCTGGCTGGCGAGCTGGGCCGACTGCACGGTGCCGGAAAGTTTGGAGGAGATGTGAATCGAGAGCACGTGATCGGCTTTCTGCAAGGCCCGCTCGTAGGCCAGCTTGAAGTCGGTGGGGGAGGGCTGGCTGGTGCTGGGCATTCCGGCCCCGGCCTTAACCCCTTCGAAGATATCGCTGGGGGTAATCTCAACCCAGTCCTTGTGGATTTTGCCCTTGAAGTTGACGTATAGAGGCACTATTTCGACGCCCATCTCGGCGGCGCGGCTCTGTAGGTCGGAGGTCGAGTCGGTTACGATGGCTATTTTCATCTTGGCTCCTGTTTCTGATCGTGCGCCCATCCGGGCCACCAGCGCCCTTGCGGGTCTGGTTGGGGAGTGGGCGAGGTGAAAAGCAGCACTTCTTCGTGGTGTAAGTCTAGCACAGGCTTTTATCCTTGCAAAAGCAAGGCTTTGAGCCATTGCTGGGCTTTTATATTGTGCCAAACCACACAAAATGATAAGGTTTGAGGCGTGCTGCTTGGGGGCAAGCGTCCCCAACCCATCCCAAAAACAACCGAGGGCCAGAGCTATGTGGAAAGTGCTAGTGACCGACGAGATGCGGCTGGGGGAGGTTAAGCACCCCCAGGTACGCCTGGACTACAAGCCCGGCATGGCGCGGGAGGAGCTGCTTCAGGTGATTGGCGCCTACGATGCCCTGATTACCCGCAGCCGCACCCAGGTGGACGCCAGGGTGCTGGAGGCCGGGGTCAACCTGAAGGTGGTGGGCCGGGGTGGGGTGGGGGTGGACAATGTAGACCTGGAAGCCGCCTCCCGCCGGGGCATCCTGGTGGTGAATGTGCCCGAGGCCAACACCCGCTCCGCCGCCGAGCTGGCCTGGGCTCTGTTGCTGGCTACGGCGCGGGGCCTGGTGGAGTCCGATCAGAAAATCCGGCAGGGCCAGTGGGATCGCAAGTACCTGGGCCTCGAGCTCAACCACAAGACCCTGGGCATCGTGGGCCTGGGGCGCATTGGGGGGCAGGTGGCCAAGTTCGCCAAGGGCTTCGATATGCGGGTGCTGGCCTACGACCCCTACATCCCGCGCAGCCGCGCCCAGACCCTGGGGGTCGAGCTTTTCGACGACCTGGCCGATATGCTGCGCCAGTGCCACTTCCTGACCGTGCACACCCCCCTCACCGAGGAGACCCGCGGCCTGATTGGCCGCCGCGAGCTCTACCTGCTGCCCAAAGGGGCGGTGGTGGTGAATGCCGCGCGGGGCGGCATTGTGGATGAAAAGGCCCTGGTGGAGGTTTTGAACGACGGACACCTGTGGGGGGCCGGGCTGGACGTGTTTGTGGAGGAGCCCCCCAACGCCGAACACCCCCTGGTACACCACCCCAAGGTGGTGCACACCGCCCACCTGGGGGCCAACACCATAGAGGCCCAGGAGCGGGTGGGGGAGGCGGTGCTCGAGCGGGTCATCGAGACCCTGCAGGGCAACCTGGCCCATGCCCTCAACACCGGCTTCGACGCCGAGGGCCTGCAACTCTTCTCGGCCTGGTTGCCGCTGGGTGAGGCTCTGGGCAAGCTGCTGGCCCAGATCACCCAGGGCCGTCCCCAGGCGGTGGAGGTCTCGTACTACGGCGATTTCGAGAAAAACCCCGATCCCATCGCCTCGGCGGTGGCCAAGGGCCTGCTGGAGCAGGTGCTGGAGGCTGGGGCTATCAACCTGGTCTCGGCCCGGCCGCTGCTGCGCGACCGGGGCATTGCGCTGGTGACCCGGCAGGTGCAGGAGCCGCTCGATTACCGCCAGGTGCTGGAGGTGCGCCTCGAGACCGACAAAGAGACCCGCAAGGTGCGGGGCGCGGTGCTGGGCGGCAAGCCCCGCATCGTGGGCATTGACGACCACACGGTGGAGGCGGTGCCCAGGGGCTTTATGCTGGTCTGCATCAACCGCGACCGGCCTGGGGTGGTGGGCAAGGTGGGCACCCTGCTGGGCGAGAACAACATCAACATCGCGGGTATGCAGCTCGGTCGCGACAACCCCGGCGGCAAAGCCCTGTTTGTGCTGGCTATTGACGAACGGCCCGGCGAGGCGGTGCTCTCGGCCCTGCGCGGGCTGGATGTGCTGGAGCGGGTGGATTTGGCCGAGCTGTAGCGTATGCCCAGCGATAAAATACCTGGCATGTACCGCCCCCGCCTGCTCACCCCCGGCCCGGTGGAACTCCACCCCAGGGCCCTCGAGGCCCTCGCCCGCCCACAGCTTCACCACCGCAGCGACGCGGCCCGACAGGTTTTCCTCCAGGCCAAGACCGGCCTCGAGGCCGCCTTCAAAACCCAGGGCCAGGTCTTGCTGCTCACCGGCTCCGGCACCGCCGCCATGGACGCCCTGGTGCAGAACCTCTTTGCACCGGGGGCGCGGGTGCTGGTGCCGGTGCACGGCAACTTCTCCGAGCGCTGGGCCAAAATTGCCCAGCAGGCCGGGCTAGAGGTAGTGCGCCTGGAGCTCGAGTGGGGCCGGGTGGTGCGCCCGGAGCACCTGGAAAGCGCCCAGGGCCCCTTCGACGGCCTGCTCCTGACCCACTCCGAGTCCTCGACCGGGGCCCTCAACGACGTGCGCACCCTGGCCCAGGCCTTCAAGGCCCGCTTCCCCGAGGGGCTGGTGGTGGTGGACGCTATCACCAGCCTGTTTGTAAGCGAGTTCGAGCTGGAGGGCTGGGGCCTGGACGCTGCCGCCTGTGGCTCGCAAAAAGGCATCATGTGCCCCCCAGGGCTGGGCTATGCGGCCCTCTCGCCCCGTGCGATCGAGCACCTCAAGCCTCGAGGCTTCTACCTGAACCTGGCCTCCGAGCTCAAGGTGCAGAGCACGGGCGAGTCGGCCTGGACGCCGGCCATCAACCTGGTGGCTGCCACCGCCGCGGTGCTGGCGGAACTGCTGCCCCGGCTGCCCGAGCACATCGCCCTCAAACAGCAGCAGAACGAGATCCTCTACGCCACCGGCCAGGAGCTTGGGCTAAAACCCGTGCCCGAGGTAAAAAGCCCCGCCACCACCTGCTTTTACCTGCCCGAGGGGGTGAGCTACGCCCAGGTCAAAGAGGCCTTCGCCGCGCGGGGTGCGACCATTATCGGCGGGCAGGGCCAGCTCAAGGGCAGGGTCTTTCGCCTCTCGCTGATGGGTTACTCCGACCTGTACGATGCGTATGCGGTGGCCCATATGATGCGCGAGGCCCTGCGCTTCGATTAGACGAAGGGTGGGCTTGGGCCGTAAAAATTCGAGACCCACAAAGGAGGTGGCATGAAAGTTCAAGGCAAAGTGGTGGTGGTCACGGGCGGTGGCAGCGGCATGGGGCGGGCGCTGGTCTTGCGGCTGCTTAGCAAAGGGGCCCGGGTGGCGGCGGTGGATCTCAACGCGGCCAGCCTGCAAGAAACCGCCCAACTGGCCCAGGCCGCCGAGCGGCTCTCAACCCACGTGCTCAACATCACCCAGCGCGAGGCGGTGGAGGCCCTGCCTGCCGAGGTGATGGCCCGGCATGGGGCGGTGGACGGCCTGATCAACAACGCCGGCATTATCCAGCCCTTTGTGCGGGTCAACGACCTGGATTACGGTGCCATCGAGCGGGTCATGAACGTCAACTTTTACGGCACCCTGTACATGACCAAGGCCTTTTTGCCGCACCTTTTGCAGCGCCCCGAGGCGCATATTGTGAACATCTCGAGCATGGGTGGCTTCCTGCCGGTGCCGGGGCAGAGCGTGTACGGGGCCTCCAAGGCAGCGGTCAAGCTGCTGAGCGAGGGCCTGTTCGCCGAGCTGCTCGACACCCCGGTGCGGGTGACGGTGGTTTTTCCGGGGGCGGTGTCCACCAACATCACCGTCAACTCGGGGGTGGCGATCCGGGCCGCCGAGGGCCGCCAGCCGGCAGCCAGGCCCCTCGAGCCCGAGCGGGCTGCCCAGATTATCGTGGAGGGCATGGAACAGAACCGCTTCCGGGTGCTGGTGGGCTCGGATGCCCGGCTGATGGACTTCCTCTACCGCCTGTCCCCCGAGCGGGCCGCCCGCTTTATCTACCGGCAGATGCGCTCACTCTTGGGGGCTTCCTGAGGCTGGAGGGCTTATACGCATTTCGGTAGTATCGTTCAATGTGGCAAGCCTAAACGATACTACCGAAAGGCTTTTCTACTCCCTTCGGTCGGCTTGAATCCTTCACCTCTGCCTACGCAGGGCGGTGAAGGATTCAAGCAAAAACGGTATTAGAACCAGGTGTCCAGCAGAATTACCGCCAGCATCCCCAGGCTCACCACCACATTAGCCTGGAAGAAGGCCTGGTCTACCTTGCTCAGGTCATTGGGCCTCACCAGCTGATGCTCGTACCACAGCACCCCGCCCACCGCCAGCACCCCCACAAAGTAGGGCCAGCCCGCGCCGCAGAGCAGGCCGGTTAGCAGAAAAAAACCGAAGGTGAGGGCGTGGCAGGCCTGGGCGATGCGCAGGGCAGCAGGGAGGCCGAAGCGGGCCGGCACGCTGTGGATGCCGTTCTCGCGGTCGAACTGGTAGTCCTGGGTGGCGTAGAGGATGTCGAAACCGGCCAGCCAGAAGGCCGTACCGGCCCAGAGGGCGAACAAAGCGGGTTCAAAAGCCCCGGTAACGGCAATCCAGCCCCCGGCGGCGGCGGCCCCGATGGTCAGGCCCAGCCAGAAGTGGCACAGCCAGGTGAAGCGCTTGGTGTAGCTGTAGCCCACCAGAAAAAACACCGCCACCGGCAGCAGCTGGGCGGTGAGGGGGTTGAGGTTGAAGGCGGCCAGGGCCAGTAGCAGCAGGCCCACCACCGCCAGGGCCAGCACCTCGGCGGGTTTGACCAGCCCCCGGGGGAGGTGGCGTCCGGCGGTGCGGGGGTTGGCGGCGTCAATGGCCCGGTCAATCAGGCGGTTGAGGGCCATGGCCCCGGTGCGGGCCCCCACCATGGCCACCGTAACCCAGGCGAACACCTCCCAGCCCGGCCAGCCCCGGGCGGCCAGCAGCATGCCGCCGTAGGCAAAGGGGAGGGCGAAGAGGGTGTGCTCGAAGCGGACGAGCTCGAGGTAGGTTTTGAACCGGTGCGAGATAACCTGCATATCCTGAAGGCCAGTTTACCCTGGGCCGGGGGTTTATTCTGGGCCCCTGGCTACCGGACGGCTGGGGTCGGAGACCCAGTCGCTCCAGGAACCGGCGTAGAGCCGGGCCTGTTTGCCCGCTAGCTCCAGCGCCAGCACATTGGCCGTGGCCGAGACACCCGAGCCGCAGTAGACGATAATCTCGCCCTCGAGACCCTCGAAACGTTTTCGCTGTTCTTCGGCGGGTTTGAACCTGCCCGAGGCCTCCAGGCTGTCCAGCCAGTTGCGGTTGATGGCCCCCGGAATGTGGCCGGCCACCGGGTCTATGGGCTCCACCTCGCCCCGGTAGCGCTCGGGGGCCCTGGAATCTATCAGCACCGTACCTGCCGGGCGATGGGCTACAAAATTGGCGTCCACCACCATCTCGGGCTGGGGGTGGGGCTTGAAGGTGGTGGGGGCATACTCAACCGCCGCGGTAGAAACCTCGTAACCCGCTGCTCGCCAGGCCCCGATGCCGCCGTCCAGCACGGCCACCTGCCCGTGGCCCAGCCAGCGCAGGAGCCACCACAGGCGCGGGGCATACATGCCGCCCACGGGGGGGTCGTCGTAGGCCACCACAAAATGCTCGTTGCCGATGCCGGCCCTGCCCAGGGTCTGGGCCAGGGCCTCCGGGGTGGGCAGGGGATGGCGGCCCCCCCGGCGGTCGGGCCGCACCGGCGCCGAGAGGTCTTGCTCCAGGTCGAGAAACAGAGCGCCAGGGAGGTGCCCGGCTGTGTAGGCCTGCCGACCGGCTGAGGGGTCTTGCAGGGAAAAACGACAGTCCACAATCCGGAGCCGCTCGTCGCCTAGGTGTTCGTGCAGCCATTGGGCGCTGACCAGTGGAGAAGGCATGCCAACAGCCTAACACTGCCAGCGGAGACGGATTGTGCTTGCCCAGCGCCCATCGGGTAATCTAGGGCCATGCAAACCTTCAAGGCACTGGTGGTGGAATCGGGCGACCCCTACACCGCCCAGATCCGGCAGGCCCGCCTGGACGAGCTGCCGCCGGGTGAGGTGCTGGTGCGGGTGGCCTACAGCAGCCTCAATTACAAGGACGGCCTGGCCATTACCGGCGCGGGCAAGGTGATCCGCAATTTCCCCATGGTTCCGGGCATTGACCTGGCCGGCACGGTGCTGGAGTCGGCCTCGCCGGAGTACAAACCCGGCGACCCGGTGATCCTGACCGGCTGGGGGGTGGGGGAGCGGCACTGGGGCGGGCTCTCGGAGCTGGCTCGAGTGCGCGGGGAGTGGCTGGTGCCCCTGCCCGAAGGGCTCACCCTAAAGCAGGCCATGGGCATTGGCACCGCGGGTTTTACCGCCATGCTGGCGGTGATGGCCCTCGAGGCCCATTCCATAGACCCCGCCAGAGAAGTGTTGGTCACCGGTGCAGCCGGGGGGGTGGGCAGCCTGGCCGTGGCGTTGCTGGCCCAGCGGGGTTACCGGGTGGTGGCCTCCACGGGCCGCCTGAGCGAAGAAACCTATCTGAAGTCGTTGGGCGCCAGCGAGATTCTGGATCGCGCGGTGCTCAGCGCGCCTGGCAAACCCCTCGAGTCCGAACGCTTTGGCGGGGCGGTGGACACCGTGGGCGGGGCGGTGCTGGCCGGGGTGCTGCCGCGCATGGCCTACGGCGGCAGCGTGGCGGCCTGCGGCAACGCCGGTGGGGCGAAGCTCGAGACCACCGTCTTCCCCTTTATTCTGCGCGGGGTTAACCTGCTGGGCATTGACTCGGTGATGTGCCCCAAAGAGAAGCGCCTCCTGGCCTGGCAGCGCCTGGCCCGCGAACTGCCCAAGCCCTTGCTGGAAGCCACCCTGCAAACCGTAAGCCTGGAGGAAGTACCGGTGCTGGCCCAGGCCATCCTGCAGGGTCGGGTGCGGGGGCGGGTGGTGGTAAAGCTGGACTGAACTCCCTTCTCTCGTGTTTGCGCGGTGCTCAAACCGGGCTTTGTGCTTATGATGGTTGGGCCATGTACGAGTACGGCTTGGGCGTGTACAAGGTCTGTAAGGTGATTGCGCGCTTCTTGCTTCAGGTCTTGTTTGGCCTGAAGGTGGAAGGGGCCGAGAAAATTCCCAAGGAAGGCCCGGTGATACTGGCCTCCAATCACATGTCCTTTCTCGATCCGGTGGTAATGGGGGTGGCCTGCCCTCGGGTGGTGAGCTACATGTCGCGCGACGATGTGTTCAACTATCCCATCCTGCGCTGGCTTTTGCCGCGCCTGTACGTGATTCCGGTCTCGAGGGGTTCGGGGGACTTGGGGGCGATTAAAGCCGCTATCCGCGTGCTCAAAAACGGCATGGCCTTTGGCATCTTCCCCGAGGGGCGCCGCAGCCGTACCGGTTTTATCGAGCCCTTCAAGACCGGCGCGGCGGCCATTGCCCTGCGCACGGGCGCGGTGATTGTTCCAGCCGCCATCATCGGCAGCGATAAAGCCTGGCCGGTGGGCAAAGGGCCGCGCCTGCGCCGCGGGGTTCGGGTGGTCTTCGGGGATCCCCTCGTGCTACCTCCTGGCAAGCCCGATCACCAGACTTTGGAGGAGGTCACTCATCGGCTCGAGGCCGCTGTGACCGCACTTTTGCCCCCCGAGTACCACAGAAAACCCACGGTTTAGGCATTCTGTCTGAAACGAAATTGCCTCGAACACTGCTCTGGTGCTTGCAATTTGTAGATTAGCTGTGATACACTCCGTGCTGAAGGGAAAACATAGGAGGTAACAATATGGCACGAGCCGCAGCAAAGAAAACCAAGACCAAAGCCGATCTGATTGACCAGGTAGCCGCTACCGCCGGTTTGAAGAAGAAGGATGCCAAGGCCGCTGTAGACGCTTTCCTGAGCAAGGTCGAAGAAGCCCTCAAGGCCGGTAATAAAGTGCAGTTGACCGGCTTCGGTACCTTCGAGGTGCGCAGCCGTAAAGCCCGCACCGGCGTGAAGCCTGGCACCACCCAAAAAATCAAGATTCCTGCTTCTAAGTACCCTGCCTTCAAACCTGGCAAAGCCCTGAAGGAAACCGTCAAGAAATAAACTGGCAGTCCCTTCCAATAGAGGAGGCTAAGGCCTCCTCTATTGATTTCTATATCGACGCGCACTTCGGCAGTATCGTTTACTTCAGCAAGCCTGAAAGATACTGCCGAAGTGCTTTTCTACTCCCTTCGGTTAGCTTGAATCCTTCACCCCTGACTGCGTGTGGCGGCGAATGATTCAAGCGGAAACGGTATGAGTGGATCGATTGAGCAGCCTTTGGTTTTTCTATCAGTAAAAGTTCACCCGAGGCGCAGTAGAGGCCGCCACCAGGGGACGGCCAGCAACACCAGGGCTACGCTCAGCCCGTACCAGATCAGGGCTTGGCGGTGCTTGAGCAGGGCGTCGGCGGCTTTTTTGACGCGGACGTTGCCCAGATGCGCCAGTATCACGGCGGCGAGCATCAGCACCCAGTGTTCGGCGATAAAAAAGCGGGTTTGGCTGTTTTGCATGGCCGCGCCAGGGTTGTTCAGCGCGCTTTGAACAAAGGGACTCAGCAGCATCAACAGAATACCCAGAAGCAGTTGAAGATCCATCAGACCGGTATACACCTGGCCGGCGCGGCGATCGGCGGCAGTATAGGTGTGGTTTTTGAGCCCCATGATGCTCCGATAGATCAGGTACACAGCGGCGAGCAGCACCAGCCAGCGGGCGATGTTGTGGAAAGAGAGTAGAAACTCGTACATACCTTTATCCTACAGCCCGATGGATGCAGCCAGGCCGGCAAAAAGGCGCCAGCTTGGCTGATAAAAACACACGCACCAATGTCATGCGCGCTGGCTACTGCCAGCGCACCACCCGCTGTAGGTTGTGGCGGTGGTGCTCAAAACCGGCTTCATCGGCGATGCCAATCGGTAGCAGCGCGGTGATGGCAACATGTGGGGGTAAGTTCAGAATTTCTTTTACCTTGCTGGCATTGAACCCACCCATCGGTACGGTGTCATAGCCATACGAGCGAGCAATCAACATCAGGAAAGCCAGCAGAATAAAGCCCTGGGCCTTACCCCAGTTTTCGCGCTCCTCGTCGCTTTTGCTTTCCCAGGCTTTGCGCAGATTGGCGGCCCGAAGTTGTTTTTGCTCCTCGGAAAAGCCCGGATGAAAGATTTCTTCTACGTGCTCGAGGGTGTCCTTCATATCGCTGTATACCACCAGCACGGCAGGGGCCGAGCTGACCTGGGCCTGGTTGTTGGCGGCTTCGCGCAGACGCTCTTTGAGTTCGGGATTCTGCACCACCACCACCCGCCAGGGCTGGAGGTTGTTGGAGCTGGGCGCTTTGAGCGCCAGTGACAGGATTTCCTCGAGCACTTCTTGGGGAATGGGCTGGGGTTTGAACTTGCGGATGCTACGACGGGTAAGCACCGCGTCTTTGACCGAGAGGATGCGCTGGCCTACTGCTTCCATACAGGGGCTCACTCTACCGGATGGGCCTCAACCAACCATGCTTCACTTTACAATTTATAGCTTAGGGGTTTGGGGCCTGGGCTGGGGCTTTTTTGCATACCACTTTTCATTTTTGAATAGTCTGCTATAATTATCTTTAGCGCGGGAGATATCCCGCCTATTTTATTTTCAGCCGGGCAAGCCAACCACCTCGTAGAGGGCTTTGATCTCATCTGGGGTAAGTTGGCGGCTGGCCCCAGGGGGCAGGTTGGGCGGAAGTTGGAGAGGCCCAAAGGCCAGGCGTTTGAGGTAGGTTACCTGGTTGCCGCGAGCGGCGAACATTCGTTTGACCTGGTGAAACCGGCCCTCGCGGAGGACGAGCTCGACCTTACGAGGGTCGGGGCCCAGGTACAGCTCTGCTGGCTGAAGTGGTTCGCCCTCGAGCTCGAGCGTACCCGCTGCAAAGACCGCGACATCCTCGGGGGTTGCGGGGCTGGCTAACTCCACGTAATAGCGCTTGGTTACCTTCCAGCGCGGATGGGTGAGCCGGTGCAATAGCTCACCGTCGGTGGTGAGCAGCAAAAGGCCCTCGGTATCTTTGTCCAGGCGACCCACGGGCATCCAGTCGTTGCGCCAGAATTCTTCGGGCAGGAGGGCCGTGATGGGGGTGCCGCTGGGGTCTTTGGTGGAGGTGATGTAGCCGGCGGGTTTGTTGAGCAGAAGGTAGAAGAATTTTTGATATACCAGCGGCTCCCCAGCCACCTCGATGTGGGCCTGGCTGGGGTCAAACTTAAAGCCTGCATCGGCGACGATCTTGCCGTTGATGGTAATCAGGCCTGCTCGAGCCAGCCGGTGTATCTCTTTGCGGCTGCCCACGCCCAGGTGCCCCAGCACTTTGTCTAAACGCTCGTAGGCCATGTTAAATAAAAAACCCCCGATTACCGGGGCTGATAGTATCAGCATACACCCATATACGCTATGCGTCAAGGCTATGCAGGCCTGCGGGGGTAAGCTAACGCAAACCCCCGGACAGTTCCTAGGAAGGAAGCTGTCCAGATGCCCAAAAATCGCCAAGACGATAATCTCACAAGCCCTGCAAGACCCCAACCTGTAGACCCCCCTACAACCAGGAACTATTTCGAGGCCCTTGCTCGCGCATCTGCGTGCAAGGCGGCTGTGGATGAGGCGCTGCTGACCAACGACATGGCAATGCTCGAGGCCCGCCTGGCTATGTTTGCCCAGGCCCGGCGTGAGCTGGTGGCGGCTCGGGCTGCATTGTTTACCGAAACAGCCCGTTGGGTGCGGGCCATGTTCCGCCCCTGGAAGGGAGTGCGGTATGGATAGGGCCCAGCTCGCCTACCAAATCTGGCTGGCCCAGCTAGCCCTATACCGCTCTCGCTTGCAGGTGCACGAGCTGTTCTTTGTTACCGAGTACCTCGAGTTCACCCGAGAGAAAAGCCGGGAGGTGTACCGTGCCTAGCCCCACCTCCCCTTACGCCCAACAAGATGAACAGTTCAGAAAGCTGCTTGAGCAGGTACATCACGCCACCCAGCAACCGGGTGTGAAATTCCTGGCGCTGATACGCAAGCGCTACCAGGGGGCCATCATCTGGGTCTGTGCCTCCACCTCCAAGGCCCCCCAGTACGCCGAAATCTGGGGCACTGGCGAGTCACCCCTCGAGGCCCTCCTCGACCTGGTCGAGCTGCTGGGTATGGTGCCGGCCTCTCCACCGGAACAAGGGGGCACACCCACTATACAAAATGAAGCTTGTCCCTCACGCAAAAATCGAGGCTCTGTAAGCCACGCTAAGGCCCCTCGCAGAGGTGGCCCAGGGTCTACCACCGGAGAAAGGGGTGATCGGGCATGACCGCACCCCGCCCATCCATCGAATCCCCAGCCTTCAGCAACCTCAAGGCCGACCTGGCCGCCAACCCGCCCAAGGTACGCAAGACCATAGACTACTACCGACAGCAAATCGCCCTTGAGGCCAGGGAACGCCACAAGCTCAACCAACAATCCTTTGAGCTATACAGCCACCTGCTAAACGCCGCCTTGCTGTGGCTGGGGCACAAGCGACTCTCTACCCTGCCAAAACAGGTTACTTTGCACGCCCCTCTCGAGCAGGTGGCCCTGGACTTCGGGGTGCACCGCCACACCATCAAGCACTGGCTACGGCCCCTGGTACAGGCTGGCCTGGTGGTCTACCGGCCTCAGAAGGTCACAGCCTGGGGCCGCACCTGCCATACCGGCACGGTCTGGTTCGTGAGCCTTGACCCCACCCGTAAAGCCCGCCTGATCTGGAGCGACATGAAAGAAACCTACCGCAACCTGGAGCAGGATAAAGCCAACGGAAAGCTGTCCTACACGGTGATTCGACATACAAAAGAAAGTGGACAGTTAGGATTGGATGCAGGTCTTCTTAACTGGGCGATCCCCTCCAGATCTATCCAACCCGAGAATAATCTGTATGTCGAAAACTCGTCCAGCACGGTAGAAGTGCTATTTGAAGTCGAGTTTGCCAGCCGAAAAGAGGTGGGCGAGGTGGTGGAGCGGGCGGCCAGGGCTATCCTGGCGGCTCTGGGCGACGACCCCAGGCGGTTTGGGGGGTGGTGCTGGTTGCTCTGGCAGGCCCGCCGGCTGGCCGATGTGGGGCAGAGCATTTTTACGCGTCTGTATGAGCAAATCCGACGAGGCATGGATGCCCGCGAGCGCGGCCGGCTCAACAACCCGGCAGCCTACACCCGCCACCTGCTGGACGAAACCGGGCTGCTGGACATGCTACGGAACGCTCCGGTGCGTCGGTGGCCTACCTGGGAGGGCGGTCATGAACATCTACCAGCAAAAAGCCGCCTGGCGGATGCTATCCGACATTCGTATCGGTCTGCGGCTGTACACCGGCCTCGAGCCCCACACCAGCACCCGCCACCGCATCCACAGCGGCTACCGACTGGCTCTTAACAGGGCCCGGCAACTGGTGGCCCTGCTGGAAAGCCTGGAAAAGGAGCATGCATGGCAAAACCTGGCCGAAAACTAGGCTACCGCACCCCCAATAGCCTGCTGACCTACCCCATCCTGGAGAACCTGTATCTGATGGGTTACAGCTCTGATAAAGCTGCACAGATCGTGCGAGAACTGGGCTACACCTGTAGCAACCATACCGCCTGGAGGCGCTGGAAGGAGTTTGAGCGTAAGCACCCCGAGGCCCTATTGCGGTACGGCCAACCCAAACGGGAGGTTGTGTGATTGCTTTTGGTTTGCTTTTTGTCCTGGTCGTGGCAGTGGTTTGGCTGGGGCCGGAGAACACCTTTTGGCAGGCCGTGTTCCTGGCTGCACTGGCCGTTGCTATTGGATTGTGGATATCCACAGCGCTCAACACCCTCAGGAGGAAGTAAGTGCGCCGGCACATTGAGCGCGTCTTGCAAGCCGGCCCAGCGACGCTCGAAGAGATCGCCAGTCGGTTGTAGGTTACCCCTGTGGAGGTGCTAAATCAGATGGAACGGGCCGGCACAGTTTTGGAGATGGGGGGCTACTGGTCTTTGCTGCCATCAGCAGATAAAAACTGGGAGCCCAATGTAATCATCACCGCCGAAATAGAGGGCAAGATCAGGCGCAAGCACAACGTGAGGCCCCAGGAGGTGCACCAGGCTCTTGCCGATCCCAAGCGGCGCAGCAGGCCCGTAATGAGCGAGGGGGAAAACCCGGTGGCTCTTGTGGTGGGCAGCACCGACGCTGGGCGCAAGCTCACAATGATTGTGATTTTGCTGCCCGACAGCTTGTATCTGGTATCGGCTCGAACTGCTAGGGCCAGAGAAATCGCTGAGGTACACTATGAGTAGAGCCATGGCTAGAACCACCTCCAAAACCCCCCGCAAAGTTAAGGTGCCCCGCCGTCTGACCCAAGGGCCCGAACAACTGGGCCCCCTTGCCGACTGGGTCGATCGGCACAGCACCCGGCTGGAGCTGGGCCCGATTGACCCGGAGCTTGACCGGCAGATCACCCACCGCCTAACCAAGCCGCGCTATGAATGATGCACCCCCTTTTACAACCCGTCGCAGGGCTACCTATGAACGCTCGCTAGCCTACCGTTTGGGCCTGCGGGCCTGTGCCAAGCGGAATAGCCTATCGCCTGCTGAGATCGAGCACCGCCACATCCTCGAGGTCATTACCGGCTCCGCCGAGGCTGCCGAGTACCTGGCCCACGAGTTCCCCACCCTGTACGCCCTGGCCCAGTTTGGTAGCCGTTACGGGTTCAAGCGGCTGGAGTTCTGCCCAGGGATCAGTTACGCGGCCATTGGCAAGCTGGAGGTGTGGCTCGAGTCCCAGGGCCGCGTAGGGATGCAGCTCACGGTGGCGCATGGTTCGGATTGGCCAAAACGAAAACATCGGAGGGGGTGAGCGGCTTTTCAAACTGACGGTAAGCTAACGCAAACCCCCGGACAGACCTGTCCTGAGGCCATAACTTTGCGCGTCAGGTCTCGAGGGTTGGTGCCAGACCCAGGTGCAGCACATATTTTTCCGAGCCGTTCCGGTGAGCATAACGCTCATATAGCTCCCAAAGTTCGCGTTGCAGGGCTTTGGCATCATCTCTGTCCAGCATCAGGCCTCCGTTCCAGAGGTTGAGGATGGCGGGGTGCTGGGGGTTTAGGTGTTCGGGTGGGTGGGCTTCCTCCTCGAGGTAGGAGCCCCAGACCAGCAGCCCATCAGCGTTGCGGTAGACCACAATTTCCGATCCGGGGTGTTCTCGCAGGGCTTTTTGCAGGCTGCGCTCGAGGCGGGCCTTCCAGAAAGCATGACCGGTTAAGTTCTCCAAGAGGCGCTGGGGTATCAGTTCCAGGGGAACGCGAAAAGAGGTAGAGATGGCCTGGTAGTGCTTGATGGGCCGCCCTTGTCTTTTGGAGACCGCTACCACCTTCAACAAGCCGGCCTTGTGCATCTGCTCGACCCGGTAGTGCAGGGTTTGGATGGGTAGACCGAACGCCTCGGCCGCGGCTTTGATGGTGGTGGGGCTGCGCATAAAGGGCTTGAGAAATACGGCGCTCTTGGGGTCGGCCAGAATGCGGGCGGCCAGCGCGTTATCGACCAGGTGTGCCCTGGGCATGCTCTGGGACATATTTGTAGCCTACTCTAAGTTTTGTATTTTTTGTGGAGTAGATATTCCCTAAACTCGAGGGCTAGGAAGGTGCTTGTGGGTAGCACACAAACCAATATGCAGCCGTACTTAACTGGATTGAGGGGCTTCACGCTGGTGGCCCTGGGGCAGTTGGTCTCGCTGGTGGGCAGCGGCATGAGCCAGTTTGCCCTTACCATCTGGGCCTTCGAAAAAACTGGGTTGGCCACCTCGCTGGCTCTGATGGGCTTTTTCTATATGGTTCCGCTCATCCTGATCTCGCCCCTGGCCGGGGCCTGGGTCGATCGGGGCAACCGCAAGCTCATGATGATGCTCTCCGACCTGGGCGCTGCGGGGGGTACGCTGGTGGTATTTTTGCTGTATTTGAGTGGAAACCTTGAGATATGGCATCTGTACGTGGTGGGCACGCTCAACGGCCTGACCAGTGCCTTCCAGTGGCCTGCCTACTCGGCGGCCATCTCCACCATGGTGCACAAGCGAGACTACGCCCGGGCCAATGGCCTGCTCTCGCTGGCGGAGTCGGCTTCGGGCATTGGGGCTCCCATTCTGGCGGGTATCCTGCTAGGGCTGGTGGGGCTGAGGGGCATTCTTCTACTGGATCTGCTCACGTTTACGGCGGCTTTCACTACCCTTATGCTGGTGCATGTACCGCAGCCCAAGCCAAGCGCAGCGGGCAGGGAAAGCCGGGGCAGCCTGCTGGGTGAGGCCCTGTATGGCTTCCGGTTCATCTTTGCCAGACCCAGCCTGCTGGGCTTACAGACGGTGTTCTTGCTGGGTAATTTGGTGGCCAACCTGGGTTCAGCCATCATGGCCGCAATGATTCTGGCCCGCACAGCCTCGAGCGAAACCGCCCTGGCAACCGTGCAGAGTGCCGCAGGGGTGGGGGGGGTTCTGGGTGGGGTGCTGCTCTCTACCTGGGGCGGCCCCCGCCGCAAGGTGCACGGAGTGCTTATGGGCTGGGTGCTCTCGAGCTTTTTTGGCAGCGTGTTGCTGGGCCTGGGACAGAGCGTGTGGGTCTGGGCTACCTGTGCCTTTATATTTGCCCTGATTGTGCCCATCCTGAACGGCTCTAATCAGGCCATCTGGCAGGCCAAAGTGCCCCCCGATGTGCAGGGCAAGGTGTTCGCGGCCCGGCGCATGATCGCCTGGGTGGCTGGGCCTTTGGCGATGCTGGTGGCCGGCCCCCTGGCCGACCGGGTGCTGACCCCAGCCATGATGCCCGATGGGGCCCTGGCGGGTGTTTTTGGAGGTTTGGTGGGGGTGGGGCCCGGGGCCGGAATGGCGTTTTTGTTGGTGATTAGCGGTCTGCTGGGGATGGTGGTGGGCCTGGGGGGGTACTTGTTCCGGGTGGTGCGGGAGGCCGAAGACCTGATCCCCGACCACGACCACACCCCTGAGGTTCGTCCAGAACCGGTAGCATCGTAGCCGCATTTAGAGAGGGCCGAATGAAGCGCCTGGCTTTGGTGTGATATAAGGAAGCTCGGATGATTCGAGGACGTTTCACGCTGGTGGTGGCTTTGCCCAAGGGGCGCAACTTCGCAGATGGCTACAGGGCCCTGGCGCAGGCCGGGCTGGAACTGCCCCCCCTCGAGGGCGAACGGGCCTTGCTGCATGGGCAGGAGGGGGGGGTGGCGGTGCTCGAGCTGCGCAACCACGACGTGCCCACCTACGTCGACCTGGGCATTGCCGATGTGGGGGTGGTGGGCAACGACGTGCTGCTGGAGTCGGGGCGCGATGTGTACGAGCCGGTGGATCTGGGCACGGGGGCCTGCCGCCTTTCGCTCATCCGCCACCCGGCTGCGACCGACCCCATTCGCCGAATTGCCACCAAATACCCCCGCTTTACCGCGCAGGTGCTGCGCGAACGGGGGATGGTGGCCGATATCATCGAGCTGGCCGGTAATGTTGAGCTGGCCGCCCTCACCGGGCTGGCCGATGCGGTGGTGGACGTGGTGCAGACCGGGGCTACCCTCAAAGCGGCGGGCTTGCTCGAGGTCGAGGTGCTGGCCCACTCCACCGCCCGCTTTATCGTGAACCGCCAGTCGCTTAAGCTCAAGCGCGACCTGTTGCGTCCCCTTATCGAGCGCCTGCGGGCCAACGCCCACAACCTGCCCGCTTCCTAAGCCCAGAGCTGCCAAGGGCAAAGATGAAAAACGTTGCAATGCTCGAAGGCCGATGGCCGTAGAATCAGGCCCTATGCGCTACCGCAAACTAGGAAAATCCGGTCTGTTTGTTCATCCCATCGCCCTGGGCACCATGCAGTTTGGCTGGACGGCCGACGAGCCCACCGCCTTTGCCATTATGGACGCTTTTGTGGAGGCGGGCGGTAACCTGATCGATACCGCTGACATCTACAGCACCTGGGCGCCAGGCAACCCCGGCGGGGTCTCGGAGGAAATTATCGGGCGCTGGCTCAAAAGCCGGGGGCTGCGCGACCGCGTGATTGTAGCTACCAAGGTGCGCGGCCCGATGGGGCCGGGGGGCTCGGAAGGGCGCAACCACCCCCTGCAGCGCGAGGGGCTCTCGCGGGTCTGGATTATGCGGGCGGTGGAGGACAGCCTGCGCCGCCTGCAGATCGATCACATCGACCTGTACCAGGTGCACTGGGTGGATAACCAGGTGCCCATCGAGGAGACCCTCTCGGCCCTGACCGACCTGGTGCGCAAGGGTTATGTGCGCTACATCGGCTGCTCCAACTTCTCGGCCTGGCGCTTAATGCAGGCCTTGTGGGCCTCGGATAAGCACGGCTTTGAGAGCTTTATCTCGATCCAGCCCGAGTACAGCCTGACCATGCCCACCCGCATGAACTTCGAGCGCGAGCTGGCTCGAGTCTGCGAGACCTATGGCCTGGGTGTCATTCCCTACAGTCCCCTGGCCGGTGGTTTCCTGACCGGTAAATACCGGCGCGACCAGCCCCTACCCGAGAGCGTGCGGGCCCAGGGCATCGCCAGCGGACGCTTTAGCGAGCAGAACTGGAAGATACTGGATAAGGTTCTGGAAATTGCCCAGCAGCGCGGAGCGCATCCGGCCCAGGTGGCCCTGGCCTGGCAGCTATCACGCCCCTTCATCACCGCCCCGATTGTTGGAGCCAACTCCGTGCAGCAACTGCAAGATCTGCTACCGGCTGCGCAGCTACAACTGAGCGCGGAAGAGGTGGCGGCGCTCAACGAAGTGTCGAGCTGGCCGCTCTCCCGCACCGAGCGGGAAGTTTAGGGATAGAGCAGGATTTTGCCGGTGCTCTGCCGGCTTTCCATTAGGGCGTGGGCTTGGGCGGCCTGCTCGAGGCTGTAGCGCGCTCCAATGTGAAGCCGGATCCTACCTGACCGGAGCAGGGCAAAGACGGCCTCCACGGTGGGCCGCAGCAGCTCGGGCCGATTGCGCCGGTAATGCCCGCTGCTGTAGCCGATGACGGCTTTGGTCTGGCGGTGCAGCGGGCGGGTCTCGAAGCTGCCGGCCTGGCCGCTGGCATGCCCGTACACCACCAGGCGGCCAAAAGGGGCTAGGCAGCGCATGCCCTGGCTAAAAACCTCCCCCGCCACCGAGTCGAGGATCAGATCAGCGCCTTTTTGCTGGGTTCGCTCGAGCACCTGTTCAGCAAAGCCCTCGTACCCCACCACGGCATCGGCCCCCAGACTGCGGACGAACCCGGCCTTGGCCGGATGCCCCACGGTTCCGATGACCAGCCCCGCGCCCAGGGCCTTCGCCATCTGCACCGCCAGGCTGCCCACGCCACCCGCAGCGGCGTGCACCAGCACGGTCTCGTTTGGCTGCAAGCGCCCAGCCCAGGTCAGGGTGTTGTAGGCCGTGACCAGGGCGGTCAGGCCCGCGACCGCTTCGTCGGGCAGGTCGTCGGGAACTGGGTAGGTTAGCACCCCTTTAGCCAGTACTTTTTCGGCGTACGAGCCCCCACTCGCAAAGACTGCCACCCGTTGCCCCAGCGCCAGGCCCCTGACCTCCGCGCCCAGGGCTTCCACCACCCCTACCGCATCCAGCCCCGGTATAAAAGGGGGCGGTGAACCGGCCTCGTAGCCGCCCCGCCGGGCCTGGACGTCGGCGTAGTTGAGGCTGGTCAGGCTGGTGCGCACCAGCACCTCGTCGGGCCCGGGGCTGGGTTCGGGCACCTCCCGGTAGCGCAGGTGTTCGGGCGGGCCGTTCTGTTCAACCACGATGGCTTTCATGCCGTCATTTTGGCACAGTACAATGAACCTCCGTGACGCCAGAACGCCTTGCCAGGATTCGCGCCGTATTGAACAAACGCCAGCCCGACCTGACGGTGCTGATGGAGCGGGTGCATAAGCCCCACAACTTTTCCGCCATTCTGCGCTCGTGCGACGCGGTGGGGGTGCTCGAGGCCCACGCCATCCCGGCCAAGCACGGTATTCCAAACCTGGAGGAAGCCGAGGATCTGAGCCTCAAAGGCAAAACCTTCAACGAGACCTCCGGCTCGGCGGCCAAATGGGTGGGGCTGCAACTGCACGCCGATACTGCCTCGGCTTTTGCCCACCTCAAGGCGCGGGGATTTCAGGTGCTGGCCGCGCATTTTTCCGAGCGGGCCGTGGACTACCGTCAGGCCGATTACACCCGCCCAACCTGCATCCTGCTGGGTACCGAGAAGTGGGGGGTCTCGCCGGAGGCCGCCGAGCTGGCCGATGCCCACATTCTGATTCCCATGGTGGGCATGGTGCAGAGCCTGAATGTTTCGGTGGCGGCGGCGGTGATTCTGTTCGAGGCCCAGCGCCAGCGCTTGCAGGCAGGTTTTTACGAACAGGTTCGTCTTGCCCCCGAGCAGTATGAGGCTGTGCTGCAAAGCTGGATGGCCCGGCATGCGCAGGGCCAGGGTTAGTTTGCACACTTTTTGTGTATTTGGGGCCTTAGAGTGGGGGTATGCGTACTACCACATTGGCTATTTTTTGCTGGATTTCGCTAGCTTTGGCAGGGCCGGACGGCCTTTACTACGCTTTAGAAAACCGCATTGAAAAGGGCCAGATTGTGACCGTGGGGGTGTCCCAGCGCATCAAGATTGGGGGGGTGGGGCAGCTTCCGCTTCTGCTCAAGCAGGCGGCCCGGCCCGCGCTCGAGGCCCGCTGGCGCTACGACGCGGCTTTGAAGGACTGGGTGCTGCAAGACCAGATGGGTCATACCTTCGATCTGGCCGAGGCCAAGAAGCGCTACCTTGAGGCCCTGCAATCCGGCCAGACAGAGTTTTTGCTACCGGTGCGCCACACCCTGCACCCTCGAGGCACGCCGTATTTCTACAACCTGGGCATTCGTGAGCTTTTAGCCGAGGCCACCACCTCCTTTGCTGGTTCCTCCTACGAACGCCGCTACAACATTCAGCTTGGGGCCAGCCGCCTTGATGGCGCGCTGATTCCTCCAGGCGAAATTTTTTCGTTTGCCAGGGCCATGGGCGAGGTCTCCGAACGCACCGGCTTCAAAAAAGCCTTTGTGATCTCCGGCGAACAAACGGTAGAAGGGGTGGGTGGGGGGATGTGCCAGGTCTCAACCACCCTCTTCCGCTCAGCCTACTTTGCGGGACTGCCCATCGTGCAACGCCAGCCCCACAGCTACCAGGTGCGCTACTACCAGCCCACCGGCCTGGATGCCGCGGTGTTTCTGCCCTCCCTCGACCTCAGGTTCAAAAACGATACCCCCGGCCACCTGCTAATCCAGAGCAGCGTGCGCGGCAGCCAGATCACCTTCCGCATTTTCGGCACCAGGGACCGCCGGGTCACCTGGAGCAACCCCATCGTGCTAAACCGCACGCCGGCCCTGCCCACCCGCTACATCGCCACGCTCGAGCTGCCAGCCCAGCGCTTTGTGCAGGTAGACTGGGCCGCCGAAGGCGCCACGGTGCAGGTTCACCGCACCATTCGATTCTCCAATGGCAGGGTGCAGAAAGACACCCTCACCAGCACCTACCGGCCCTGGGGGGCGGTGTATCTGGTGGGGGAGGGCACCCAGCTTAAATCGGGCCGGGTTATTACCGCTGCCACCGACGACGCCCCCGACAACCACGGTTACCGCCTGCCCACCCAGAACATTCTGCGTCCCACCCGCAGCCCCTAGACAGGGCAAAAGAACACCGGTTGTGAATAGGGGTTGGCGGGGGAGCAGCCCACCCTACAGCACCTTGACCTGAACCAGCACGTTCAGGCGCTCCTGGCCCCCCCCACGGCGAAGCCCCTTAAGCGGTGGGCAGTCGTCGTAGTCGCGCCCATGGGCTTTTTTGATGTACTGCTCGGTAATGGTGGAGTTGTTGGTGGGATCGTAACCATACCAGCCTGAGCCGGGCACAAAGGCTTCAACCCAGGCGTGGCTGCCCTGTGAGCCAACCCCTGTGGCCAGGTACCCCGAGACGTACCGGGCCGGAATTCCCACGCTGCGTAGAACCGCCAGCATGGCCTGGGCGTAGTCCTGGCAGACCCCAGCCCGGCCTTCCACAAATTGCAGCAGTGGGGTGTTGAGCTCGGTGGCGGTGGCGTCGTAGCGAAAACTCCGGTGGAGGTGCTCCGTCACTTCCAGCAGGTAGCTGTGCAGGTTTTCGTGGGGAAGAGGGCGGCGCACACCCAGCAGCTCGAGCCAGTTGTGGTGCAGGGGTATCCTGGCCGTGGGGGCCAGAAACTCAAAGAACCTGGGCTGCAGGCTTCTTAAGGCCTGAACGGGTACCGGCCGGGGCTCGGGTATGGCAAAGGTCAGGACTTTGGCCTGGGTTTCTACCCGCAGGGTGGTGTGGGGATGATGCAGGTGAAAGCTGTACACCCGGTTATGAAAGTAATCCTGCCGGCTGCGGGCTGGGGCATGGGGCGTAATCTGAAGGCGAAACTCCAGAAGCCCCTGGCGGTGATCATCGACTGGATAGAGCCACAACTCGTTGAAGGAGTCCCGCGCCGCGTCGGGGTAGAAGTACTCGGTTAGGTGGTAGACCGCAAGCAGCACCGCTGGCAACCTTCAAAGCTCGAGCCGCGCGCACACCTCCTCGCGCCAGGGCAGCGAGGATTGAGCGCCGGTTTTGGTGGTAGCCAGGGCCCCGGCCACACAGCCGTGGGCCACCGCCTGGGCCAGGGGCCTTCCCTCACAGAGGGCTGCGGCCAATGCCCCGATAAAGGCATCCCCGGCCCCAGTGGCATCGACGACCTCTACTTCGGGAACTGGCTGATGTCCCTGGCCCTCGGGGGATGCCCACACTGCTCCCTGTTCACCCAGGGTGATGATGACGGTGGGCACTTTTTTAGCCAGTAGCTGGGCTACCTCGAGGGCCATCTCGGGTGAGTCGGGCTTGACCCCGCTCAGGCCCAGGGCTTCGATTTCGTTGACCACTAGGATGTCGATATGGTGTAGGAGTTTATCGGGCAGTTTTTGCGCAGGTGCAGCGTTCAGGATGACCTGAGCGCCGGCCTGGCGGCCCAGCTCGGCCGCCCGTCGCACGGTCTCGAGGGGAATCTCGAGCTGCAAGACCACCACCCGGGCCTCCTCGAACTCGGCGGGGGAGAGGTGCTCGGGCCGTAGGCGGTGGTTGGCCCCCGGCGAGACGATGATGGTGTTCTGCCCTTCCTCATCAATCGCAATGAAAGCCACGCCGGTGGGGGCCGCGATGGGAAGGGTGGCGCTCACATTGATCCCCTCGCGCTTGAGGGCGTTGCGCAGTTGCTGGCCGAACTCATCCTGCCCCACCCTACCAATCATGCGCACCCCGGGGGCTGGGCCGGGGCTGGCGCTTTTGGTGGGCATGGGGCGGGCCAGCATGCGCGCGGCGGCCACGGCCTGGTTGGCCCCTTTACCGCCGTGATGGGTCTCGTAATCCGAGCCCAGGAGGGTTTCGCCGGGAACCGGATGTCGCTTGACCCGCACCACCAGATCCATGTTGATGCTTCCCACCACCACAATGCTCATGGCCTATAGCTTATATCTTTACGGCCAACAGGACTCCCGTGCTATGCGTAGCGCGCAATGCGCTCCAGCAGCAGCTCGTAGAAGCCGTCTACGTCAACCTCGAGGCCCACTTCGCAGTTGGGTTGCCTGCCGGTCACCCGCCAGTAATCGCAGACCGTGCGCCCAAAGGTCAGCCCCTCATTGGCCTCGATCTCCACGTTGAACATCGCGGTTTTGAACAGCTCGGGACGTAGCAAATAAGCCACCGCGCAGGCATCGTGGATGGGGGCCCCGTCCCATTTGTAGCGCTGAACGTGGTGTTCGCGGAAGAACTCGAGCAGCTCGGCCACGAAATTGCCAACCCGTGTTTCCAGGGCCCGGAAGCGCGCCACCCGGGTGGGGTGGGCGATGGTTTGATGGGTCAGGTTGAGGCCCATCATCACCAGCGGAACCCCGGCTCCAAAGACAATTTTGGCGGCATGGGGGTCACACAGGATGTTGAACTCGGCGCTTGGCGTCCAGTTGCCAATGTCAATCGAGCCGCCCATCAGCACAATTTCTCGAATCTGGGGAATGATGCGGGGCTCGAGCCGCATAGCCAGGGCGATGTTGGTGAGAGGGCCCACCGGCACCAGCGTGACCTCGCCGGGATGCTGGAGCACCTGCTCAATAATGAAGTGCACAGCGTGTTCCGGCTCTGCCTGGCCGCTAGGGGTGGGCAGATGGGGGCCTTCCAGCCCCGAGACCCCATGCACAGCCTCGGCGCTGATGCGCTCGCACACCAGGGGGCGGTCGGCTCCGGCGTAGATGGGCACGCTTTTGCCCAGCACCTCCCGCACCACCAGGGCGTTGCGGGTGGTGCGCTCGAGGCTCACGTTGCCATACACGGTGGTGATGCCCAAGACCTCGAGCTCCTCGCTGGCCAGGGCCAGCATGATGGCGATGGCATCGTCGTGTCCGGGGTCGCAGTCGAGGATAATTTTGCGCGGCACGCCAGATAGCTTACACCAGCGGCGGTCTTGCTTGGAGTAGAATCGCCTTATCTATGCTCGAGGTCAAAGAAGCGGTCAGGATCGCCACCGAGTATATCCAGACCCTCTTCAACGAAAAGCAGATTCCCGAGTTGCGGCTCGAGGAGGTCGAGCTCACGCCCGACAACCGGTTCTGGGAGGTCACACTGTCCTTCGTGGTGCGCGAACCCACCGCCTACCTGAGCCTGGGCGATGCGGCCCGCACCCGTGAGTACAAGATCTTCCGCATCAACGCCGAGACCGGCCAGGTGCAGAGCATGAAGATTCGCAAAGTATAAACTAGCAGTCATGCGGCCTGCCTGGCTGGAAATCAACCTCGATGCTTTAGCCCACAACTACAACCTGCTGCGCTCCCGAGCTGGAAATACCCAGGTGATCGGTGTGGTCAAGGCCAACGCCTATGGGCATGGGGCGGTGGAGGTGGGCAAGGAACTGCTGCGCCTGGGGGCCTGGGGGCTGGCGGTGGCCACCACCGACGAGGCCCGCGAGCTGCGCAAGGCGGGCATTGTGGCCCGTATCCTGCTGATGGGGAGTCTGCACCCCCAGCAGGCCAGGGAGGTGGTCGAGCTGGATCTGATCCCTTCCATCTCGACCCTCGAGAGCGCCGAGGCCCTCAACGCCCTGGGTAAGCCGGTGACGGTGCACCTCGAGTTCGACACCGGCATGGGCCGGGTGGGCTTCCAGCCCGAAGAAGCCCCACAGGTCAAAGAACACTTGGTTCGCTATGAAAACCTGCTCGTCCAGGGCATCTACTCCCACTTTGCCGATGCTGAGGAGGATGTGCTCTGGACTAAAGAGCAAATTGCTCATTTCAAGCAGGTGCAGCAGGTGTTTGGGCCGGGCTACTTTTACCACCTGTGCAATACGGCCGGAACTTTTAATTTTGGCGAATACGGCCTGAGTGCGGTGCGTCCGGGCATCGGCCTGTATGGCCTCCTGCCCCACTTGGGCCTGAAGCCCATTGCCCGCCTGCTGGCCAAACCCACCCAGGTCAAAGAGCTGCCGCCGGGGCGCAGAATCGGCTACAGCGGACTCTACACCACCCAGGGCCGGGAATGGATCGCCACCCTGCCGGTGGGCTACGCCGATGGCATCCCCCGCCTGGTCTTCAACCGGGCGACGGTTCGGTATTACCCGGATGACCAGCCCTGCACCTGCCCGGTGGTGGGCCGGGTCTCGATGGATCAGATTACCGTGAAGCTTCCGGGGCCGGTGGGCCTGGAGCAGGTTTTTGAGGTGGTCACCCCCGACTTCGACCCCACCAGCAGCCTGTGGGGCTGGGCCGAGCTGACCGGAACTGTCAGCTACGAGCCGGCGGTGCGGCTTGCGGCCCGCCTGCCCAGGGTATACCTACGGGATGGAACCGAGGTGGCGCGGGTGGGATAGAGGGCCAAAGCCACTTTTGGTTTCGCCCCCAGCGGCGAAAATCAGACCTGTGACTGCGATGAAGGCCATCAAGCTGTTTCAGGGTTATCTGTGGCACCCCAAGGAACTCTCCTTCGACCCCCGCGAGGCAATTCCCCGCCAACTGGGGGAGGTGCACGTGCTGATTGATAAAGTGCGGGCCCCCATGACCTTTTTCGAGGACGGCACCCCCACCGAGACCCAGCAGTTTTACCAGGTGACCCTGCTGGTGCGCACCGAACAGGAGCCACAAGACCTTAAGCCGCTGGCGCTGTGGGTGAGCCAGGCGCTAAAGCCCTACCTCGAGGCCACCCCCAAGGAGGTGGGCTGGCAACTGCTGGAAGACCTGCGGCAGGTTTGAGCTGGCTAGCGATACAGCCGGGCCTCGAGGCCTTTTTTCACCTGGGGCCACTCGTCGTCGATAATCGAATAAACCGCGGTGTTGCGGATGGTGCCGTTGGGGTAAATCTGATCCTTACGCAGAATGCCCTCAAAGGTAGCCCCCAGCTTCTCGATGGCCTTGCAGCTACGGGTGTTACGGGCGTCGGCCCGAAACTGCACCCGGATGGCCTTCAGATCCTCGAAAGCCCTGCACAAAAGCAGGTATTTGCTCTCAGGGTTGGCATAGCCCCCTTGAAAAGGGGTAAAAATCCAGGTGGTGGTCTCTAAACCGCGGTACTCTGGGTTGATCCGCACATAGCCGGTGCGCCCGGCCATCTGGCCGCTGGCCCTGTCGACGATGACCCAGTTCACCCGATCTTTAGCGCTCAACAACGAGCGGATGTAATTTTGCATGGCCTCTAGGGTGGCTTCCCTGGGGGCGTTGCTCAGGTACTGCACCATCTCGGCGTCGTAGTGCTCGAGCAAAGCCGGGGCGTGCTCCAGGCGCAGGGGCTCTAGTCGAATATACAGACCCTCCAGGATTGGGCAATCGTGCCACATATAACCCAAAACTACCATCTTTATGCTCTAAATTTGTACTGAATGATTCGAGTCGGCATCCTTACCATTTCCGATCGTGAAGCCCGCGGGGAGAGCGAAGACCACGCTTATGCGGCGTTGCGCGAGAGCCTGGCCTTAGGCCCCTACGAGATTGCCAATTACGAGATTATCCCCGATGAGCCGGCCCAGATTAAGCGGGTGTTGCGCTTGTGGGCCGACCGCGATGGGCTGGACGTGATCTTGACACTGGGCAGCATCCGCCTCAGCAACCGCGATCACGCCCCGGAGGCCACCCGCGAGATGCTGGAGAAAGAGGCGCCCGGGATTGCGGAGCTTATCCGCATGGAAACTTACAAGAAAAACCCTTTAGCAGCGCTATCCCGTGGGGTGGCGGGCGTGCGGGGCAAAACCCTGATTATCAACCTACCGGGAGGGCCGCAGGGCAGCAAGGACTCCCTCGAGGTCATCCTGCCCCTCATTCCCGAGGCGGTGCAGCGCATCACAGGCCGCCCGGTGGCCCATCTGGCCAACGGCTTTTCCTTCGACTGACCCTAAGCCCAGAGGCACCCCAAGGCTGGGGGTGCGGCCCCCGGGTTCACCGGGTGGTTTGTATATGGGTGAGGGGCAGCGCAAAACGATGATAACCTTGGCCTGGGTCGCTTATGCATTTTGAAGAAATGCTGGTTTTGCTGGTTCACAAAGGGGTCTCCGATATTCACCTGCACGCCGGCATGCCGGTGCTGGCTCGCATTGGCGATGAACTCAGAACCGTTAGTTCAGCCACCGGCTCCGCTGGTAGGGGCAGCGGGCCATCTCCGGGCATTTGCGTCGGCCCTGGCGTAAAGCGGCAACCTCCGCGGGGTTGAGCAGTTCCTTGCAGACCTCACAGCGCTGATGCGACCGGCTCAGCAGGCGCAGCCCGCGCGAGCGGGTGCGGGCCTTCCAGCCTGCCGGCAGCACCCCCTGCAAGACCCGGAGGAGAAAATAGAGCACCAGCCCAACCGATAATGCGGCGACCAAATAATCCACCCCATCATCCTAAGGCCTCATAGGGGCGCTGGAGCAAGCGCGGGCTTGGTCAATTGCAGCACCCATCCTTGTCTTCGTGTGAAAGAAGGCTCATCTTGAGTGAGTTTTCGTATGCTTGCCCCCCTGGCCCGCCTGGTTGCCCGCTATCCTGTACAGATCGTTCTGGTGTGGCTGTTGCTGGTGCTGTTGGCCATACCGGCTGCCCGGCTGGCCCCGCAAAACCTGGCCGCCAACGCCAGCGCTGTAAAAAACAGCGAAGCCCAGAAGGTTTTGCAGATCTTGACCGAGGCCTTTGGTCTACCTCCGGTCGACCGTACGGTGCTGGTCAGTGAATCCAGCCTACCTGAGCACGACCCCCGCTTTCGCCAGACCTACAACCAACTGATGGCCCGGATGCAGACCCTGGAGGGGGTGCTGCGGATTCACCGCTACGACGCGCCCAGCCCGCTCCAGCAGCAAAGCCAGGATGGCAAAATAACCGCCACCCTGCTGGACACGCGCCTGGAGAACGGCGAGGCCGTGATCGAGGCTTTGAGACGGGAAGCCAGGGCTGCCCAGACACCCGAAATTCGCTTTTATGTCACCGGGGCCACCGCCGTTACCAAGGACTTTTTGCACCTGCTGGAGGCCGATGTCAAGCGCAGCGAACTGATGGCCCTGCCCTTAACCGGGCTGGTGCTGCTCCTGGCCTTTGGCGCCCTGGTGGCGACCGGCCTGCCCCTTTTGGTGGGGGTGGTGGCCATCACCACCGGCCTGGCCTGCTTGTTTTTCCTGACGCTTTGGGGCGAGGTGAGCAGTTTTGCGCTTTCGGTGATTACCATGCTCTCGCTGGGCGCGGGCATCGATTACGCCTTGCTGATGGTCAATCGCTTCCGTGAGGAACTGGCCGCGGGCCGCCCGGCGCAGGCGGCGGCCGCCATCACCACCCAGACCGCCGGCCGCACGGTGGCCTTTAGCGGGCTGGTGGTGGCCATTGCCATGGGGGCCATGCTGGTGCCCGATCTGACCTTTATCCGTTCGATGGGGGTGGGCGGGGTGATGGCCATTACCCTGACGGTGCTGGTTTCCATCACCCTGCTCCCGGCCCTTCTGGCCTTGCTGGGCGAGCGGGTTAACGCGCCACGCCGCTGGGCCTTCAAACCCACCAGCAGCGGGAAGGCCAGCCCCTTCTGGGGTCGGTGGGCTAGCGTGGTGATGCAGCGCCCCTGGATGTGGTCGTTTGGGGTGATGGGGCTGCTTCTGGCGCTGGCCTGGCCGGCCACCCAGATGAAGCTGGGCTACACCGGCGCGTTTGGACTGGGCCCCCATGTGGAGTCACGCAAGGGCCTGGAGCTCATCCGACAGCTCGAGCTCGGGGGGGCGCTGGACGCCTTCGAGGTGCTGCTCGACCTGGGCGAGGAGGGCTTTACCCCTCAGAACCGGGCCCGCTGGCGGGCGCTCGAGCAGCGTCTTTCGGCCTGGCCGGAGGTGCGGCTGGTGGTCTCGCCCTTCCTGGCGGGCCGCCTGGAAGGCCAGGGCGGGTTTGCTGAGCTGGTGGGCCTCACCAACCAGTACATCAGCCAAGACCGCCGCTACCTGCGTCTTACGGTCATTCCCCGCGACGCTGTTCACGCCCCTAGCATCCCCGATTGGTATGCCCGCCTCAAACAGGAAGCGCAGCAGGCTGGGTTCCAGCGGGTGCTGCTGGGCGGCGCGCCGGTGGGTTCGATGGAGTTTACCCAGGCCCTGGTGGGGGCCATGCCCGCTGCCATCGGGACGGTTTTTGTGGCCACCTTCCTTTTGCTGGCGGTGGCCTTTCGCAGCCTGGTCATCCCCCTCAAGTCCATCCTGATGAACACCCTGACGGTGGGGGCGGCCTATGGCCTCATTACCCTGGTGTTTCAGGAGGGGTTTGCAGCGAGGCTGGTGGGTGCGCCCACCGATGTGGGGGGCATCGACAGCTCGCTCCCGATCCTGATGTTTGCGGTGATTTTTGGGCTTTCCATGGACTACGAGATCTTTTTGCTCTCCCGCGTGCAGGAGGCCCACCTGGCCGGGCTGGACACCCCCCAGGCCGTGCGCTACGCCCTCGAGCGCACCGCCGGGGTAATTGGCAGCGCCGCCCTGATTATGGTGATCGTCTTCTCGGCCTTTGTGGTGGGGCAGGTGGTGGCCAACAAGACCATTGGTCTGGGACTGGCGCTGGCGGTGCTCCTGGATGCCACCCTGGTGCGGCTGGTGCTGGTGCCGGCGGTGCTGGTGCTGGCGGGCCGGTGGAACTGGTGGTTGCCCGAGCCGCTCCAGCGGGTCATGCCTAGGGTGCGCCTCGAGCCGTAGTCGGTTTGGGTTTTAGCGCTCCTGGGCCAGGTATCGCTGAAAGGCTAACAAAGCCGGGTGGAGTGATTTCAGGGGCATAACCCCCAGCTTGACCAGCGCCCCTCCGCCCCGGGCCCCCAGCGGCTTGAGCACCTCCTCCCAGATGGCTTGCAGGTCTTCGCTGCGGCTGGGGTGTTTGAGCAGGACATAGCGGGCTTTGTCCTCGGCCTGGGCTACCAGCAGGGCCAGCACCCCCGGCCACTCGGCCAGGCGCTTGCCCACCATGTCCAGCACGCTGTGGGGCACCTGGGCGGCCATGGTCTGTGTGGGGAACTCGGTCAGCAGGTCGCGCATAATGCGCTCGGCCAGCTCGTCCTTGAGGGCGGCGTTTTCGGCCCGCGCCCTGCGCCACTCCTCGCGCAGGTTGCCGATGGGTTTTTCGACCTCGAGGGGGCTCGAGCTAAACCACTCCCCCAGGCGGGCCAGCAGGCGGTGCTCCTGCTCAAAGAGCTCGAGGGCCTCCCAGCCGGCCATGAAGTAGACGCGCGTGCCGCCTTTGTAACGCTCGAAGCGGGTTATTTTGATGGGGCCAGCCTCGCCGGTGCGGGCCACGTGCAGGCCGCCGCAGGCCACCCTGTCCCAGCCTTCAATCTCCACCACCCGGATAAGCCCGGCCACCTTGGGGGCGCGGCGCAGGCCGTGGGCTGGGGCCTCCGCGTCGTTTATGAAATAGGTACGCACCGCTGTGTTGGCGTACACCGCCCAGTTGGCCAGGGCCTCGGCCTGGCGGATCACCGCTTCGTCGGGTGGGCCGTCGAAGTCCATGGTGCAGACCGGGTTGCTCATATTCACAGCCACCACGTTCCAGCCTGCGGCCCGCAAAAAGGCCTGGCCCAGCATGTGCTCGGCGGTGTGGCGTTGCATATGCCGGTAGCGCCGGGCCCAGTCGAGCTGGCCCACCACACGCTGCCCCTCCAAAAGGGGGCTTTCCAGCCGGTGGATCACCGGGCCGGTGGCCTTGGCGTCCTCGAGCACCTCCAGCACCGCAACCCCACCCAGGTGGCCGGTATCACAGGCCTGACCGCCCGAGGTGGGGTAGAAAAGGGTCTGATCCAGCACGGCAAAGTGCTTGCCGCCCTCGCTCCAGGCCCGCACCACCTGGGCCTCGAACTGGCTTTCGTAGGGGTGATCCCAGTAAGCGCGCACGCCGACAGCTTACCCAAAAACCTCAGGCCCCGCCCAGGTTGGGTTTGACCTTGGGGACAACCCGTGGGGGCTCCTTTTCCTCTTTGTCCTTGGGGGTTTCGCTGGTGGGCTCGAGGCGCTCCAGCTTCTCGCCTTCCACCACCCGCACAAACTCTTCGGCGTTCAGGGTCTCACGCTCCAGAAGCGTCTGCGCGACCCGCTCGAGCACCTCCCTCTTTTCGGTGAGCAGGCCCAGCACCCGGTCGTGCTGCTCCTGCAACAGCTTTTGCACGGCCTCGTCAATGCGCCGGGCGGTGTCCTCGGAGTACTGCCGGGTGTCGTAGCCACCCAGGTAGGTGTCCTCGCGCACCTGGTAGGCCACCATGCCAAAGTCGGGGTGCATCCCCCACTCGGTAATCATGCGGCGGGCCAGGTCGGTGGCCTGGCGGAAGTCGTTCTCGGCCCCGGTGGTCACGTCGTCGAAAATGAGTTCCTCGGCCACCCGGCCCGCCAGGGCCACGGCGATCTGGTCGGTCAGGCGCTTTTTGCTCCAGTGCAGGGTGTCCTGGCGGCTGGGCATCATGAAGCCCATGGCCCGTCCCCGCGGGACGATGGTCACCTTGTGCACCTTGTCGGCGTGCTCGAGGAAGTGCGCGGCCAGCGCGTGCCCGGCCTCGTGGTAGGCGGTGACCTCGCGGTCTTTCGGCGTGATCACCATGCTCTTTTTGGCGGGGCCCATCATCACCCGGTCGGCGGCTTCTTCCAGGTCTTTCATGGTGATTTTTTTGCGGCCATCGCGGGCGGCCAGCAGGGCTGCCTCGTTGAGGAGGTTTTCCAGATCGGCTCCCACAAAGCCGGGGGTGCGCCTGGCCAGCAAAGATAGATCCACATCTTCGGCCAGGGGCTTGCCCTTGGCGTGAATCTTGAGGATTTGCTCACGCCCCTTCACATCGGGGGCATCAATGGCCACCTGGCGGTCGAAGCGGCCCGGCCGCAGCAGCGCGGGGTCGAGCACGTCCGGGCGGTTGGTGGCTGCCATAATGATGATGCTGGTTTCTTTCTCAAAGCCGTCGAGCTCCACCAGCAGTTGGTTGAGGGTCTGCTCGCGCTCGTCGTTGCCGCCGCCCACGCCGCCCCCGCGCCGGCGGCCCACCGCGTCAATTTCATCGATGAAGATGATGCAGGGTGCGTGGCGCTTGGCGGTCTCGAACAGGTCGCGCACCCGGGCGGCCCCCACCCCCACGAACATCTCCACGAAGTCGGAGCCCGAGGCGGCGATAAAGGGCACCTTGGCCTCACCGGCCACCGCCCGCGCGATATGGGTTTTGCCCGAGCCGGGCGGCCCGACCAGCAGCACCCCCTTGGGAATGCGGGCCCCCATCTCGTGAAAGCGGGCCGGGGCTTTGAGGAACTCCACGATCTCTTTGAGCTCCTCTTTGGCCTCTTCGCAGCCGGCCACGTCTTTGAAGCTGGTTTTGGGCGCCTCGGTCAGCACCTTGGCCCGGCTTTTGGTGAAGCTAAAGGCGTTGTCGCCCGATGGGCCCCGGTTGCGCGAGAAAAAGAAGAAAACCCCGATCAGCAAACCGATTAGCAGCAAAGGGATCAGGAATCCCAGCAAGGGATTTTCTCGTCTGGGTGCGGCAATATCCACCTGGATTTTTTTGTCGCCCCACTCGCGGATGGTGCTGGTGTCTATGGGGCCCGGCGCAAAGGTGACGTATTGATCGCCGTCCTCGCGGCGGGTGACGTTGAGCTGCCGTCCATCAACCGTAATTTTGGCCACCCGGCCCTGGTCAATTTCGTTAAGAAAAGTGGTATAGGCAACCTGGTTGGCGGGCTGCTGATGCGAGGTAAGGCTGAAAGCCCAGGCAATCAGGATAGCTGCCAGCAGGATAAACCATAAGTTGAACGGCAGGCGGTTCATTGTTTTTTTAGCCTACACCGATTTACAGGTATAAAGGTAGTCAAAAGAACCGTGTTGGGATAAGGGCTGTTTATCGCTTTTCGGGCCCCCAGCCGAGCGGTGCTGCTTGCCGCTACGGAGCCATCTGCCGCGCACAGGTTGAGGGTGTGCGCTATACATCGGTACGCGGCTGGAGCGGGGTTCAAACTTGATAATACTAGACTCAACTCTATTGACTATATCAATAATAACTGGTATCATATGGCTCAGTGAGCCGTGCTTAGTGCGGCCAGCGGAGGATGTATGGCAAAAGCCGTAGGAATTGACTTAGGAACGACCAACAGCGTTATCGCCATCATGGAAGGTGGCAGCCCGGTGGTGCTCGAGAACGCCGAGGGCGAGCGCACCACCCCCAGCGTGGTGGCTTATAAGGGGAGCGACCAACTGGTGGGCCGGGTGGCCCGCCGTCAGGCCGTGCTTAACCCCGAGGGCACCGTCTTCGAGATCAAGCGCTTCATCGGGCGCCGGTGGGAAGAGGTGCAGGACGAGGTCAAGCGGGTGCCCTATAAGGTGGTCAAGGGCCCCGATGGCGGGGTGCGGGTGGATATCGCCGGCAAGCTCTACACCCCCGAAGAGATTTCGGCCATGATCCTGCGCAAGCTGGTGGACGACGCCTCCAAAAAGCTGGGGGAGAAGATCACCAAGGCGGTGATTACCGTACCAGCCTACTTCAATAACGCCCAGCGCGAGGCCACCGCCAACGCCGGTAGGATTGCCGGCCTCGAGGTGCTGCGCATCGTCAACGAGCCCACCGCGGCGGCCCTGGCCTATGGCCTGGACAAAAAAGGCCACGAGACCGTGCTGGTCTTCGACCTGGGCGGGGGTACCTTCGACGTGACGGTGCTGGAGATCGGCGACGGCGTCTTTGAGGTCAAGGCCACCGCGGGGGATACCCACCTGGGCGGCTCCGACTTCGACCACGCCATCGTGAACTGGCTGGCCGAGGAGTTCAAGAAGGAGTCGGGCGGGGTGGACTTGAAGGCCGACCGGCAGGCCCTGCAGCGCCTGATTGAAGCCGCTGAGAAGGCCAAGATCGAGCTTTCGGCGGTTACCGAGACCACCATCAGCCTGCCCTTCATCGGCCTCGACCCGATCTCCAAGACCCCCCTGCACCTCGAGCGCAAGCTCACCCGGGCCAAGTTCGAGGAGCTGATCCAGCCCCTGCTGAAGAAGATCCGCGGCCCGGTAGAACAGGCCCTGCGCGATGCCGGCCTGAGCGCCAGCCAGATTGACGAGGTGCTGCTGGTAGGTGGTTCTACCCGTGTGCCGGCGGTGCAGCAGATTGTGAAGGAGATGCTGGGCAAAGAGCCCAACCGCAGCGTCAACCCCGACGAGGTGGTGGCCCTGGGGGCGGCGGTGCAGGCCGGTGTGCTGACCGGGCAGGTGGAGGACGTGGTGTTGCTGGACGTGACCCCGCTCTCGCTGGGGGTGGAGACCAAGGGTGGGGTGTTCACGGTGCTGATTCCGCGCAACACCACCGTACCGACCCGCAAGTCGGAGATCTTCACCACCGCCGAGCACAACCAGCCCTCGGTGGAGATCCACGTGCTGCAGGGTGAGCGCCCCATGGCCGCCGACAACAAGAGCCTGGGCCGCTTCCGTCTCGATGGCATCCCGCCCATGCCGGCCGGCGTGCCCCAGATCGAGGTGACCTTCGACATCGACGCCAACGGCATCCTGCATGCGACCGCCAAGGAGAAATCCACCGGCAAGGAAGCCTCCATTACCATCCAGAACACCACCACCCTCTCCGAGCAGGAGATCGAGCGCATGATCAAGGAAGCCGAGGCCAACGCCGAGGCCGACCGCAAGCGTAAAGAGCACGCCGATCTCAAGAACAACCTCGATGCCGCGCGCATTCAGGCGGAGCGGGTGATGGGGGAGAAGGAGAGCACCGCCGAGGCCAAGAGCCGCCTCGAGGCCGCCATCAGCCGGGCCAAGACCCTGGTGGACACCGACGGCTCCGACGCCGACCTGCGCCAGGCCACCGAGGAGCTGCTCGCGGCCCTGCAGGCCTACGAGCAGGGGGCGGCTGCGGGCAGCCAGGCCCAGAGCAGCACCCCCAAGTCCGACGACGTGATCGACGCCGATTACAAACCCGCCGACTAAGCCGCCAGCGATGGGGTGTGGGGAAGCCTGGCCTAGGCCGCGCCCCACGCCCCACTTTGGCCCACAGAGGTGCGATGTATGGAGAATAACGAACCGGTGGTTGAGACCCCAGAGGCCCAGAACGATCTGCCTGAAGTGGAGCGCCTCAAGGGTGAGGTGGAGTTTTTGAAAGCGGAGCTCGAGGCCTCCAAAAACAAATTCCTGCGCCTGTACGCCGACTTTGAAAACTACAAAAAGCGCATGGTGCAGGAGCTCGAGGCCGCCCAGCGCAACGGCAAATTCGATGCGGTGCGGGCCCTGCTGGGCACCCTGGACGACCTCGAGCGGGCGTTGGGCTTTGCCAGCGTGAAGCCCGAAGATCTGATTCCGGGCGTTAGAAGCGTGCTGGAAAACTTCACCCGCAGCCTCAAGAGCCTGGGGGTAGAGGCCGTGCCGGGGGTGGGGGCCGAGTTCGACCCGCGCTACCACGAGGCCATCGGGGCCGTGGAGGGCGAGGAGGGCAAGGTCATGCACGTCTACCAGCAGGGCTTCAAGTACGGCGACCTGCTGGTGCGGCCGGCGCGGGTGGTGGTTGGCAGCGGCGCTAAACCGGAAGAGGCCGAAGGCCCAAAACCGAGCGCCGAGAGCAACTAGCCTCCGGCGTTCGGCCCTCGGCCTCGAGCCTTACGTCTAACTTGCGGGGATGAATATGGCCTACAAGGACTACTACAAAATTCTTGGGGTTCCTAAGAACGCCAGCGAAGATGAAATCAAAAAGGCCTTCAAGAAGCTGGCCCGTAAGTACCACCCGGACGTGAACAAAGAGCCGGGGGCCGAGGAGAAATTCAAAGAGATTAACGAGGCCTACACGGTGCTGTCCGACCCGGAAAAGCGCCGCTACTACGATACCTACGGTGCGGCTGCGGGCAGCGCGGGCTGGCAGGGCCCCCCGCCGGGGCCGGGTGGTTTTGGGGGTTTTACCGGCAATGTGGGCGATTTCTCCGACTTTTTCCAACAGCTTTTTGGCGGCCGGGGTGGTTTTGGCGGCCTGGGTGACCTGTTCGAGCAGACCCCAGGCCGGGGTGCGCGCCGGGTGGCGGGCGACCTCGAGGCCGAGCTTCCCCTGAGCCTCGAGGAGGCCTACCGCGGCGGAGAAAAAACCATCTCCGTTGGCGCCGAGCGCCTTACGGTGCGCATCCCACCAGGGGTGCGCGAGGGCCAGAAGATCCGCCTGGCCGGCAAGGGGCGCGCCGGGGGCGACCTGTACCTGCACGTCAAGCTGCAGTCCCGGCCGGAGATGCGCCTGGAAGGCGATGACATTTACACCGTGGTGGAAGTACCGGCCCCCATTGCGGTGGTGGGGGGCAAGGTGCGGGTGCAAACCCTCGACGGCCCGGTGGAAATCACCATTCCCAGGCGAACCCAGGCCGGACGCAAGCTGCGCCTGGCCGGGAAGGGCTGGCCCCGCAAAGACAAAAGCCGGGGCGACCAGTACGCCGAGGTGCGGGTGACCATCCCCACCAACCCCAGCCCCGAGGAAGAGCGCCTGTATGCCCAACTGGCCGAGCTGATCAAGGTTCAGTAACGTCTGCTTGTAAACTAATAGACATGACCCCCCAACAGCGCGACGACTTGCTCAGGCTGCTCAAAAACCGCTTCGAGCAACACCCGCACCGCCACCCAGGGCTGCGCTGGGCCGACCTCGAGGCCCGCCTCCTGGCCCAGCCCGATAAGCTGGCCTCGCTTCTGGAAATGGAAAACACCGGCGGTGAGCCGGACGTGGTGGGCCGCGACCCACAGACCGGCACCTTTATTTTTTTCGACTGCGCCCCCGAAAGCCCCAAAGGCCGCCGCAGCCTCTGCTACGACCAGGCTGCCCGTCTGGCTAGAAAGCAGAACAGGCCTGCCAGCTCAGCCCTGGAGATGGCCGCGGCCATGGGCATCGAGCTTTTGACCGAGGAGCAGTACCAGGCCCTGCAGCAACTGGGCCGGTTTGACACCAAGACCTCGAGCTGGCTCAAAACCCCCGAGGCCATTCGCAAGCTGGGTGGGGCCATCTTTGGCGACCGGCGCTACGACCGCGTGTTCATTTACCACAACGGGGCCGATTCCTACTACGCGGCTCGAGGGTTTCGTGGCTGCTTGAGGGTTTAATCGGAGGTGGCAAAGCAGAGCGGCGCAGCCTGTAAACTGGGCCGCAATTGCTTTGTATGGCTGGTGCCGGGAGCGGGACTTGAACCCGCATGAGCTTGCGCTCGCTACCCCCTCAAGATAGTGTGTCTACCAGTTCCACCATCCCGGCAAAAGGGCGGTCTGATTGCTCAGACGCAAAGATTAGGTTAGTCGGTGGGGCGCCCCTTGTCAAGAACGGCTCGAGGCCAGGGAGGGTGCTGACCTGCGAAAAAACGCACTTGGTTTATATAGCAGCGGTTGGGTTGCAAGGATGCTGTATAAAAGTGGACACTGTATGTCAGACCCAGCGAACATCGCTTTGGCGGCCCTCCTGCACGACCTCGGCAAGCTCTACCAGCGGGCCTACTGGGGCCATGCGCCGGAAGGGGTTTCGGACTGGAGCCATCCGGCCTATACCGAATGGGCCATTCGGCAGCACCGGAGGCTCTTCGAGCAGGCGGGCCTCGAGCCCGACTGGCTGGCCCAGACCGCAGCCCGCCACCACGAGGGCTGGAGCAATAAGCCCCAGTACCAGCCCCAGACCCCCGAAGGGTGGTGCGTGGCCCTGGCCGATACCTACGCCTCGAGGGAGCGCCTCGAGGTAGACGAAAAGGGCAGCCGTGCGCCCGATACGCCGTTGAAATCGGTCTTTGCAAATTTGCGGGTTCAGGAAACCTACGGCCAGCGCGACCACGGCTACAGCATGGTGGAAGCCGGGCGGGAAGTGGGCTTGAAGCTGGGCGGGGCCTATCCCCAGGCCCGCCCCAACGTCTCCCGCGACACCTACTGGCGCCTGGCCGAGCGGCTGGACGGGCGCCTGACCGAGCTGGCCAAGCACTCCCTGGGCCCGGAAGCCCTGCTCATGAACCTGCTGGGCATCTTCCAGGAGCTCCTGTGGAACGTACCCTCGGACACCCAGGGCGAGCCGGACGTATCGCTTTTCGACCACCTGCGCCTCACCGGGGCCATCGCCGCGGCGCTCTGGGCCTACCACGACGGCAAGGCCACGGTGGAAGCCCTCAGGGACGAGACTCCCGAGAAGTTCCTGCTCGTTTTGGGTGACCTGGGGGGCATCCAGGGCCACATCTACCGCATTCAGGGAGCGCAGACCGGGGTGGGCGGCCTGGCCAAGCGGCTGCGGGCGCGCAGCCTCGAGGTCTCCCTGGCCGCCGAAGCCCTGGGCCTCGAGCTCCTGCAACGCACCGGCTTCACCCCTCTGCAGCGCATCATGAGCGCAGGGGGCAAGTTTTACCTGCTCCTGCCCAACACCGAGGCCGTGCACCGGGCGCTGGATGCGGTTCGTCAGGGCTGGGAAGCATGGGCTTTGCAGCAAGGGGCCACCTTACTGCCCTTTCTGGCGGCCCATCCCTTTGCACCGGGGGGCTTCCGGGCTTTTAGTGAGGTGCTGAAAGCAGCGCACCAGAAGCTAGTCGAGGCCAAACTAAAGCCGCTCTCGAGCCAGCTTTCCACGCCCTACCTGACCTCGGGCAGCACCAGCCTGCGCCCCTGCAGGGCCTGCGGGGTGCGGCCTGCTCAGTCCGCCACCGACGAGCTTTGCCATGGCTGTGAGCGCGATGGGCATATGGGCCGGCTCATTCCCAAGCGTACGGAGATCGGCTTCTTCCCTCAGGATGCCCCCAGGCCCCACTACCGCTTTCCGGCCTGGCAGGTAGCGCTGGAGGCTTCCCCAGCCCACACCCTGCGCACCCGGCCCGACTTCACCCCGGCGGCCCACCCCTGGGAGGTGCGCCTCCTGGCTGGGCATATCCCTACCCTAGCGGATGCCTTGCGCCAGGGCCGCTGGCGCGATCTGGCCGAGTACCAGGCCTGGGCCAAGGAGCAGGGGCTCTGGGAAGAGGAAGAAGAAGGGCGCAAGGCCGACGACCCCCTTACCCTGGCCGAGCTGGCCGAGTTCTCCACCGGGGCCAAGTACCTGGGGGCCCTGATGCTCGACGCCGACCGCATGGGCGAGGCCTTCGCCACCGGCTTCAAAGACGAAGAAGGGCAGGACAGCAGCAGCCCCAGCCGCATCGCCAGCTTATCGCGGATGCTCGAGCTCTTCTTCGCCGGGGAGGTGCTGGAGCTGATCAAAAACCCCCAAACCTACGCCAAGCGCCTGGGCTGGGACGAGCTGAAGGCCAGGGAAAAAGCAGCGCGCTACCCCCTCATCTACTCGGTGTATGCCGGGGGCGACGACCTCTTCTTGCTGGGGCCCTGGGACGTGCTTTTGGAGTTCGCCCTGGATCTGCAGGCGCTGTATCGGGAGTTCACCCAGCACCCCGCCCTCACCCTCTCCGGTGGCTTTGTGCTGGTGAGCCCCAGCCTGCCCATCCCGCTGCTGGCGGAGGCGGTGCAGGAAGCCGAGCAAGCAGCTAAAAATGCGGGCCGCAACCGGCTGCACCTGTTCGGGCAGGGCGTGCCCTGGGACGAGTTGCGTAACCTGCTCCCCTGGGTGCGGGACTTCCGCCGCCACCTCGAGGCCGAGGGCAAAGCGGGCCTGAGCAGCGCCCTGGCCTACCGCCTGCTCAGGCTGTGGAGAGGACACCAGGATGAGGACGAGGCCCGGCGGATGCGCTACAAGCCGCTCTTGGCCTATGCCCTGCGCGAGCGGAACGAGGAAATTCGCAAGCACTACCTGCAACTTACCGACCACACCCAGGCTGCGTGGCAATATCTGCCGGTCTGGGTGCAGTGGGGGTTGTATCTGGAGCGATAGGAGGCGCGTATGGAGTTTTTTGAGAACCAAGAGAAGGGTATTTATAAGAAGGGTCTCTTTGATGAGGATGCCAAACGCTGGGCACAAGATCTACGAAACGAAGGGCAGGGGCAGGATAAGCTCAAGTCGAGCCAGTTCCGCAACTACTTTCACGAGTTTCGCAGGCTCGAGGACGTCTTCGACCGTTACAAGCGCGAGACTGGGGGTGATGAGGCGCTGGCCTGGAACCGGCTCACCTCCCAAATCGAGTTACTGAGGGCAAAGCTGGCCTATGGGGGGCGCTCGAACGGTGGCCCTCTGCAAAAACTTCCTCTATTCCGGAGCAAGATGGACGAACTCCTATCAGATGCCAAGAGAAGCCCCAAGCACTTCGCCGCGGTCATGCTGTTTTTGGAGGCAGTATTAGCCTATTTCTACGGTCTGGAAGGAGAGCGCGGAGGCGAAGCTGCACCCCGTAGTCCAGAGCGGCCTGCTCAGGGGAGGAGGTACTAAATGAAATTACTCGGCTACAAGCGCATCCACGGCATCATTCACCTTAGAAGCGGCCTACGCATCGGCATGAGCAAAGACCAGATGGCCATCGGGGACGTGGATAACCCGGTCATCCGCAATCCCCTGACCGATGAACCCTACATCCCCGGCTCCTCGCTCAAGGGCAAGATGCGGTATCTGCTAGAGTGGCACCTCGGCGGGAAGTACATCACCGAGTCCGACCAGTACCATGTTTACAAGGACGAGGATGGCCCCATCGGGCGCATTTTCGGTGTAGCTCCCGGCAACGACCGTCGCAGTAAAGAACTAGCTCAACAGCGCGGTCCCACCCGCCTCCTGGTGCGCGATGCTTACCTAACGCGCGAATCTAAAGAAAGACTCGAGGCCATGACCGCCCGCGGCGGCTACCTGACCGAGGTCAAGCAAGAGGTGTTTATCCCCCGCATTGGCGGCAACGCCAACCCCCGCACCGCCGAGCGTGTACCGGCCGGGGCCAAGTTTGCCTTCGAGATGGTCTACCGGGTGATGGACACCGGCGACGGCGGCCAGACCGACCAGAGCAACTTCGAGTATGTAAAGAAGGCCCTCGAGCTGCTGCAACTCGACGGGCTGGGCGGCTACATCAGCCGGGGGTACGGGCAGGTGGAGCTGCGTTACGAAGTCGAGGAAAAATGAGGGTTCGGGCCTTTCATCTAAAGCTCTCCAGCATCACCGCCCCGCCCAGGGCTCCCACCCTGTGGGGCCACCTGGCCTGGTGGGTGCGCTATACCCAGGGAGAGGAAAAGCTGAAAGAGTGGCTCGAGGCTTTCCAGCACGACCCGCCCTTCCTGTTCTCCTCGGCCTTCCCCACCGGTTACCTGCCCCGCCCCTACCTCCCCCAGCTTCAGGTGGAGGACACCCAGGCGCGCAAAGCCCTCAAGAAGATCCGCTACCTGAGCCTAAAGACCTTCGCCAGGGTCATCCAGGAAGGCGAACAAGCGCTACGCGATGCACCTGAACTCAAAGAGGGAAAAGCCCCCAAGGTCACCTTGGCCTCCCAGACCCGCGTGGGCATCAACCGCACCACCGGCACCGCGCAGGAGGGCATCCTCTTCACCGACCGGGTGTACTGGCTGAACGACAAAGCGCAACAGCAGACCTGGACGGTCTACGCCCAGGTTCGGCAGCAGGCCGACTATTTGGAGCAAGCCCTGCGGGAGGTGGGCACCTTTGGTTACGGCGGTAAGGCCAGCGTGGGGCTGGGCCGCTTCGAGGTAGTAGACACCCAGGAACTCGAGCTGCCCGAGGCCGAGAACCCCACCCACTACGTCATCCTATCGCCCACTTTGCCCCAGGGCGAGGGGTTTTATGCCCTCGAGACCTACTGGGGCCGCCTGGGCGGGCACTTCGCCCTGGCCGAGACCCCCTTCAAGCGCCCCTACCTGCGGGCGGTGGAGGGAAGCGTGTTCAAGGAGAAGCCCAAAAGTGGCCTGCTGGACGTGACCCCAGCGCCGGCCCCGGAAGCGGGCGTGCGGGTGTGGGAGTATCTCTATCCCTTCTGCTTGGGGGTGCGGATATGAGTTTCATGGAGGCTTACCGCCTCGAGCTCGAGCTCCTGGGCCCCGTTCACGTGGGCACCGGGGAGGCTTTCCCGGCCTACAGCTACTTGGTGGACGAGGCAAGGAAAGAGGTACTGATCCTGGATTCTGGCCGCCTGCTGGAGTTGCTCTCCGAGAAGCAGAGGGACAACTACCTGCAAGCCGTGGCCCAAGGCCCCAAGCAGGCCCAGAACACCTTGCGATCGCTCTGGGGCAGCGGCCTGCTGGACCTCACCCCGGCTGTTCTGCGGCGGGTAGCGGCTAGCCCAGCCTTCATCAACACCGTCAAGAGTGCCACCGACGCCGCGGGCCTCGAGTTCCGCACCCTGCCCAGGAGCCCGCTGGGGGCCTACCTGCCGGGCTCGAGCGTCAAGGGGGCTTTGCGCACGGCCTGGATGTTCCAGCGAATCCTAAAACGGGGTCAGGATATCGGGTATCACGATCGCTGGACATGGGGCAAGAAACCCCCGAAAGACGAATGGCCCCTCGTCCAGCCTCCCAAAAGCATCAACACCCGGGTTGCCCAGGAGTTTGAGGCCCTGGTGCTGGGCTACGCCACCGACCGTGGCCCTAACCTGCACCGTGACCCCTTCCGCCAGGTGCGTGTGGGAGACGGTGAGCCCTGCAAGAATCTGCTGCTCAACCGCATCGGGGTGTTTCATCCCGAGGGCAAGATGGATGGCACGGTGTTGCTGGCCGAGACCTTCCGCAGCAAGACCCGGCTCGCAGCGCTGGTGCGGCTTCACACTGGGCTGGCCCGACAGACCCACAACGACACCGTTTCTCACGCCATCTCGGCCCAGGCACTGATCAAAGCGTGCCAGGAGTACTACCAGGAAGTCGCGGCCAGGGAAAAGGAATTTGCCGAGAAACATGCCCTGGCACAGGGCCTGAAAATCTATCAAGAGCTAGAATCTCGCCTAAACTCTGACCCACAGGCATTCCCCCTGCGCATCGGGTTCGGCTCAGGCCGAATGTCCATTCGACTGGCTCTGCTTCTAGATGGCGAGGAGGGGCAAGAACCCAAAACCCGCAAAACCGCCGGGCACTCTAACCCCAAGGACGGCTTCCCCATGGGTTGGGCTATTGCCAGGCTCGAGCCTTACTGAAATCCAGCTTTTTTCAAGCTACACTGAACCCATGGCCCTGACCGTCAAAAACCCCGAAGTCGAGCGCCTGGCCGAAGAAGTGGCCCGTCTGACCGGCGAGACCAAAACCGAGGCCATCCGCAAGGCCCTTTTGGAACGCAAGGCCCGGCTTTTGTACCCGCAGCGCCCCAGCAAGGAAAGCGTGCTGGAATTTCTAGAGCGCGAGGTCTGGGCCAAACTGCCGCCCGAAAGCTTAGGTAAAGCCCCTACCAAGGCCGAACAAGAGGAAATTCTGGGCTTTGGCCCGGAGGGCTACTGATGGTGCTGGACAGTTCGGTTCTGGTACAGCTTATTTTTGCCGAGCCAGGGCATCGGGAGACGCTCGAGCACATTCTTGAGGCCGAGGTGCGCGTGGTGGGGGCACCCACGCTGGTCGAGGTGGGTATGGTGTTGACCAGTCGGTTGGGGCCGGACAACCTGTACCTGCTGGACGAACTTCTGATGCGCCTCGAGGCCCGGGTGGTTCCTTTCGAGGCAAGCCATGCGCACCAAGCCCTCTCGGCCTTCCGCCGCTGCGGCAAGGGCCGCCACCCTGCGGCCCTCAACTTTGGCGACTGCCTGAGCTACGCGGTGGCTAAGGTGGCGGGGATGCCCCTGGCCTACGTAGGCGACGACTTCGCCCAGACCGACCTGGCATGATACTCGCAGCGCTGATACTCCCCCTCGAGGGCCCCACCCGCCCCGACCCCGACGGTTGGCGTGGCCTGGTGTATGGCCTGCTTAAGGAGATAGATCCCGAGCTGCACGCGGCCCAGCACAACCCCTTCAGCCTGGGACTGGGCGGAGCCCTGGGGCAGTGGTGGGTGCGGATTGCTTTTTTGGAGGAGGGCCTGTATGCCCGGCTCTCACCCCACCTGTTTGGCCTGGCAGGCCAGACCGTGCGGCTCAAGGAGGCCTTCCAGGTGCGCGCGGTGCTGCAAGAAGCGCACCCCTGGGCCGGCGTGAGCACCTATCCCAAGCTCTTCCAGGGCCAAGCCACCGCCAGCCTGGGGCTTCAGTTTGCCAGCCCCACCTTTTTCCGCCGCAAGGGGCACAGCTACCCCCTGCCCGAGCCCCGGCTGGTCTTCGAGTCGCTCACCCAGCGCTGGAACGCCTTTGCTCCGGTAAAGGTGCCCCAGGAGGTGCAGGAAGCCTGGGAACGCCTTTTGGTGGGCCAGTTCCAGGGCCGCACCCACCACATCGCCCCCAACCAGGACGAGCGGGGGGTGGGCTTTGTGGGCCGGGTGGTCTACTACCTGCCCAAAGCCAGCCCCACCGAGGCCCAGTGGCTCCAGGCCCTGGGGCGCTTTGCCTTTTACGCCGGGGTGGGGGCCAAGACCAGCCTGGGGTTTGGGCGGGTGCGGATGTTTGACCCATTGCAACAAGAAAGGAGGCCCGATGAATCAGAACAAGGAGCGCTTACGGGAACTGTGGGCGGAGTATAAAACCCTTATAAGGCAGGAGAGTGCAAATCGAGCGGGGTCTTCCCCTCAGAGCCAAAAAGCTAAAGAGCTGTACGATACGCAAATCTGGCCCCTCACAAAAGAGGGTTTTACCGATCGAGGCCAGCAGCAGTATGTCGCGTCCTTTCACACAGTTGGCACAACAGCGGAACCGATCATTCTTTCGGTTCGGGCGCTGGATGCAGAGAAAGTGTATTTGTTGCATACCAAAGACACCGAAAAGCTCTGTGGGCGGATTGAGAGGGAATTGGGGTGGGGGGTGGAGCGCATCAAGACCCTCCTGGTTGGCCGCAGCGACCCAGAAGACATTTATAAACAGGTGCGGCAAAAGGTAGACGAACTTCCCCCGGATGCGGCCATTGCCTTCGACCCAACTGGAGGCACCAAGGCGATGGTGGCTGGGTTGGCGATGTTTGCCTTCTCGCTGGCCGAGGAAGGGCGCACGGCGCATGTTTACTACGTTGACAACGAAGAATACGACGATGAGTTGCGCCGTCCTGTCGCAGGAACAGAGTTTTTGAAGCGCCTCGAGAACCCCCGTGAGGTCATACCCGACTGGATATACCACCGCGCCAAAGATGCCTACAAACGAGGTGATTTTTCGCTTGCAAAACAGCTTTTTGACCAAGCTAAAGATCGTGAAGGGCGAGCGCATAGCCTCGAGGCGGTGTTATCGGAGGCTTACGAATCTTTGGATGCCGCCCAGTTCAAGCAGGCCAAAGACAGGCTTAATGATCTGCTCGAGCTACTACAAAAACCCGCACATAGGCAAAGTTTCCTTACTAGAAATATAGCTACCATCGAGCGTCAAAAAGAAGCCCTCGAGGTCGTTGTTCAGCTTACCGAGGCACTTTCTGCCAAAGACAAGAGCATAGCGCCTCTGGCAGACCCTCAACAAGTGGCTTGCGTGCTGGCAGCCCTCGGTTTTATGACCGAAAAGAGACTAAAGACGGGCCGTATAGCCGAAGCCGTGCTCTTGCGCTACCGCGCCCTCGAGCTGTTCTTGCAACACCGCCTTGCGCTCAGGGGTTTTGACACAGAGAAGCCAGACTTTCCGGGATTGTGCGCTGCAAACCATACCTCTATCGAAGATCTCCAGGAGAAGTACCAAGCTGAGCGCAAAGCTGCAAAGGCTGGATCAGACGATAAGCTGATAGAAAAAAACGCAGTAGACTTTATCACCGCCTTCTTTTTGCTCCGGGCCTTAGGGGATGGGCCGGCTTTAGCCGTCAATGTAAACAAGGTGCTCGGACTAACTAAAACCCGTAACGCCTCGGTTTTTGCCCACGGCTTTACGCTTCCCACAGAGGACAACGCCAAAAACCTGTCTGAAGTGTTGGTGGCTCTTGTTCAAAGTGGAGGCTTGCCAGAGGTCAGGTTCGAGCCCATTCCCCTGTCGTGACCCTCCACCTCACCGAGCAATCCTCCACCCTGCGCCTCTCCCAGGGCCGCCTGCGGGTGGAGCTCGACGAGCAAACCCTGGCCGAACTGCCCGCCCGCAAGGTGCGGGGGGTGGTGGTCTGGGGGAATGTGCGGCTGACCACCCCGGCCCTGGCCTTCCTGTTGCGGCAGGGGGTTCCGGTGCTGTACGCCACCTTGGAGGGCCAGCTTTACGGGCAGGCCCAGGCGCCCCAAAGCCTCGCACCCGAGGTGCTGCGGGCCCAGCTTCTGGCACAGCAAAACCCCCTTCCGCTGGCGCAGGGCTTTTTGCTGGGCAAGCTGCGTTCGGGGCAGATGCTGCTCGAGCGCCTCGCGCGCCAGGCCCCCATCACACCCCAGCAGGCCGAGATAGAGGCCGCCCTCGAGGCGCTGCCCCAGGCCCGGAGCCTCGAGGCCCTGCGCGGTATCGAGGGCAACGCCGCCCGCGCCTACTTTGCCGGGCTGCAAGCGGTACTAGCGCCCTACGGCTTTTCCGGGCGCAACCGCCGCCCCCCCACCGATGCCGTGAATGCCGCGCTCTCCTATGGCTACATGGTGTTGCTGGGCCGGGTGTTGCTGGCCCTGGGCATAGCTGGCCTGCACCCCGAGCTGGGCCTGCTGCACACCGAGGGCCGCCGGGTCCCCGCCCTGGCCTTCGACCTGATGGAGGAGTTTAGGGTTTCGGTGGTGGACGCGGTGGTAATTGCGGCCTTTTTACGCAGCGAGCTAACCCCCCAGCAGCACAGCGAGGCCCGCAACGGCGGGGTTTATCTGAACGAAGCCGGGCGCAAGGCGCTGCTTAGGCGGCTCGAGGAGCGCTTTAGCCAGGAGGCCCAGCACCCCAAGGGCTTCCGCAAGCCCTACCAGGAACTCATCGAAACCCAGGCGGCCCGCCTCAAGGCGGCCATCCTGGGCCGCGAACCCTACACCCCCTTCTACCTTTGGAGGTAAAACCGGTTTTATGAAAAACAGAACCGGAAGGCGCTGTAAAAAACCCTCGAGCGCCATTTGGCGCGGCAAGTGAGTGGCGCTTCATGCGTCACTCACGCGCAGATTAGGTAAAAAATGCCCGACGAACGCTTCTACACCATTGCCTACGACATCCCCGACGATGGCCGCCGGGTCAAGGTGGCCAACGTGCTCAAGAGCTTTGGCGAGCGGGTACAGCTTTCGGTGTTCGAGTGCTGGCTGGCCCCAGGGCAGCTCCAGCAGCTCAAGCAGCTTTTGTAAAAGAAGCTCGAGCTCTCCCAAGACAGCGTCCGCATCTACCCCATTGGCGGTACGGTGGAGGTGCTGGGTCTGGGCCGCCTCACCCAAAGCCCCGACTTCCTGATTCTCTAGCCGTTACACCCCCCGTAACCTTGCCCCCACCCGCCAAAAATGCCTGCGCGATCGCACCCCACCTCACACAAAACCCAACCCGAAGCCAGTCCAGAACAGCATGGAAACACTTTCACTAAATAACCCATTATGTTTTGCGCAAAATGCTATAATACTTTCGTCGAGCAATTCGACAGCGCACTTTGAAAGCCAGCTTTTGCGATGAATAAGGCAAACCCACACCACAAAAAATCTAAAAGTGCGGGAAAGTAAGCCCTCATCGCAAAAAACGCACTTTTTACCCCAGTTATCCACAGGGGGCTGTGGATAACTCCGGTTTCTCATAAATACCCCCTCCAGCACCCCTGTACAGCACGGTGTTTAACGGGGTATGCTGTTGCAAACAAAAAGCCCCGTAAGGGGATTGAAACTCGACTGGGCCAGGCGGCGCTGTGGCGGGGCTAACAGGGGTGAGCTATCATGAGATTATGGTTCTGCCCACTACTTTAGAAAAGGAACTCGAGCGCTTCAAAGAAGCTTATGGCCCAGGCTGGTACAAACGGCTACGGGAAATTCTTAGAGAGGAAGCCAAGCGCAAAAAAGCCGCTTTGGAGGCTGCAGAGCTGGCGAGGAGAATCAGTGCTACCAGCGGGCTTACCGAAGAAGAAGTATTCCGAACGCTGGAGAAAAGTTGAAAGTTGTTTTGGACACCAATGTTTTGATAGCGGCCATCCTGACCCGTGGTAGAGCACATCATCTGGTGGTTGATCTGGGGCTAGAGGGAAAGCGCTTTGAAAATGTGACCTCCCAAGACCAAATCGAAGAATTCAAGCGGGTAATTCAAAAAAAGTTTCCCAAAGTTAAAAACAAAGTGCTTATCGGTCGGTTTATACGGCAGTTCAAACAAGCCTCGTAGGTGGTTACGCCCGAGCGGGTGCACCTTTCGCCCGACCCCGATGATGATGCGATCATCGGGACGTTGCTGGCCGCCAAAGCCGACTACTTGGTCACAGGGGACAAGAGCGACTTGCTGTCGCTCAAAAAAGTCCATAACATCCCGGTTGTAAGCGTAACTTGGCTCCTAAAAAAGCTGGATCCCTATGGCCTTTAGTCAAATCTGCAGCGTGCTGATTTTGCCCAAATCGGGTTTAAGTAAAAGTTTCCGGGCCTGGTGGGGTTGGCAGTGGTAGTTGACCATCGCTTGTCGCAGGTGGGGGGGTGGCATAGCCATCCCAGGGTTGTAAACAAATGCCACGCAAAGGCCGCGTGAAGTTTGATAGATTGGGGGCGTGCAGGAGCAACTAAACACAGTTTTGATACTGGGGGTGGGGCAGACCCTGGAGCCCCTCGAGTTTGCCCTGACCGAGCACACCCCGCAGGGGGTGATTTTTATAGCCAGCCAGGATTCGCAGGTGGTGTCGGCAGAGCTTATCCAACGCTATGGGGAAGCGCTGCGCTTTCACACCCTGCTGCTCGACGACCCCGAAGACCTGGGCGAGGTGTTTCGCAAGGGGCGCTTGGCACTGCAAAAGGCCCTCGAGTGGGAGGCGCGGGCCATTGTGGCCGATATTACCGGGGGCACCAAAACCATGTCGGCGGGGCTGGTGCTGGCCCTTACCGGGCAGGGCGTTACCTTTAGCTACGTGGGCGGCCAGGCCCGCGACGGTCAGGGGCGGGTAAAAAGCGGCAGCGAGCGGCTGCGGCTGCTGGAAGACCCCACCTACCGCTACGGCCTGCGCGAGTGGGAGGGTTTCCGGCGGGCCTGGAACCAGTGCGACTACCAGGCCGCACAGGCGTTTCTGGACGCACTGCTGGCCCGGCCCCTGACCCCCTCCGAGAAGCGCTTTTACGAGCACCTGAAGGGGATTACCGAAGGCATGCTGGAGTGGGACTTGTTTTACCACAAGGCGGCCTGGCAGAAGCTGGAGAGACACCTCGAGCCCACCCTTACCATTGCCGAAGCCTGGGGGCACGGGGGCAAGGTGCGGGTGTTGCAGGAATTGCAGCAGGCCCAAGCCCGGCTGCGGGCCATCCTGGATCGGGAGGGCAAGCCCACCTTTGCCCTGCTGGCCGACCTTTTAGCCAACGCCCAGCGCCGGGCTTCCAGGGGCCGCCACGACGACGCGTTGGCCCGGCTGTACCGGGCGGTGGAGCTGGCCGCTGAGGCCGACCTGTACGAGCGGCACCAGATTGTGCTGAGCGACCCCAAAAGCTATCCGCAGGCAGCCCAGCACCTTGCTCAACAGATTCAGAGGGCCACCGGCCTCAAGGATCGGCTGTCCCTGGCGGCTACCATAGATGGGGTATTGGGGCAGTCCCAGACCCTACCCCAGCGGCTCTACGCGGCCTACCTGGGCGAGCTAGGGAACCTGCTCCAAGCGCGTCACAACAGCATTCTGGCTCATGGGTTTACCCCGGTGAAGCAGGAATCGTGGGAGAAACTTTATAAGTCCCTTCAGGGCTTGGGCCTCGAGGCCGCCCCCGCCTGGCCCACCTGGTAGACGCTTGTCGGGTGGGTCTTGGGGGTGTAGCCTGAAGCCAAGGCCCGCTAGGGCCAGACAACCCGGTCAAGTTTTGGTGCCTGGGCGCGTAGCCCTGGCTTAAAGTGGGGAAGTCCGGTGAAAGTCCGGCACTGTCGCGCAGCGGTAACGGTGCATTGATCGCCCGAAGTCCGAATACCTGCCAAAACGCCTTCTTACTCCGATACGGAAGGCACCTCTCGCAAGAAGGGGGAGTTTCGGGGAACCTGTTTGGCGTCCTCACTCCCGAGGGCGTTTTTTTACGCCTAATAGCGAGACCGGGTTGGGGAGGGACGCGATGAAGAGATCTTTCTGGCTTTTGCTTCTGGCTTTAAGCTTTGCGCTACTGGCCCCTGGCCTGGCCCAGCCGTTCCCGCGTACCCTGACCGACGACCTGGGCCGCAGCATAACCCTCAAAGCCGCGCCCCAACGCATTGTGGCCCTGCTGCCCTCGGTCACCGAGACGGTGTGCGCCCTGAATGCCTGTGGGCGGCTGGTGGGGGTGGACGACTACTCCGATTTTCCCGAGCAGGTCAAGCGGCTGCCCAAGGTGGGGGGGCTGTATAACCCCAACCTCGAGGCCATCCTGGCCCTCAAGCCCGACCTGGTGATCGTCTCAGTCTACGGCAAGCTGCACGAGGGGCTCGAGCGGGCCGGGGTCGCCAGCTTTGCCGTCAAGCCCGAGACCTACGACGACATCTTCCGCACCACCCGCCTGCTGGGCCGGGTGCTGGGCCTGGAGGCCCAGGCCGAGCGGCTGGTCGCGCAAATTCAACGTGAGGTGTACGCGGTGGAGAGCCGCGCCGCCAAGGCCGCCCAGCGCCCCACGGTCTACTACGAGATTGACCCCACGCCCTACACGGTGGGGCCCGAGTCCTTCATCGGCGTGCTGATTACCAAGGCCCGCGGCCAGAACATCGTCCCCAGGGAGCTGGGGCTCTTCCCTCAGATCAGCCCCGAGCTGGTGGTGCAGAAGAACCCCGCCGTTATCGTGCTGACCCATCCAGGGGCCGCCGACCTACCCAAGCGGCCTGGCTGGGCAGGGGTGGCGGCCATCCGCAACCAGCGCATCTGCACCTTTACCGGTCAGCAGGATAACCTGCTTTCGCGCCCCGGCCCGCGGGTGGCCCAGGGTCTGCAACTGCTGGTGGGCTGCTTCCACCCAGAACTGCGCCGCTAGGAGGTACGGTGCACACCCCAGCCCTCACCACACCTAAGCGCCGGGTGGCGGCGGGGCTTCTCCCGCGGCTGTCGGCTTTTGCTGCCCTGCTGGTGTTGCTGGGGCTGGGTGGGCTGCTGGGGCTCTGGTATGGGGCGGTGCAGATACCAGCCCAGGAGGTGCTGCGGGCCCTGCTGGGCTGGCAAGACAACCCCATCATCACCGAGCTGCGCCTGCCCAGGGTGCTGGGGGCCATCCTGGTGGGGGCCGCGCTGGGCCTCTCGGGGGCGGCTTTCCAGGGCCTGTTCCGTAACCCTTTGGCCGACCCCTACCTGATGGGTTCGGCGGCGGGGGCGGCCTTTGGGGTCACACTGGCAGTGAGCCTGGCCGGTGGCTTGAGCGGTGCATTTGCGCAACACGCCATCTTTGGCTTTCTGCCTTCCTCGGCCACCTGGTTTGGTTTTCTGGGTGCGGTGGGGGCGGTGCTGCTGGTGTTGCTGCTCTCCGGGGGGGCCAGCCGCACCCACGACCTGATTCTGGCCGGGGTGGTGGTGGGGAGCATACTGGTGGGCCTGACCAGCTACCTGATGCTGCAGGACGCCGACCGGGTGCGGGCGGTGTTCGCCTATACGCTGGGCAACCTGGCCTTCATAAGCTGGCAGGGGGTGGGGTCGCTGGCTGGCTATCTGCTCCTCACCTTGCCGGTTTTTTTGCTGCTGGGACGCACCCTCAACGCCCTCACCCTAGGCGAGGAGACCGCCCGCAGCCTGGGTCTGCCCTTGGAGGGCCTCAAGCTACTTCTGATTGGGGTCTGTACCCTGCTGACCGCTGCGGCGGTGGCCCAGGCGGGCATCATCGGCTTTGTGGGCCTGGTAGCCCCGCACGTGCTCCGGCGGCTCTTGGGGGGTGACTACCGCTACCTGCTACCGGCCTCGGCCCTGGGGGGGGCGGTGCTGCTGCTCTGGGCCGACCTGGGGGCGCGGGTGCTGGTGGCCCCGGCGGAGCTGCCGGTGGGCATCGTGACCACGCTGCTGGGGGGGCCTTTCTTTTTGTACCTGCTGTGGCGGGAGCGGAGGCGGTATGGCTAGGCTTCCCCATTCCGATGGTGTGGCAATTCCAAGGGGGCTGGCGGCCCATAACCTGGGCTTTTCGTACCGGCATAAAAGGGTGCTCGAGGGTCTTAGCCTGCACCTGGAGCCGGGGGAGTGGCTGGCTTTGCTGGGGCCCAACGGCTCGGGGAAGTCTACCCTGCTGCGCTTGCTGGCAGGGCTGGTGAAGCCCACCGAGGGGGCGGTGTACCTGGAGGGTCGGCCCCTGGGATCCTACTCGAGCTGGGCTCGAGGGCAGGCGATTGCCTTTCTGCCGCAAAACGGCGGCTACCCCGAGGATCTTACGGTAGAGGAGGTGGTGGCCCTGGGCCGCACCCCGCACCTGGGGCTTCTGGGCCGGCTGGGTAAGGCCGATCTGGAGGCGCTCGAGTGGGCCTTGACCCAGACCCAGGTGGCGGCCTTCCGTCACCGGCGGCTCCCCACCCTTTCCGGCGGTGAGCGCCAACGGGTACTCCTGGCCCGAGCGCTGGCCGCACAGCCCAGGTTTTTACTCCTGGACGAGCCCACCAACCACCTCGACCTGCATCACCAGGCCGAGTTTTTGGGCCTGCTGGCCGGTCTGCGTTCTCTGGGCTTGGGCATCCTTACGGTGCTGCACGACCCCAACCTGGCCGCTAGGGCCGACCGGGTGGCTTTCTTGCTGGAAGGCAGCCTGCTGGCCCTGGGCCATCCCGCCGAGGTGCTCAACCAGCCCTTGCTGCGCAGGGTGTACGGGCCAGGGGTGCAGGTGCACCGGGTGAAAGACCGACCGGTGGTGCTGTTGGAGGAGTAGATGCAGGCCAGCCTGAAAGTAACCGAGAAGCTGCTTTTGCTCGACCTGGGAGAGGTGCGCCGTCTGATGACCCAGGACGGCCCCTGCCTGGCGCGCTATATAGCCGTGGCGCAGGAGGCCCGCATCCGCTGTGTCCGCCCTGCGCGGGCCCGGCTGATGCGGCTGGGGGTTGCCCCTGGCGAGACCCTGCTGTACACCCTGCCGGGGGATCCGCTGGACTTCGAGCAGGAAGGTGCCAACCTGTTGCTGCCAGGGCTCCGGCTGTATCTGGAGGGGCCACCGGAGTTTGTAGAAACCCCGCTGTATGCCTGGGTGGAAGGGGGGAGCGGATGCGGGTAGCCAGCCTGGTGCCTGCGGCCACCGAGATTCTGCGCTTTTTGGGGGTGGAGCCGGTGGGGGTCTCGCACTGTTGCGCCGTGGCAGACAAGCCCGTGCTGACCGAGAGCATCCTACCCAAAGGACTTTCGCAAGCCGAGATAGATCAGCGGGTGCGTCAGGCCGCCCAGGCCGGCCAGAGCCTGTACCGGGTGCGCACGGAGGTGCTCCAGTCTCTGAAGCCCGATCTGATCCTGACCCAGGGGGTTTGCGAGGTGTGTGCGGTGGGGCCCAGCGAGCTGCGCCAGGCGGTGGACTGCCTATCCTTTGGGGTGCCCACCCTCAGCCTGCAGGGCACCCGGCTGGCCCATCTGTGGGACGATCTGCGGGCGGTGGCAGCAGCCACCGGGGTCTCGGCAGAGGCAGGGATTGAGGAGCTACAGGGCCGGCTCGAGCGGGTGCGGCGGGCTGTGGCTGGGCGAAAGCGGCCCCGCGTGGCCTTTGTGGAGTGGCTCGAGCCCCCCTTTTTAGGCGGCCACTGGGTGCCCGACCTGGTCGAGGCCGCCGGGGGCGCACCCTTGGGGGCCAGCCCCGAGGCGCCCAGCTTCCGCACCACCTGGGAGGAAATAGCCGCTTTGCAGCCCGAGGTGGTGCTGTTTTCCTTTTGCGGCTACGGGCTGGAAGCAGCTTTGCGGGATCTGGCGGGCTGGGCAAACCCCCTGTCCGGGGTGGAGTGCTGGGCCCTGGACTCGGCCTATTTTTGCGCCCTGACCCCCCAGGTGGTGCAGGGGGTGGAGATTCTGGCCGGGATTCTGCACCCCGGGGCCTGGCCAGCGCCCGCGCCCGCCGAGGCAGTGCGGAGGTGAGGGGTGGGCGAGCTTTGGCTGGTGCGCCACGGGGAGACCACCTGGAACCGGGAGGGCCGGCTTACCGGCTGGAGCGATGTGCCGCTCACGGCTTTGGGGGAGCAGCAGGCCCGGGCGCTGTCGAGCTGGCTGGCCGCCGAACGCTTCGAGCGGGTGGTGGCCTCCGACCTGCAACGGGCCATCCAGACCGCCCGGCTGGCCTACGGCGAACCCCAGGAAGTCTCGGCGGCGCTGCGTGAGCTCGAGTTCGGCCAGCTTGAGGGCCTGCGGTGGGCCGAGCTGCCCGAGGCGTACAAAGCGGCGCTCCTGGCCTTTGATGGCTTCCAGGCGCCCGGGGGGGAGTCCACCGCCCAGTTGCGCCGTCGGGTGTACGGCTTCTTCGACCGCCTGCCGGCGGGCCGCCACCTGGTCTTCACCCACGGGGGGGTGCTGCGCATGGTGCTGCGGGAGCTGGATCAAGACCGCTTCCTGCCGCCCTGCGCGGTGGTGGGGCTGGACTGGGCGCACAAGCGGGTGCTCTTTGTGCGGGCGCCCGAGAACGGGGGTTGAGGCCCTATGCAGAAGCATCTGGTGCTTATCACGGGGGGGGCCAGGGCCGGCAAGAGCCGCTTTGCCCAGGCCCAGGCCCAGGCCCTGGGGCAGGCGCAGGTGAGCTTTATCGCTACAGCGGAGCCGCTGGACGGGGAGATGCGCCAGCGCATCGCCAAGCACCGGGCCGAGCGCCCCCCCGCCTGGGAAACCCTGGAAGCCCCGCTCGAGGTGCCCCAGGCCCTGCAGCAGGCCCGGCATGGGGTGGTGCTGCTGGACTGCCTGACCTTGTGGGTCTCCAACCTGATGCTGGCCGGGCTCGAGGTGCTGCCCGCGCTCGAGCGCCTGTTGGCGGTTTGGGCCCAGAGCGACAAGACCCTGCTGGTGGTCACCAACGAGGTGGGCCTGGGCATCGTGCCCGAGAACCCCCTGGCTCGGCGCTACCGCGATCTGCTGGGGGCGGCCAACGCCCGTGTCGCCCAGGAGGCCCACCGGGTCTACCTGCTGGTGGCCGGTATCCCGCTACAAATCAAATAGTTGCTATGCTTCACTTCAAGATCCAACCCATTGCTCAAGAATGGCTGGCCCAGGCCCGCGCCCACCAGGATCAGCTCACCAAGCCGCCCGGCTCCCTGGGGTATCTGGAGGAACTGGGGGTTCGCCTGGCCGCCATCCAGCAGACCCTGCGCCCCACGCTGGGCAAGGGCGCCGTGATCGTCTGCGCCGCCGACCATGGCGTGACCGCCGAGGGCGTCTCGGCCTACCCATCCGAGGTGACCGCCCAGATGCTGCTGAACTTTCGGGCGGGGGGCGCGGCCATTAATCAAATTGCCCGAGCCGCCGACGCCCAGGTTTACGTGCTCGACGTGGGTATCAACTCCCCCACTCCGTCGCCGGAGCGGGTGCGCTCGGGCACCGGCAACATCGCCCGGGAGGCCGCCATGACCCGCGCCGAAGCCGAGCAGGCCATCCAGGTCGGGGCCGAGGCCGCCCGCCGGGCCATCGCCGAGGGCGCTACCATTCTGGCCGCCGGCGATATGGGCATCGGCAATACCACCGCCGCGGCAGCCCTCACGGCGGCTTTGCTGGGCCTGGAGGCCAGGGCGGTGACCGGGCGCGGTACCGGGGTGGATGCGGCCCGCTACCAAAACAAGGTGCAGGTTGTGGCTACGGCGCTGCGCCGGGCCCAGGCTCGTTTGGGTGAGCTTACTAAAGCCGGGCCGCTCGAGGTACTGGCCGAGCTGGGGGGGCTGGAAATCGCGGCGGTAGCGGGGGTGTTTCTGGCCGGGGCCGAGGCCGGCCTGCCCCTGGTGACCGACGGCTTCCCGGTGACGGCAGGGGCGCTGCTGGCTTGTCGGATCAATCCGAACGTGCGCGATTACCTCTTTGCTGGACACCGCTCGCTGGAGCCGGGGCACAGCAGGCAGCTAGAGGCCCTAGGGCTCAGGCCCGTCCTCGAGCTGGATATGCGCCTGGGCGAGGGCACCGGGGCGGTTTTGAGCTTTCCCATCCTGCGGGCGGCGGCCTCGGTAATGGCAGGCATGGCTACCTTTGCCCAGGCCGGGGTGTCGCAGACTGGGGGATTGTAGAAAGCCGGTAACAGACCAGATGAGCATGCGGGTGAGGCTGGACTGTAATCCCAAGCCAGATTGATATTCAATCCAGAGAACAAAGTAGGATATTTGCAAGGAAGCAAAGATGGCCAGAGCAGAGCTCAAAGAAAACGTGGATTACTACATCGAAAATGGTCTCTACGTTTTCACCGCAGACTACCACCGGCGGCGCGGCTACTGTTGCGGCTCCAGGTGCCGCCACTGTCCTTACCCTAAAGAGATTCAGGCCCAGACCGTGCAACTGCGGCTCGAGGGCCGTCCCATCAAAACCAAAGAAGAGTTCGAGGCGCGTTTTGGGGCGGTTCTGGTACAACCTTAAGGTGCGCCCTTTCTGGCTGGCTGTAGGCTTTCTAACCACGTTTCCCGTGCCCAACCTGGGCGAGGTCAAAGACGGCGAAATGAAGGCCGCCTCGGCTTTCTACCCCCTGGCGGGCTACCTGATTGGCGGGGTGCTGGCGCTGGTGGCGTGGCTGACCGCTGCCCTGCCCGACGGTCTGCAAGGGGCCCTCCTGCTGGCGGCCTGGCTGGCCTGCACCGGCATGCTCCACCTGGACGGCCTGCTGGACTCCGCCGACGCCCTGCTCTCCATGAAGCCCCCCGCCGAGCGCCTGCGCATCCTGGGCGATGTGCACATGGGCAGCTTTGCCTTTGGGGTGGGGTTTGTGGTGCTGCTCCTGAAGTGGCAGTTGCTGGCCTCGAGCCCCTCGCCCTGGCTGCTTTTGTGCCTGCCCGCCCTGGTGCGCTTTGCTTTGCTCCTGCCCATGAACCTCTTTCCGGCGGCCCGCAAGGAGGGCCTGGGGGTCCGCAGCCGTGAGGGGCGAATCTTCCCGGCCTTGCTGTTTGCCCTGCCAGCCATCTACTTCTTCCCCTGGGTTGCGCTGGCCGTGGTTGCGGCGATGCTACTGCTGGCCTCCTGGGCTGCCAGAAGGCTGGGGGGTGGGCTTTCCGGCGATGTGTACGGGGCGCTGGTGGAGATAGGGGAGGTGGCGGGCTTGTTGGTGGGGGTGTGGTGGATTAAGTACGAAATGTAACGCGCACTACACATTGGGGGGTTGGTCTAAATTGCAAAAAAACATTCCAAAGGGGGCATTATGCTACACAATCGCAAGGCGCTGGCTTGGCTGATGGTGGCGTTGCTGGTATTGGCGGGGTGCTCGAGCACGCCCAGGGTGGTGGAAACAAAGCCAAACCCAACCGTTGTAACCCCCGAAATCCGGGCGCAAATAGAAGCTGATCCTGAGGTTCAAACCTTGATTTTACTGGCCAAAAATGAGGGGAAGGGACTAGATTGGACGAAGGCCACTCAGAGTGCTGACTCCAACGATAGTTTAGTTGTTCAAGTCCCCATTTACATTAGTGAGGAAACCCTTGAGCTAGTGGTCGTAACTTTTGAGCAGAATAGGGTCACGAGTGTACTGTTATCCCGTCTTTCCCGTGAACGGGAAAAAGAGCTTATAGCATTAGCATTTTCAGACCTCAAGACTCATCTAGTTGTAAACGGTACTGTTGATCCATCACAGGGTCGTCCTGTCTTTCAAAAGGTTATTTGGGGCATCAACAGAGTAGGGAGCACCCAAACCCTAGGCGACCTGTTAGAACTTCAATCGCTTGAGCGAGACAGCTTGCATTATTCGCAGGCCAATTGTTCAGAAATCATTGCAAACTATGTAGCTGCTACTGCAGCCCTTGTAGCAGCGACGTACGCACTTTATGCAACATGCAATCCTTTTACATTTTGGACCCCTGCGTGTTTGATTGCAGTAGTAAGTTATTCGCTTGCGTTAAGCAGCTATAATTACTGGGCGAATCAGATGATAAGACATGGATGTGTATACTAACCCAAAATAGGTGATTACAATGAACGCGGTTCGGCAGCACACCCTCGAGTTTTTCGGTCGAGTAGCATTCTTTGCCGGGGCTAGCATGATGGCGGTCAAGGCGAGCGTGGGTGTCACTTCCGGAAGTCTGTCGCTTGGCGCATGGGTCTCGAGCCCGGAGTTTCTCTGGTTCTTGTTTGCGCTAGCGATGGGGCTACAGGCCATTTTTGGAGTCAACCGCAAGCTAATTGCACGGCGTCCCGAACTCACAGGTTTCGTCCACTGGAATTACCTGGCGCTGGGTGTGCTGTATTTTCTACTCTCGCTCTTTTACAGCTTCTTCGTAAAGCCCTCGTATCAAATCTTGCCGTGATTTTCGGTGGATGATACCGTTTCCGCTTGAATCCTTCAGCTTTGGACGCAGTCATAGGTGAAGGATTCAAGCCGACCGAAGGGAGTAGAAAAGCATTTCGGTAGTATTGTTTAGGCTTGTCAAAGTGAACGATACTACCGAAATGCGTATAACACCCAGGGCTTCAGGCTGGCGGTTGGGCTCGAGGTGCTTCCATGAGCAAGCGGTGGTGGACCTTTTTTGGCTTCGCTGCCGCGTTCCTCCTTTCAACGCGGCAATACCCCAGTCCACAGTAAATGCCCAGCACGGCGGTTTTTCGCCGTACTGGGCAGTCTGCGGTGTCTCTGGCCAATGCCCCGTCATGCCCCCAAGGGCAGGGCGGGTCGCAGGGTTTCGGAGCGGGGGATCGAATAGGTGAGCGCGCGGGCTTGCAGGACTTCGCGGGCGGCCCGCCGTCCGCTGGCATAGGCCCCGTGCACGGTGGCGGCCCAGGCGTTGGAGGCGGTGTGCTCGCCGGCAAAGAAGAGCCGGTTGCCCACCGGCTGGGCCAGGATGCGGCGGGCCTGGGAGGCCCCCACGCTGGCCTTGGAGTAGGCCCCCAGGGTGTAGGGGTCGTCCTGCCAGTGGGCCAGCCGGGCCCGGCGGGGGGTGAGGTCGGGGCGGCCTAAGGCCTGGCGCAGGGTTTGCAGGGCGCTTTGCAGGGCCTCTTCCTCGGGCAGGGCTAGGAGCTCACGGGCTTTGGGGCCGGTGGCCAGGGCGGTCAGAATCTCGAAGTTTACGCCGTGGCCAGCAGCGCTGCTCCACCACTCGTCGGGGCTGTGGCCGGGCACGTAGAGCTCCACAATGCCGGGCGGGAAGACCGGCCCATCGAACAAAAAGAAGAGCTTAACCGCATCGGTGAGGCCTAAGCGGTGCAGCGCTTCTTGCTTGGCCTCGGGCAGCTCGGGCACAAAACGAATCTTGCCGGCTTTCAGCACGCCCAGCGGCACGGCGATCACGGCCTGGTCGGCCAGGAAGATCCGCCCGTCGGTGGTGAGGGCCTTGACGCCAAAAGGGCCCCACTCGAGCGTCTCCACCACGGCCCCCAGCCGGATGTCCAGTGAGGTCGCAAGTTTTATCGCTAGTTAATCGTAGCCCTCGAGGATGCGGTAATCCCCCTCCTCGGCGGACTTGTCGCACAGAAACTCCAGCGCGGCTTGCGCGCTGAGGGTTTCTGGAGCATCGAAGTCGGAGATGTACTCTTGCAGCTTGTAGGGGATTTTTTGGCCCTCGAGCCGGTTGCGCTGGAGGTACGCGGCCAGCGACTCCTCGCCGATGGCCTGGGGCCAGTCCACCAGCCGAATGTTGTTGTATCCCAGTTCCTCGCAGCCGACCTCGGCAATGGTGCGCAGGCTGCCATCCGGCAGGCGTACCAGGGTGTCGTCCTGCTGGTTGAAGTAGCGGGTGCGCAGGCCAAACTGTGCGGGAAGGGGATAGGTGGGAACCTGGCTGCTGTGGATGAATTCCGCGCCCAGCTCGATAGGTACAGCAGCAAAACTTCTATCGGTGCGGATGCGTCCTCCGACGCGGTGTTGGGCTTCAAGAACAGTAACCTGATGTTTAGCTTTCTGTAGGTCTTGGGCCGCGGCCAGGCCGGCGGCTCCGGCGCCTATGACGAGCGTTTTCATGCGAATCTACCTTTTTACACTTCTGCAAACCTTTCTCCCGAGAATTGTTCTGGATGCTCGGGCATCACCCTGCCGACTTAGTCGCTCCATCGCACGGTGGCATACCGTGTGGTGGCAGTTCGTCGTATTGCTTGTAATCAAGGTCTAACCAGCAATGGGAAGTTCCTTGCGGTGTTCGATCAACCTCCTTTCTGGCTTGGTTTCCCCTTGGCGGGGTGGATTTAGTTTAGCTCGAGGCCCCAAAGCCCGATGAAGGATTACGCACAATTGAGGCAAAAACCGTATTTTTTGTTACGGCAAAGCACCGACAAACGAATCCTGGAGAACATAGTGCCATATTTCGCAAGTGCATATTTATTCAAATGGAAAAATGCGGCCCGAGCGAACAGCGAGAAGCGGGCCGCACTCGGGTAGACCCGGCACGCCACGACGAGCGCGGGGATGATTAGCCATGCGCTGGGGTGGGTCTCTATTGGGATGTGTATGCACTCGAGGTCGGCAGCTCGAGCAGGGCCAGAATTTTTTCCAGCCGCTCACGCTCGCTCATAAACCCCAGCCCCCGGCGCCGCACCAGCCAGGCGCGCAGGGCCTGCTGGCGGTGGGGCAGGCCCCGCAGGCGGCACAACCCGTCCAGCCCGTGCACAAAGGCCCCCACCGTCTCGCTGCTGTACGAACACACCGGACAGCCCAGGTACATGGGGTTGGAGTCGTACTGAAAAACCAGCCGGCCCCGGTGGTAGGCCCAGAGCAGCAGGGCGCTGTCCTCGAGGTTCATCACCGCCAGGGCGGTGCAGTGGAGCTTTTCGGAGAGCTGGGCTGCACGCTCCGCAAAACCCGCCTGCTGCTGGCACAGATGCTCCAGGTCGGGCTCGAGCGGGGGGTATAGCCACCAGTAGTCGCCGCAGGACACAGCCCTCAGGTTTTCTAATTCCCGGTGGGCCGCACCGGGCACGCCCCACAGGAGGATGTACGGCCTGGGCATGCTTTATTATGCAGCGGAACCAAAAAAAGCGCTCCACAGGGGAGCGCCTTGGGACGGAACAAGCCTTAATCGTCGGCAGCAGAGCCTTTGCCAGTCAGCTTAATCTCGGGCTCCCGGTTCCAGTCCTTGCCGTAGATGGCCTTCATGATGATGTAGCAGACCACCCCGGTAACGATGGGCACGATAAAGACCAGTACCCACAGCAGCCCGTTGGAGAGGCCCAGATCCACCTTGTAGCCGGCCAGGGTGCTCATGATGTAGAACATCAGCATCCCCACCACAAAGCTGGTGCGGAAGGGGTGCTGGCTGGGGAGCTCGAGGTAGCGCTGTTTCTCTTTGGAGTAGTCCAGGAAGGGAATGGCCAGGGCCCCCAGGATGATAACCGTGGGCACCAGGATACCGCCCCAGAACTGCGGGCCAAAGGTGGCCCCCAGGAACTCAAAGCGCCAGTTGGCCGGGATGATCTGCAGAATCCCGTAGATCCACATGAAGTACCAGTCGGGCTTGACCGCTGGGGTGTTGGCGGTGGGGGGGCCAAAGGCCTGCACCGGGTGGGCCAGGAAAGCCCCGGCGATGAAGGTGGTCACGGCGATGTAGACCAGAAACAGAATGCCCATCATCGCGGCCTGCTGCGGGAAGAGCGGCACGCCCACGATCTTGCCCGGTGCCACCTTTTCGGCGTACTTGGGCTGGGTGTGCTTCTGCTTGATCATGATGGTCAGGTGCGCGCCAATCAGGGCGATCAGGGCCAGCGGCAGCCAGAGCACGTGGATGGGGAAGAGCCGGGGGATGGTCTGGGTGTTGGTGGGCGAAAGCTCACCAGCAAAGAGGATATCCGAGAGCAGCTTGCCCACCCAGGGGGCCGCCGCGCCAATCTCGTAGCCGATCTTGGTGGCGGTGAGGGCGTAGTTGTCGAAGGGCAGGGCGTAGCCGGTGAAAGCCGTGATGATGGCGAGCACCAGCAAAAACACCCCCACAATCCAGTTCAGCTCGCGGGGGTTTTTGTAGGCCCCGGTGAGGTGGATGCGCAGCATGTGCAGGAAGGCGGCGGCGATCATGATGTGGGCGGCCCAGTGGTGCAGCGAGCGGATCACCGCCCCAAAGGGCAGCGAGTCGATGTAGAGAATCGAGTAGTAGGCCGCCGGCACTTCCTGCCCGCCCGAGAGCGAGCCCGAGACCGGGCGGATAGAGGGTTCGTAGTTGAGGGTCAGGAAAATGCCGGTGAGCACCAGGGTGACAAAGGAAAACAGGGTGATCTCGCCCAGGAAAAACGAGTGGTGCACCGGGAAGGCCTTGCGGAAAGCCTTGGCGTATAGCTTTCCGATGCTCAAGCGATCATCTAACCACTGATACATACTCCCTCCCTATACGTCGGCGCCGGGCTTGCCCAGGAACTCGCCCGCCACCACCACCTTGCCCCCCTCCACCTTAACCGGCAGTTGGGGAACGGGGGCCGGCACGGGGCCCCCCACCACCTTGGCCTGGTTGTAGATGTCATACCGGCCGCCGTGGCAGGGGCAGAGCCAGGTGTCGTTCTGCCACAGGCTCACCGTACAGCCCAGGTGTTTGCAGACCGCCGAGTAGGCCAGCACCCCTTCAGGGGAGGCGTGCTGGCGGGTCTCCGGGCTCATCTTGGCCGGGTCGGCCAGGATGACCATGATGGTGTTGGTGATCAGGTCTTTTTTGACCACGTTCTCGGGGCTTTTGGGGAAAGCGATGATGAAGGGGATTCTTTCCCGTTGAGCAGCCCGCAGGTCGTCCAGCGTAATCTCTTGCTCGGCTTTGGGGCCGGTGGCAAAAACCAGGACATCACCCACTGCCACCGGTTCTTTGCTGGGAATCTTTTCTTCGCGGGGCATCAGACCCGCACCCACCCACAGGGTCGAGAGCACCGCGGCCCCTGCGCTCACACCGATGGCCGCCTGCAGGATGGCCCGGCGGGTGGCGTGGGCCTGGGGGTCTTCGGTATGGTGCTCGTGGTGATGGGCAGTGGCTTCATGATCGGCCATTGTCAAATCCTCCAAACTCCTGTGCTACCAGGGGAAGTCGCTTTTCTCGTCCTCAGCCAGAACTTCTTCTGGTACGAAGTATTTTTTGTAGATGGCAATGAGCAGGGCCAGGATAAGCATCATCGAGGCAAACACCCCGGCCTGTAAGGTGGTGGCGTTGTAGTAGCCAATCTCGGGGTTGTTGGCGAACACCAAAGTGCGCACGAAGAAGCCCGAGAGCATCACCAGTAGAAGCGAGAGCACCACCCCGGCCACCATCGGCAGGCTGCTGGGCTCAGGTTCGTGTTTGCCGGGGCGCAGCTCGGAGCCCTCGAGCCAGTTGCTCAACAGCCCGATAAATCCATAAATGAACAGCACCATGGCAAAGGCCATCAGCCCGATGTTGCCCACCGTGAGGTGGGGCACCACCCCGGCCTCGTGCACCACCCGCATCCGGTCGTTGAGGTAGGCCATCAGAAACAACGCCGCTGAGAAGACCAGGGCGAAGTAGGGAACCACCGTATCGTTGCGGTACATCTTCCCTCCAGGGTTTAGCGGGCCGCCTTGAACTCGTCGGGCGTCACACCGCCAAACTTGTTGCTCCAGCTATTCTTGATATAGGTGGCAACTGCGGCCAGTTCCTCATCGGAGAGCCGGGCAAAGGAGGGCATGCCCCCCTTGCCTTTGAGCAGAATGTTGATGGTGTAGGCCTTATCGGCCACGTTCTTGCTGCCGTCCAGGGCCGGGAAGACCCCCGGCAGGCCCTTGCCGGTGGGCTGGTGGCAGCCGGCGCAGTTGGCGCTGTAAACCTGCTCGCCTTTGGCTTTAAGGGCTTCGTCCACGGCCGCCACCGCCCCGCCGTGATCGCCCCCATGGGCCCCTGCCTCGGCGGCAGCGGGGGGTTTGGCTACTTCCTCGAGGGTTTTGTTGGTCACGCCAGTTGCGGCAAAGAAGAGCCAGATCCCGCCCAGAATTACAGCGGTGGCGATGGCCGCGCCCAGCCCGGGGAAGCGCTCGCGGCCGGGCTTCACATCGGGGTCGGCCACCCGCAGGGTCACGTCCAGGGTGCCCGAGACCTCCTTACCCTCCTCGAGGCCCTGCAGCAGCACCCCCGGGGTGTTGGCTACCTTAAAGGGCACTTCCTTTACTTCCTGCGCGCCGTTGGTGTAGTAGGTAACCACCCGCAGCAGGTGTTCCCCATCGCTTAGTGAGCGGGTGTCGTAGGTGACTTTGAAAGGGGGTTGGGTGAGCACCTGCACAGGTTCGGCGCCGCCATCCAGATACACTTCGATTCGCTCAATCGGCATTGCTTGATTCCTCCTGGCCAGGCCCGTTCAGGGGGGCTGGGCACTGCTTTCAAGACTACCAGAAAATTAGGGGCCTGCGCCCCGGTAAGACCATCATAAAAACTCGTTGAGGGGCAAATGTCCCTAGCAGGGGCTGCAACAATAAAAGCTTGCGTGCCCCAAATTGTAGCTTGGAGTAAGTTTAGGAATTGGCCCGTAACAGGGCCACGCTCCGGCGCACACCCCCCTCGCCGCCCGATACCTCGAGGGCCGCAGTACCGCCGAAGTTTTCCAGCAGCTTCCGCACCCAGGCCCAGTCCACGGCCCCTTCCCCACAGGGCAGGTGCTCGTCTTGGATGCCCCGGTTATCGTGCAGATGAAGATGCAGCAGGCGGTGGCCCAGCAGGTGGTGGTACTCCTGGGGGCCGGTGGGGCCCCGCTGGATAAGCGCGTGGCCCACATCCAGGCAGAAGCCGTACTGGGGGTGGGCCTCCAGCAGGTTCCGCAGTTCGCTGGGGGTTTCAAGCAGATCGGTTGTCTCAAGACCCAGGTTTTCCAGCGCCACCGGTATGGCCAGCTCGAGCTGCTCGAGGGCCTGATGGGCGAGCTGGTGGGCGTGGTTCACGGCCTCGGGCAGCCGCAGCGGAACCAGGCCGGTGTGCAGCACCCCGCAGGCCGCGCCGATCTGGGCCCCGAACTCGATGGCCCGCTGGGTGCGCTCGAGGGAGAGCCGCCGCACCTCCGGCACCAGCGAGACCAGGTTCCAGTCCACAAAAGGCAGGTGTACGGTAAACCCCACCCCGGCGGCCCGGCCCATCTCAGCCAGCTCCCGGGCCTTGGGCAGCCGGGGATCCATCTCGTGCTGGTCAAAGGCGATTTCCAGAAACAGGCCCAGCTCGGCGGCCAGCTCGAAGGATTGCCGGTAGTTGAGACCAGCGGTAAGGGGACTAAAACCCAGTTTCATATAGAAAAACCGGGTGGATTATACCGCCTGGGCGTTGGGGGTATGGCGTTACATGGTCTGCGGGGCTGGCTTAACTCTGGAACAGTGCAGGTTTTTCAGAACTCCTCATCCCACTCCACGATGGTCTCGCTGGTCAGGCCGGGGTGCGGCTTGGTGCTGGCGGCGGCCCCCGCTGCACTGCCCGCAGCGGTCTGGGCTAAGGTGGAGCTGCGGCTGCGCTGTACTGGGGTGCGCTGGTTTTGCAACAAACCGAACTGGGTTGCGATGCCCCGCAGGCCAATGGTGGCGAAGATGATCACCAAGAACACCGTCAGGCCCCAGAACAACTGGGCCACCAGGTTTTGCTGAATGGACAGGTTGGTGAGAACGCCCAGGAAAGGCAGCCGACCGTAGCGCGGGTCGGACAGGATGGAGCCGATGTAGGATAGGCCTTCCATCATGGCTGGCAGCAGCAGGAAGAAAAAGGCCAGGCCCAGGAGGCGCCAGTAGACGTTGCGCCCGCCGAAGGTCAGCTTAAGCAGGTAAAGCGGGAAGAAGGCCAGCAGTCCGGCCAGGATGAACAGAAAAGCCCGGGGGATGCCCAGGATGGTTTGCAGCAGCCAGATCTGCAGGCTATGGAAAGCCCCTAGGCTCCTGCCCTCCAGAACCAGGGCGTTTTCCAACAGCTCCCCCGAAAGCACCGTGAAGTCGCTGGTGCGCAGACCCACGGCGTTCTCGGCCAGGTCGAGCACCCGGTTGGTGCGTTGGGCCAGCTCGGGTCGCAGGGCCTCGATTAGGGGAGCGATGGCTGTTCTGTAGCGGGCGCTGACCTGGGCCAGGGTGCGGCGGGCGAGGTCGGTCTGCCCGTTTTCAACCTGGGCCTGGGCTTCCAGCAGGCGTCCGCGCACCTCCAGCAGGGCCCGTTTCCAGTCGTCAATGCTGTAAACGCCGGCCCCTGTCAGGCTGTCGGCCACACGCTCGAGCTGGCGGCTATCTTTGATCAGAAAGCGCAGATCCCCCAGCAATTGCTGGTAGGCATCCGGGGTAGAGGCCGCCTGGACGGCCGGGCGGGTTTGCACTGCAATGGCCGGGGCCGTTTCCCTGGGGGCCGGGGGGGTGCGGGGGGCCTCTAGGCGAACCCCCCCAGCGGCCGGGGGGGTTTGGGTGGTGGTGGTGGGGTTACTTCGCCGCTGGCTCTGGGGGCTCGAGGCCGCTCTTAGGAAGTTCTGTGCCTGGGTTAACAGCCCCTGCACATCGGTCTTGAAACCACCCAGGTTACCGCTGGACAGTTTGCCCAGGGCATCCACAAAGGCTTTGGCGCTGAGCCCGCGGGCGCGGGGCGAGTCTTGCACGATCAGGTAGAGGGCATAGGCCCGGGTGGCCTCGAGGTAGGCCCGCACCGCACTGGTCTGGGCCTGGGCCCGCTGGAGGGCGTTGGCGATGCCCTGGGCATAGGTGCGCTCAAACAAACGGCGCACCCCCTCCAGGTTGTTCGCGGCGGCCAGGGTTTGTACCTGGGCCTGCAGGCTGTTGGGCAGCCCGCTGGCCGCGAGCACCTTGGGCAGCAGGCGCCCCGCATCCTCGGTGTTGCCCTTGTCGAGGGCGTTGAAGTAACCATCGTACAGGGCCTTGCCCAGGATGGCCTTGATGATCTGGATGCGGGCCTCGAGGTCGGCGCTGCTGCGGCGCGCTAAAGCCTGGCGGGCGTCGGCCAGGGACTGCTGTATGCCTTCACGCAGCACCGGGGGCAATTCACCGGCCCCTTTGCGGAAGTTGTCCTCGGCTTGCGCCAGGAGCTCGAGGGCCCGTGCAGGGTTGCTGTTTTGTAGCGTGCGCACCTGATCCAAGATGGGTGCGAGCTGGTCGTACAGGGTGAGGGCCGGAGCGGCCCAGGCCAGGCTAAATAGCGCGATTATCGCGAACCAACGCTTCATGATCATAACCTCCTATTGCTCAGCGCCCACCTGGAGGGCTTCGATCTTGCCCATTCGGTATAGCAATTGCCCCAGATTGGCCTCGTTGCGCGTGAGCACAGCCAGGTAGCCTTGCCCCAACGGGCGCAGCACCAGCTGAGCCTCCCTGAACACAGTGTAAAACACCCGGTAACTCCCTTTACGGTCAAGTAACCGGTGCATGGTAGAAAGCAGATCGGCCAGGCCCTCGCTGTAAGCTCCCAGGCGCAATTCGCGCCCGTAACTGGACTCCAGCACCACCGCCAGCACCCCCTCCTTGCGAGCCAGTTCCAGCACCAGGCGCTGGCGCTCGGACTCGCTTTGCAGGTCTATGTACTCGGCCAGATCGGTGACCTCGAGGGTAGGAGCTGCCACTGGCTGGGGGCTGCGGGCTTGGGTTTTGAGCTGCTGAGCCAACTGCTTTAGCTCGGGCAGAAGCCCATTCATCGGCAGGATCTCTCTGATTTCTCGCTGCAACGGCCCCTCGATCAGTTCGGCCCAGCGCTGCGGCTCCAGTGCCTCGGGCGACTGCCCCCCCAGCGCCCGTTTGAGCAGGCTGCTGGCTGCCAGGGGCGAGACCACCTGGGACAGGGCCTCGATGATTTTTTGTGCGGTTTTGTCCAATTGTCCTCCCACGCTGGGTTCGGGCCGGAAAGCCCCAACTCAGGCCCGGCCTGGGGATGATTATAGTGAAGGACTTGCCAAAACCTGGGTCATCTTGTACCATACCCGTTGCCTGCTCGAACAGGCTCCCTGTTGGGGCATCGTCTAACGGCAGGACTACGGATTCTGGCTCCGTCAATCGTGGTTCGAATCCACGTGCCCCAGCCAGATTTATCTCGAAGAGCTGCTATCTGCTGCGCCCTGACCTGGGCGCAGGGCAGCACCCCCGAGATAAAACCAACCTGGCCCCATCGACTAGCGGTTAGGTCACCGCCCTTTCAAGGCGGCGGCAGGGGTTCGAATCCCCTTGGGGTCACCAGCAGCCCTCGGTTCGCGCCGGGGGTTTTAGCTTTGCCGAGAAATTGTGAGCCCACCCATGAACCCGGTAGACAACGCCCAACGTTCACGCCTGACCTGGGGCAGCGCCCTGGGGCTGTTTATGACCGGGGCCATTGGGGCGGCGGTGGGGGCGGCCATCCCCCAGTGGCAAGCCCAGTTTGCCGTGGGCCCCGAGCTGGCCTGGTACTTCAACCTGTTTTTTGTAGGGGCTTTGCTGGGCATTTTCCTGGGCAGCCGCCTGCGCCGGCGCCACCCCTGGCTGCCCCTGGCCTTGCTGGCCGAGGGGTTGGGCCTGTTGTGCATGGCCCTGACCCCCTGGATGGGCGGGGTGTTTGCGGCTGCTTTGCTGCTGGGCCTGGGGGTGGCGGTGGTTAACTTCCACTGCAACGCCCTGCCCCTCGAGCTCTACCCCAGGGGCCAACTGACTGTGCTTTATCGTGTCAACACGGCCTTTGGGGTGGGGGCGGTGCTAGCGCCCTTGCTGATGGTGGGGCTGGGCTGGCGGGTGGGCTATGCGGTGCTGGCGCTGGTGGCCCTGGGGGCGGCGGGCCTGTTGTGGAAAGCCCCGGCGGCGCACCCGCGCCCCCAGGCTGAAGGAGCCCGCAACCCGTCGGGGCTGCTGCCCTTGGCGCTGCTGGCAGCGGTCTCGTACGTGGGGGTGGAGCTGGTGGTCTCGAGCTTCTCCGGCCTCTATTTGCGCCACCTGGGTTACGACCCCCGCTGGGTGGGGGTGCTGCTCTCGCTGTACTGGGTGAGCCTGACCCTGGGCCGCTGGCTCCTGGCCGACTTCGTGGCCGCCAACCCCCTGGCCCGGCTGGTGGGGCTGCACCTGGGGGCGTTGCTGGTGGTGGGGTGCTATTTTGTGCCTCCGCTGGCCTGGGTTTTTCCCCTGGTGGGGTTCTGGGTGGCCCCCACCTTTCCTACCCTTTATGCCTTCACCGAGAAGCACATCGGCTACGGTGGGCTGGCCTTTTTGTTTTATGCGGCGGCGGTGGGCAGCAACCTGATCCCGGCGGGATTTGCCCTGCTACCCAGGGAAACGCTAGCCACCGGTATGCTTTTGGTGGTGGCCTGGATGGCCGGCATGACCTACCTGCTCTGGAGGAAAAGTGAAGCTGAGGGCCCTGCTCTTCGACCTTGACGGCACCCTGGCCGACACCGACCGCCTGCACGAGCAGGCCTGGCTCGAGGGCCTGTCCCGCTACGGCATCCAGGGCGACCACCACTTCTACCAGACCCAGATCAGCGGCGGCCTGAACCCCGAGATTGTACAGCGCCTGCTGCCCCAGCTTTCGGAGGCCGAAGGGCAGCGCTTTATCGAACAAAAGGAAGCCCGCTTTCGCGAACTGGCCACCACGGTACAGCCTTTGCCGGGCTTGAGGGTGCTGTGGAACTGGGCCGGCGAACGGGGGCTTGGGCGGGCGCTGGTTAGCAACGCTCCGCGGGGGAATGCCCTGTACCTGCTCGAGCGGCTGGGCCTGGTCTTCGACCACATCGTTCTGTCCGAAGACCTGCCCGCTGGCAAACCCGACCCGCTGCCCTACCGAATGGCCCTACAGCATCTAAACCTTGCCCCCCAGGAGGCCCTAGCCTTCGAGGACTCCCCCTCCGGGGTACGCTCGGCGGTGGGGGCCGGCCTTCCCACCGTGGCCCTCACCACCGGCCACCCACCCGAGGCCCTGGCCCAGGCGGGGGCTTTCTTGTGCATCCCCGACTACACCGACCCGCGCCTGTGGGACTGGCTGCGGGCGCTGGGCTAGGCCCCCTACCGCCCATTTTTCTCATCCTGGGGCCCCCGCGGGAAGCGCAAACAGGCGTGGCTTCCCGCGGGGTATCTAGTAGACCCAGGGAATCAGCTTTTTGACCCGTTGGCGATAGGCGCTGTACCCGGGGAAGCGCTCTTGAAGCCAGGTTTCCTCGAGGCTGGCCTTGCGGTCGAGCCAGACAAACAGCAGCCCACACAGCAGAAGCGTCCAGAGGTTCAGATGGGCCAGGCTGCTGCCCAGCGCCCACAGCAGCACCCCGCAGTAGATGGGATGCCGCACCACCCGGTAGAGCCCCTGCTGTACCAGGTAGCCCCCCGGCCTGGGTTTGGGCAGGGCGGTCAGGTTGCGGCCCAGTTGCCAGGCCGCCAGCAGCAGCACCCCCAGCCCCACCCAGGCCAGCCCCCGCCCCAGCCCCCCCAGCCAGGGCGGGCTAAAGGAAGGCGTAACCCACAAAGCCAGCACCAGCAGGCCCAGCAGGGCAAACTGCCCCACCACATACCCCTCGCCCCGCTCGCCCAGGCGCATGGGTACAGGATACAGCGTAAAAAAGCAGAGCAACAGGCGCTGTGTGAAACCCCGGCTCAGTTGCGCCGCAGCACCTCGGCATCGGCGGGCCGCTTGCGCAGGGTCTGGGGGGTTAGGTTGGCCCGGCGGAAGTTGGTGAGATTAAGGTCAGCCAGCACCTTGTTGCTGCTGTCGCGCAGGGTGATGGAGAGGGGGCGGGGGTCGGACTTGAGCACCAGAATTTCCATGCTGGCAAAGCCCAGCGAGGCGTCCTTGGGGGCGCCGCCAATGCGCCAGGCCGGGCCGGCGGGGGTGTTTTGCTCGCCCAGAAGCCGCAGCGTGACCCGCTGGGTGAGCTCCTCGAAGTCGCCGAGGTCGGTCAGGTTGAAGCCCAGGCCTTCGATGCGGGCTTTGGCGCGGGGCTGGATGATGAGCTGGTTGGTCAGGAACAGGTAGTTCCAGACTTCCTTATCCGAGATCACCACGAAGTTGCCCTCGAGGGCGGCGGGTTTTTTGAACTCGACCCGGGCGAGCTGCTCCTTGCCCGGAATCACCTGGAGCCGGAAATCGGCCTCCTGGGTGCTGCCGTCGGGTAGCTGCACCTTGCCCGTGACGGTGGCCTCCCAGGGCGAACGTTCCATGTTGGCCTGCACCTGGCGGGTAATTTCGGCGATGCTCTGGGCCATAGCCAGCCCAAGGGATAAGAAGGCGATTGCTAGCAGTTTTTTCATTCATTACCTCCGAACTCGAGGATGTACCTTAGCCATAGGGAAAATCCACCGTCGTAGCTTGCATCGGCGCGGAAGCCGTAGGCCTCCACCCCCAGGGTAGCAGCCCAGGGGTAGGCCACGGTTAGGCGCAGCTTAAGATTGTTGAGCTGCTCCTCGTCTAAAGGCGTGGTTAAGGCTGCTTCCAGCCGGTTGAGCTGCCCGGCCCGCAGGGTGGCCTCGAGCAGCGTCCCGGCCTCGTCCAGCTCACCCCGCCAGCCCAAGAGGCCGTACAGGCGCGAATCGTCCACCCCCAGCCCAAAGGTGTAGGTCTGTTCCTGTCGCAGGGCATAGCTCAGCTCCCCCGAACCGCTGGCGATACCCGCCAGGCTGTTTTTGAAGCCCAGTTGCAGGCCCAGGGTCTGCCGGGGCTCGAGGCGGTAGCGCCCGCCCAGCCCCAGCTTCAGCCCGCCTTCGGCCTCGTCGCCCACCCACAGGCTCGAGCGCGGGGTGGTGCTGTACAGCGCCTCCAGGCTGGCGGCCACCGGGCCCAGGACGGCGCTGGCCCCGGCCTGCAAGCCCCAGCCGGCGAAGCCCAGGCTAAAGCCTGCGCCGTAGCTCAGCCGGCCCAGGGCGCTTAGCTCCAGCGCGCCGTTCAACCCCAGGCCCAGCGCATCGCGCTGCAGCCGTGCGCGTAGCTCCAGCTCGCCCAGCGGAAGGGTGGCCTCGAGGGTGGGGGTCAGGTGGTCGGGCGACAGGCGGCCAAAAAGCCCGAAGGTGAGGGACTGCCCAAGGCCGAGGGTCGAAAGCTGTAGACCCACCGCCGCCAGGGCGAGTTGCAGGAGACGTCGGTATGGGTGAAATCCTTTCATGAGCGTTCTTTTCCTCACGGTCAGAAAGAGCAGGCTAACGATACCATCCAGCGCCCCTCAGGCCGCCAGCCGTTTGCCAAAGCGCAGGCTGGCCAGACCCAGCACGGCCACGCTGAAAATGACGAGCGCCACCAGGTCTACCCAGAGGGTCTCGAGGCCCGCGCCCCGGAGCATTACCCCCCGCGTGCCATCAATCAGATAGCGGGCCGGAATCACCGCTGCCAACCACCTGAACAGCAGGGGCATGCCATCTACGGGGAACACAAACCCCGAAAGAAAGATGGTGGGCAGGATGTAGGCAAAAGTGCCAAACACCGCCTGAATCTGGGTGCGGGCCAGGGTGGAGATCAGCACCCCCACCCCCAGCGAGCCCAGCACGAAGAGCACGATCAGCCCAAAGAGCAGCAGCAGGCTCCCACGCACCGGCACGCCAAACACCCAGTGCCCGATCGAGAGCACCACCAGGCTCACCAGGGTGGCGATCACAAAATAGGGCAGCACCTTGCCCAGCACCACCTCGTAGGGTTTGATGGGGCTGGCCATCAGGGCCTCCATGGTGCGGCCCTCGTTTTCGCGCACGATCGAAAGCGCGGTCAGGAGCACCGTAAAGATGGTCATAATCAGGCCGATGATGCCCGGGATGGTAAACCAGGCGGTTTTGTTGTCGGGGTTGTAGAGGGTGTGCAGGCTGGGGGTGAGGGGCGGGGTGGTGGCGGTTCCGGCCAGCACCTTGCCGGCCAGCAGGCGGCTGTTGACGTCTCCCAGCACCTTGCGCAGGGCGGCCTGGGCCTGGAAGGCAAAGTTGGGGTCGGCGCCATCCACAAACACCTCGAGCTGTACGGCTTTATCCTGCCGCACGGCTTGCAGGGCGCCCGAAGGAATCACCAGGCCGACCCGGGCCTGGTTTTTCTGGATGGCCTGCGGCACCTCCGCCGGGTTTTGTGCGATGTGGGTGAGGGTAAAGCGGTTTTCCTTTTGCAGCTCTTGCAGCAGGTACTGGCTGATGCGATCCTGCGAGCCATCGTAGACGGCCAGGCGGATGCCCGAGAGGGTGAAGTTGATGGCGTAGCCGAACAGCAGGGTCATGACGATGGGCAGCCCCACAATAAGCCGGGACAGCACGTGATCGCGGCGGATCTGGGTGAACTCCTTTTGCGCCAGGGCCAGGATGCGGCTCATGCGGCACCCCCTTGACGGCGGGTCAGGATGATGAAGACGTCCTCGAGGTTGGGGTATACGGTCTGGAGGGGCAGGCTGAGGGAGGCCTGCTGCTCCAGAATCAGCCGCACCCCGCGCCCGCTGGGCCAGGCGTCCAGCACCCCCGGCAGGGCCCGGATGCGCTGGAGGGGCAGGTCGGTCTCGCAGTAGGCCACCCTGGCTTGCTGCAGCGCGAGCTGCTCGAGCTCGTGGGGGGTGCCCTGGGCCACCACCTGACCGCCAAAGAGCAGGGCCAGCCGGTGGCAGCGCTCGGCCTCGTCCATGTAGTGGGTGGTGACCAGCACCACTGCCCCTCGAGCGGCTTCCTGGTGAATCAAGTCCCAGATGATGCGGCGCGAGACCGGGTCGAGGCCGGTGGTGGGCTCGTCCAAAAACACCACCCTGGGCCCGTGCACCACCGCCTGGGCCAGGGCCAGCCGCTGCCGCCAGCCCCCGGAGAGGGCCCCGGCAAGCCGATGAGCAAAGTCCTGCAAGCCAAAGCGCTGCAAGGTGGTTTCGACGGCTTGTGGTACAGCCTGCGCTTTCAGGTAGAGCCGGGCGCGGAACTCCAGGTTTTCCCGCACCGTGAGGTCGCGGTAGACGCTGGCCTCCTGGGTGGCGTAGCCGATGGCGGCCTTGACCTGCTCGGGGAAGCGGGTTACATCCAGTCCGGCCACCTGGGCCTGGCCGGCGCTGGGCAGCAGAACCCCGCTCAGGATGCGAATCAGGGTGGTTTTGCCCGCACCGTTGGGCCCCAGCAGGCCAAACACCTCGCCGGGGCGAACCTCCAGGCTTACATTGTTAAGGGCCACCAGAGGGCCAAACCGCCTCGAGATCTGCGTAACGCTAATCACCTTGCCTCCCTTTCAGAAAACCCCGCACATGGGCCTGTAAATCGAACGCCGGGCGGAGGGCCAGGGCCCCCAGAAGCACCCCCCGGGCAAAAAGCGGCCCCAGCAAGGCGACGGCCACCTGAGAAGGGGCTTCATCAGCACGCAACAGGCCCTGTTTTTGCAGCTCGGCAAAATACTCAAAAACCGCCGACATGGCCTTTTGCAAACCCAGTGGCCCGGTTTCACCGCGCAGCTCGGGGTGGCGGGCCAGCTCGGGCAGGAGCCGAACCAGAAGCCCCTGGTTGGCCTCGAGCATCTGCGCGTACCCCTGGGCCAGGTGCAGCAGGCTGTCTTCCAGCGAAGACGCGCTCATCTGACCGTGGGATGGGCGGGGCAGGATCAGCTCTACCGGTGGGCGGAGCTTCTGTACCGCTGCTTGCAGCAGGGCTTTTTTGCTGCCAAACTGCCTGAACAGCGTGACCTCGGAGACCCCGGCCCTGGCCGCGATTTCGCGGGTGGTGGTGCCTTTGTAGCCTTTCTCGGCTAGAAGCTCCAACCCCGCGCGCATCAGGGCGGTGCGGGTGGAGTCGGCCTCGTCGAAACTTGAAAGTAAGTACATACTTACATAGTAAACCTCGAGCCCCGCCTGGGCAAGCCCTGCCCAGGGCCATTGGTAATAAACCTTTGCCGCTTTTGCCGGAGGATGTCAGAATAGGTGCGCTATGGCGAATCTCAAGAACCTACCGGTTGGGAAAAAAGCCCCTGAAATTGTCCACATGGTCATCGAAGTGCCGCGCGGCTCTTCCAACAAGTACGAGTACGACCCCGACCTCGAGGCCGTCAAACTTGACCGGGTGCTGCCCACCGCCCAGTTCTACCCCGGCGACTACGGCTTCATCCCCTCCACCCTGGCCGAGGACGGCGACCCCCTGGATGGCATCATCCTTTCCACCCACCCCCTCTTGCCGGGCGTGGTGGTGGATGTGCGGATTGTGGGCATGGTGGACATGCAAGACGAAAAAGGCGGCGACGCCAAGATCATCGGGGTGGTGGCCGAAGACCCCCGCTGGGATCACATCCAGGATCTGAGCGACGTGCCCACCGCCTACAAACAGGAGATCCAGAACTTCTTCGAGACCTACAAGGCCCTGGAAGCCCACAAGGGCAAGTGGGTCAAGGTGGCGGGCTGGAAGGACAAGGCCGGGGCGGTGGCCGAGGTCAAGGCCTGCATCGAGCGCTTCCAGCAGACCAAGGGCCACTAGCCTGGTTTTTGAAGACAACCGGGCGCAAACAGGGTCGGGTTAGCCGCGGTTGGGTTTGCTTGACCGGTTTGCGCATTTGTGGTTATGTAATCAAACGAGCTTGCTTATGGCCTTGCAACAGCGAATAGAATCCTTGCTGAGAGCGCTGGGGGTGCCCGACCTGAATGTCGAGGTACCTTCTGTGGCCGACGAAGAGGGCTTTCTCGAGGCCCTCGAGGCGGCCATTACCAGCTTTGTGGAGGATGGCGAGGACGACCAAAGCCCCCTGGGCCTGATCGAGGCCGATCCTTCGGCCTACGACCTCTCCGACGAACCCGATCACGAGGAGCTGCAAAATGCTGTGCGGGACTTCATGAATGCGGGCGATTCCCAGCTCACCCTGATCACCCCCGAAAGCCCCATACAGCCCGATGGCGGCGAGAACCCCAGCAAGTTCTGGGTGTTTCTGCTCCAGATGCCCTCGCTCTCCGAACACCGCTGGTGGGCCATTGTGGACAAGAATGGCCGCCACGATACCTACAACTACGGGGTCATCTAAGTACCCTACCACTGATTGTTCTCATTCTGGGGCGCTTAGCCGCCAATGCCCACCATCACCCGCTCGCGCAGGGTGGGCAGGGTGTTGCCGAAGGCCGGTTTGCGGTCGGTGGCCAGCAGGATGGCGTCTACCAGGGCCTCAACAGGGTTCTCGGCCTCGAAGGCCCAGGCAATGTCCATCTCCAGGTCGGTTAGCAAGCAGGGCCGGATTTTTTTGTCGGCGGTCAGGCGCAGGCGGGAGCACTTGGAGCAAAAAGGCTCGGTAACCGGGTTGATAAAGCCCACCGTACCCACCGCGCCGGGGATGTGATAAACCCGCGCGGGGGCGGTGGGATCGTGGTCTACGCGCTCGAGGGGGCCAAAGTGGGCCTCGATTCTGGCGCGGGTCTCGGCCCCGCTGATAAAGCGGGCGTGGTAGAGCTCGGGGTTGGAGTTGTCGAGGTGCATGTACTCCAGGAAGCGCACCTCGAGGGGTTTGTCCAGCGAGAGTGCGGCCAGCGGAATTACCTCCTGTTCATTCATGCCCCGGATCATCACCGCGTTGATTTTGACCGGGTGCATGCCCAGCTCCCAGGCGGTTTCGATGGCCTCCCAGACCTTCTCGACCTGCCCACCCCGGGTCATGCTGCGGAAGACCTCGGGGGTCACCGCGTCCATCGAGAGGTTAATCCGTTTGAGCCCAGCGCTTAGAAGCTCCCTGGCCTTGCGCTTGAACAGGAGGCCGTTGGTGGTGATGGCGATGTCGGGGATGCCCAGCTCGCTGGCTGCTGCAATCATCTGGGGCAGCTCTTTGCGCACCAGCGGCTCGCCGCCGGTAAAGCGCACCGATTCCAGCCCCAGTAGCTGCATGGCCCGCAAAAAGTGGCGGGTGTCCTCGACCGAGATGGTGCCGGGGGGTTCCGACTGTTCCCAGCCCAGCGGATGGCAGTACAGGCAGTGCAGGTTGCAGCGCGGCGTGACCGAAAGCCGCAGGTCTTTGATGATGCGCCCGTATTGGTCGGTTAGTTTCACGCTGGCCACCCCGTGTTGCACATTCTAGCAACACGGGGGGTCTGAGGCGCAAGGCGGGTTACAAATACCCCCGCCACATTCCCTCGAGCCACACCCGCCTAAACTGAAACCATGAAGACGGTGGTGCTGTTCGATGGCGTTTGCAACCTTTGCCACCGCAGCGTGCAGTTCATTCTGCGCCACGACCGGGCCCAGCGCTTTGTGTTTGCCTCCCAGCAGTCCGAGGTTGGGCAGCAACTGCTTCGCCAATACGGTGTCCCGACCGAGGCGGCCCTGGCCGATAGCCTGGTGGTTATCGAGGGGGCGCGGGTCTGGCTGGAATCGGACGCCGCCCTGCACATCCTCTACCGGCTGGGGGGGGTGTGGCGCATAGCGGCTGTGCTGCGGTGGGCGCCCAAGGGGTTGCGGGACTGGGTTTATCGGTTGATCGCCAAAAACCGCTACCGTCTTTTTGGGCGGCTCGAGCGCTGTATGGTGCCAACCCCCGAACTCAAGAGGCGCTTTTTAGATGCTTTGTAAGTGGCGCTTGTCTAAATGGAATAACGAGCGGCTTGGGGTTAGGCTAGAGGCATGGCGGAGTCTAAGCGCTTTGGAATGGCTTTGGGCGGCGGGGGGGCTCGAGGGTATGCCCACATTGGGGTCTTGCGGGTGCTGGAGCGCGAAGGCTTCCGCCCCAGCGTGGTGGTCGGAACCAGCATGGGCAGCATCATGGCGGCCTTTTTCGCCGCAGGTCACTCGGCCAATCGGGTACAGGAGATCCTGTCCCAGATGTCTTTTTGGCGCTTTTTGGACTTGAACCCCCTGAGCGATATGCTCAACTTCAGCGAGCTGGTGCGCTTTTTGGAGCCGCACCTACCCCGCCAGATAGAAGATTTTCCTATTCCGCTGGGCATCACCGCCACCGATCTGGTTACCGGAACCGAGGTGTATTTTCGCCAGGGCGATGTGTTCCAGGCCATTCGGGCTTCGATTGCCTACCCAGGGGTGATCAGCCCCATCTGGGTGGGGGAGCAACTGCTGGCTGACGGCGGCATTCTGAACCAGATTCCGGTGGATCTGGCCCGCTTTTTGGGGGCCGAGCGGGTGATTGCGGTGGATGTGACCCCGCTGGAGGTGCTGCGCGAGCACCCGCAGAAAAAAACCTGGTGGCAGCAGATTTTCCGCCGGGGCACGGATACCAATCCGATCCAAAACGTGTATCGCTCGGTGGAGATTATGCAGATTCGGCTGGCCGAGGTAAAGCTGGCGGTCTCGCGCCCCGACCTGATTTTGCGACCCAGCCTCGAGGGCATCGGGCTTTTTAGCTTCCAGCAGCTCGAGCAGGCCATCCAGGACGGCGAGGCGGCCGCCGAAGGGAAGCTCGAGGAAATCCGCCAACTGCTGGTTATGGAGTCGAACTGAGCTCCGCGAGGCTGCCCACGCCCTCTTGCTCCATTCTTTGCAGCAGCCCTTTGCACAGCTTTTTCACCATCAAGGGCCCCTCGTAGACCAGGCCGGTATACACCTGTACCAGGGTGGCCCCGTTCTCCAGCCGTTGCCACACGTCCTCCGGGCTGAAAATGCCCCCCACCGAGACGATGGGCAGGCGGCCTTGTAGCTGTGCGTGCAAGTATTTGAGCACCTCGAGCGAGCGCCCCCGCAAGGGCCTGCCCGAGAGGCCGCCGTCTTCGTCTATGGGGGTTTGCAGGCCGGTGCGGGCGGTGGTGGTGTTGGTGGCGATCAGGCCCGCGAGCCGGTAATCTTCCACCAGGCTCAGAATCTCGTCAATCTGCTCCCAGGTCAGGTCGGGGGCAATTTTGAGCAGCAGGGGCTTCCGGCCCTGCACAAAACCGGTAAGCGCGGCCAGCAGCTCTTCCAGCCGCGCTTTGTCCTGTAAGGCCCGGAGGCCCGGCGTGTTGGGGGAGCTTACGTTGATGACAAAGTAGTCGCCATAGGGCCAGAGGCGGGAAAGGCTTTGCAGGTAGTCCTGGGGGGCTTCCTTCAGGGGGGTGACCCTGGACTTGCCCAGGTTGATGCCCAGCGGCACCGGGGGCCGGCCAAAGGTTTGTTGCAAGCGTTCTAGTCTTTGAGCGATGGCCTCGGCCCCCTCGTTGTTGAAGCCCATGCGGTTGATTAGCGCCTGATCCTGGGGCAGCCGAAATAGGCGGGGCCTGGGATTGCCCGGCTGGGGCAGGGCTGTAACCGAGCCAATCTCCACGTGCCCGAAGCCCAGGGCGGCCCAGCTTCGCACAGCCACCGCGTTTTTATCGAAACCCGCCGCCAGGCCGATGGGGTTGGGGAAGCGCAGGCCAAACGCCGCGACCTCGAGGCGTGGGTCGCGCAGGCTGAAGAACTGGCGGATGAGCTCGAGGCTGGGCCCCCGCTGCCCCAGCCAGGCCAGGCCGTGCATCACCCGCTCGTGGATGGTCTCGGGGTCTTGGCGGAACAGCCAGGGTTTGAGCAGCTCGTACACCGGAAAAGGATAGCAGGGGGCAGGGAGGGCGGGAAGGGTTTCTAGCGGTACTGGGCCAGCAAGTGCTTGGCGATGATCACCTTCAACACCTCGCTGGTGCCCTCCCCGATGCGGGTCAGGCGGGCGTCGCGCCAGTAGCGCTCGACCGGGTACTCCTTGATGTAGCCATAGCCGCCTAGAATCTGGATGGCCTCGTCGCAGGCCTGCACCGCCACCTCCGAGGCGAAGAGCTTGGCCTGGGCCGCAGCCGGGCCGAAGGGCTTACCGGCGTCGCGCAGTTCGGCGGCCTTCAAGTACAAGAGCCGGGCGGCTTCTAGCTGCGTAGCCATATCGGCCAGCTTGTGTGAGACTGCCTGGAACTCGGCGATGGGCCTGCCAAACTGTTCGCGCTCGAGGGCGTACTTGGTAGCAAACTCCAGAGCGGCCCGCCCCAGCCCCACCGCCATGGCAGCGATGCCGATGCGCCCGCCTTCCAGCACCCTCATCACATCGTAGAAGCCCCTGCCCCGCTCACCCAGCAGGGCCTCTTTGGGCAAGGTAATATCCTCAAAGATTATCTGCGCGGTGTCTGAAGCGTTAAGCCCTAGCTTCCGCTCCTTGCGCCCAATCCGCAAGCCTGGAATGGGGGCCTCGAACACCAGCGCCGAGAGCCCCAGATGCTTTTTCTCCTCGCTGGGGGCGGCATCGGTGCGGGCGTTGACCACATACACCCCGGCCACCGACCCCTGGGTGATGAACTGCTTGGTACCGTTCAGCACCCAGCTCGAGCCGGTGTCTTCGGCTTTGGTGCGCATGGCCGCGGCGTCCGAGCCGCTGCCTGGCTCGGTGAGGCCCCAGGCCCCCAGCACCTCGGCGGAAGCCAGCCGGGGCAGGAATTGCCGCTTCTGCTGCTCGTTGCCGGCAATCAGGATATGGCCGGTACACAGGCTGTTGTGCGAGGCCACGGTAAGCGCCAGCGAACCATCTACCGCTGCAATTTCTTCGATAATGCGGGCAAAAACGCGCGTGGATAGCCCCGCCCCGCCGTACTGCTCGGGTACCTGGGCTCCCATCACACCCATCTCGCCCAGCTTCTTCACGATTTCAAACGGAAAGGCGCCGGTCTCGTCGCGCTCGGCGGCGGTGGGGGCCACCTCGGCCTGCAAAAAATCCCGCAGCGTACCGATAATCTGGCGTTCCTCGCTATCAAGCTCAAACCATAAGTCCCTGGGGCGATCGGCAATCATTTTGCGTTCCTCCGTGGTTCAAATATATCACTTTTTACATTTGGTGTTGCAAATACGTTACATTTGGAGCCGCCAGGCCCCTCACAGCACCCGGCTTTGCGACGAAGCAGACCGGGGATGGTATAGTGAGGTATCGTGAATCCCCAACAGCTTTAGTACACCTGAGCTATGGGATTGCGTATCGTTTTGGAGGAACGCTTGAATGGAGCTTGAAGCCGGTGCAATCGTAGAAGGTCGTGTTACGCGAATTATGGAGTTCGGGGCTTTTGTGGAGTTTCCCAACGGCGAGTCGGGTCTGGTGCATATCTCGCAGGTGGCCCACGAGTTCGTCAAGAACATCCGCGACCATTTGAATGAAGGGGATGTGGTCTCGGTGCTGGTTTTGGGGCGCGACGAGAAGGGCCGCCTGGATCTTTCCATCAAGGAGCTGACCCCAGCCCCAGTGGAGCCCCCCCGGCCCAAGCGCTTGCCCCGCCAGGCCCCCGATTTTGAGAACAAACTCAAAAGCTTTTTGCGTGGCTCGGGAGGTTTTGGTGGCGGTAAAAAGCCCGGCGGCAAGGGAGGACGCAAACGCCGCTAGGTGTTGTCCGTAAGAAATTGCCCAAAGCTGGCCGCTCCAGGGCGTTGCTCTGGAGCGGTTGCTTGCTGTGGGGCTGACCAGGGCCACCCCACCCTTTTGCTTATACTTGCGGCAGGTAGATGTTAGCCTGAGCGCCCACAAATAAACGTTGCTGAAGAAAGCACAGGATCTACTCCTGCACGTCATCCCAGCTCATGCCCATGATGCTGTAGCCCGCGTCCACGTAGACGGTCTGGCCGGTGGTGCCGCTGGATAGGGGGGAGAGCAGGTACAGGCCCAGGTTGCCCACTTCCTCGTGGGTAATCATGCGCCCCAGGGGGGCTGTGGCGTTGTACTTGGCCACCATCTTGCGGAAGCCGGGGATGCTCATGGCCGCCACGGTGCGAATAGCCCCGGCGCTGATGGCGTTGACCCGGATGTTTTTCTTGCCCAGCTCATAGGCCAGGTAGCGCACGCTGGCTTCCAGGGCAGCCTTGGCAATGCCCATCACGTTGTACCGGGGCACCACCTTTTCGGAGGCGTAGTAGGTCAGGGTGACCAGGCTACCCCCCTCGCGGAGCAGCGGCTCGGCTTCGCGGGCCACAGCGACCAGCGAGTAGGCCGAGACCTGCAGGGCGGTATTCCAGTCGGCGGCGGTGGTGTCGATGAAGCGTCCTTCCATGGCGGCGCGGGGGGCAAAGGCGATGGAGTGCACCAGATAGTCGAGGCCGCCCCAGGCCTGCCCCAGGTCGGCGAACATGGCCTTGAGGGCGGCTTCGTCGGTGACATCCACCTGGTACAAGCGCTGGTTTGGACGACCCGCGGTGAGTTTTTCCAGCTTTTCCCGCAGCCGCTCGCCCTGGTAGCTGAAGGCCACCTCGGCCCCAGCGGCATACAGCTTTTCGGCGATAGCCCAGCCCAGGCTATGCTCGTTGGTTACGCCCATGACCAGGGCTTTTTTACCGGACAGATCAATCGGAACCATAACCCCCGTATCTTACTCGCACCTGCTCGAGGGTAGGCAAATTCATTTAGGGAAAGTGAGCGGCCGGGTCTCTGAGCCAACCCTCATTGAAATGCTTTATAATGTACCTAGAACACACTGTTGAGTACATGGCCCGCAACGGGACATAATTCTCTACTCCAATCCAACCCGTTCGGCTATAAACACCTTCGAGACCAGGTTTTGTAGCAGTGAGGGGGTGTAGAGTTATGCAGGCGCTTCAACAAGGATTGGTGGCGAGGGGAGGTATTCAGTGCGAGTGGGTTCCGGGCACCATGAACCAGGTCAGGGTGTATCTGCCGGATCACCAAGTGCAGATCTCGCTCGAGCGTTTGCAGCAGATTGCTGGCATAGATGCGGTGCATGAGCTTTACTTGAAGGGCCTGGTCTGCCTGCCCTGCACCAGCAGTCTGTGCGAGGCCTTTGATAAGGCCTAGCATCAAGCACTGGAGGCAAAAAGCCATTTGTTATCGGGGGGCTTGTTTTTTGTAGAATGCTCCCATGTCTTCCGCACAGGAGATGCTGTCTCGCTTCGGCGATGCGGATCGCTGCCTGCGGCATCTGGAACGTTCACGGCAGGAGCTTTTGCAATTGGTGGAGGGCCTCACCGACGGGGTCTTGTTGGGGCGGCCTGGGCCAGAGGTTTGGAGTCCCGCCGAGGTGCTCGAGCACCTGGCGCTGGTGGAGGAGTCGGCGGGAAAAATTATCCGGCGGCTGCGCAAGGTTGCCCTGGGCGAGGCCGAGCCCTTCCCACCGCCGCCGCCCGGTCGAACCCGGCCCGACGGCCGCTTCCTGGCCCCGCCCCCGATGGAGCCCAAAGGGGGGTTGACCCGCGCACAATTGCTAGAACGCCTGGAGGCAGTGCGCCAACGCCTGCTGCTCGAGGTGGCCGAAAGTGGGGAGCGTCTGCCCCGGCCCCCCACCTATGCCCACCCCTTTTTCGGTGAGCTGACCGCCCTCGGCTGGCTACAAACCCTGGCCTACCACGAGCGGCATCACCTGCAGCAGCTCCGCCAACGGTTGAGCCGCCTTGCACCGTGAGATATAAAAGACTTATGGGCGGCGTATAATAGTAGCAAAGGCCTATGTACCTGCTCGCAACTGCTAGGCTCTGACTAAGGAGGGAGCTATGATTCCCAACGTAGGCAGCACAGATCGGCTTGTTCGCTACATCCTGGCGGCGGTGTTTTTCCTGATCGCTTTTTTCGGTAGTGGCGGCGTCTGGGCCTGGGTGTTTGGGCTGCTGGGGGTGGTCATGGTGGTAACCGCTACCCTCAATTTCTGCCCCATCTGGGCGGCATTCAAGATTAATACTCGAGGGAAAGCCTCTTAATTTCTCGCTTCCCCGCTCCGGTCGCGAAGGCCGGGGTTTTTGTTTGTTACGGTTTTGATTGGCGGTAGGGGCTCGTTTCGGATACAGTTTGCCTGGAGGATATATGGAGCCATTTTTGCGCATAGGGGTTTCATCGCTTGTCTTGGCTGGGTTGTTTTCGTACACGCACGGGCTTCTATCTTTCAGTACGTCCTCTGAATGCGATCTGCCTTATACCCCGATCTATAAAATTCAGGGCAGCGGCATGTCGGCAGCCATCACCGGCGATGTGGCAACCAAAGGCGTGGTGGTGGGGGATTACGAAGGCCCCACCCCGGCCCTGCGGGGCTTCTACATCCACGACCCCAGCGGTGACGGGGATGTGAACACCTCCGACGGCATCTTTGTGTTCAACGCTAACAACGACAGCGTGCGCCTGGGCGAGGTGGTGCGGGTGGTGGGAACCGCGGGTGAGTTCCAGGATCAGACCCAGATCAGCGCGGCCTCCATTACCAGGTGCGGAACCGGTACCGTAACGCCTACCGACGTGACCCTGCCCTTCGCCTCTGCCACCGAGGCCGAGCGCTACGAGGGCATGCTGGTGCGGCTGCCCCAGACCCTTTATGTAACCGAGCACTTCCAGCTTGGGCGCTTTGGCCAGGTGGTGCTTTCGTCGGGCGGGCGGCTGAAGCAGCCCACCCACGCGACCACCCCCGGCGCGGCGGCCAACGCCCTGCAGGCCCGGAACAACCTCAACCGCATCATTCTGGACGATGCCCTGCAAAACCAGAACCCCGACCCCATCCTGTTTGGGCGAAACGGCCAGCCCCTGAGCGCCAGCAACACCCTGCGCGGCGGCGACACCGCGACCGGCATCGTGGGGGTGATGACCTACACCTGGGCTGGCAACGCGGCCAGCGGAAACGCTTACCGGGTGCGGCCCATGGGGGCTCTGAACGGGTATGTCAATTTCGTGGCGGCCAACCCACGCCCGGCCACCCCGCCTGCGGTGGGCGGCACGCTGCGGGTGGTGGGGTTCAACCTGCTCAATTTCTTCAACACCTTTGATGGTCTGCCGGATACGGTAGACAACTGCACCTACGGGCTGGGTGGGGCCCCCGCCGACTGCCGCGGCGCTGATACCCCGGCCGAATTTGACCGCCAGTGGCCCAAGACGGTGGCGGCCATCCTGGCTATGAACCCGGATGTGCTGGGGCTGAACGAACTCGAGAACGACGGGTACGGCCCCGATAGCGCCATCGCCTTTTTGGTGAACAAACTCAACGAAGCCACCGCGCCGGGTACCTATGCCTTTATTGATGCGGACGCGGCCACGGGTCAGGTGAACGCCCTGGGCACCGACGCCATCAAGGTGGGGCTGATTTACAAGCCGGCCCGCGTGACCCCGGTGGGCCAGACCGCGGTGCTCAACACCCCAGCGTTTGTCAACGGCGGCGACAGCGCGCCGCGCAACCGGGCCTCGCTGGCCCAGGCCTTCCGGCAGAACGACAATGGGGCCATCTTTATCGTGAACGTGAACCACCTCAAGAGCAAGGGCTCGCCCTGCGACCTGCCCGACCAGGGCGACGGCCAGGGCAACTGTAATGCGGTGCGCACCAGGGCCGTTCAGCAACTGGTGGCCTGGCTGGCCACCCACCCCACCGGCATTGCCGACCCAGACATCCTCTTGATTGGCGATTACAACTCTTATGCCCAGGAGGATCCCATTGCCACGCTCAAGAAGGCCGGCTTTATCAACCTGCTCGAGGCCCGCCTGGGCCCCGATGCCTACTCCTATGTGTTCGATGGGCAGTGGGGCTACCTGGACTACGCGCTGGCCTCGGCCTCGCTGAACGCCCAGGTGTCGGGGGTGGCCGAGTACCACATCAACGCCGACGAACCCAATGTCCTCGACTACAACACCAACTTCAAAACCCCCAACCTGCAGGTCCTGCTCTACGCCCCCGATCAGTACCGCACCTCCGACCACGACCCGGTGGTGGTGGGGCTGAATCTTAGGGGAGAACCACAGCCCCCGGCCAGACCGTAGGGCCGGGGTTACATAACAAGAGCCTCCTGGGTGCGGCCCGTCGAATCCGGTATCATACGCATTTCGGTAGTATCGTTCACTTTGACAAGCCTAAACGATACTACCGAAATGCTTTTCTACTCCCTTCGGTCGGCTTGAATCCTTCACCTCTGCCTACGCAGGGCGGTGAAGGATTCAAGCAAAAACGGTATCAGAGTGTGTCGAGGCGGGCCCGCAGGTGTTGGGCGCGCTCAAATAGCGGCGTGGCCTGGGGGTTGGCTTGCTCAAACTGCAGGATGGTCATGGGGTGGATGTGGTGCTCGTCGGGATTGCCAAACAGGGAGTTGAGCAGTTCGAACTCCTCCTGTGAGCGCAGCGAGGCGTCCTCGCGGAACATGTTGAGATAGGCCCAGGCGAACTGCTGCTCGCTGATTGCTCCGCTCAGGTAGGCGTCCAGAAGCCGCTTGTAGGGCTCGAGGTTGCTTCTACCCCCTTCTTGTGCGGGTTCGACTTTTACATCCGGGAGGTGTTGCTGGAAGAGGGCCTCGAGGTTTTCCAGGGTGATCTCCCAGTTGTTCAGCTCGAAGAGCGGCTGGCCGTTGCGGAACAGAATAATTTGCGGGGAGTGGTGCACAATGCCGGTGCGCTCGGCCACCCGGTTCGAGGCTGGGCGGTGCTCCACCACCTTGATGATGCCCACCGGAATTTCGGGCCGCTCGCGCAGCATTTTTTCGACGTTGCCCCAGCCCTGCATGGTCTTGTGGCAGGTGCCGGCCTTGAAGATGGCCGTGATGGGTTTGCTGTCGATAAAAGCGTCGGCCTCTTCGGGGGTGGTGATGGCGAACATGCGCTCTCTCATGGATTTGAGTCTAACCCTCGAGGCTGCCCACAACCGTCAGCCGGAACACTTCCCCTAAGGCCGGGCATACCAGAGCAGTTCGTGTTGTATGGGCCCTTCATAACCTGCTAGGTGGAAGGTTTCGCTGGCTAGCCGGGAGCTAAAGCGATCCATAAAGTTGAGCACCGAGAGGGCCTGGGTGCGGTGCTGGGCCATGGCCCGCAGCTTTTGCAGCAGCACCTCCATGGGCAGGTGGCGCACATGGTTGGGGGGCAGCCAGCCCTCCAGGTACTCCGGCAGCGGCTGCGGGGAAGCGTAGAAGAATAGCTTGATCTTCTGTCCGGACTTTTCTACGGCCTTCACCACAAACCGATGGGTGGCGACGTGGTCGGGGTGGCGGTTGGAGCCATTGGGGCCAAAGGTAATGATGGCCCTGGGGCGCAGCACCTCCAAACGCCACAGCAGCAAATCGACAATTTCGGGGTGATCGGCCACGCCCTGCGGGGTGGAAAAACCGTGGCCCCTGGCTTCGCCGTCCACCGGGTTGTTGGGCAGACCATTGGGAAAATCGTAGAGCTCGAGGTGGCCCAGTTTGAGAATTTGCGCCGCCCGCTGTAGCTCCTGGGCTCGCAGTTCACCCAACTCCTCCGGCCTGCACAGCCCCAGGGTTCGCCCGGCCTCGCCTTTGGTAAGGGTGATCAGGCCGGTCTCCAGCCCCCAGTCGGCGTATTGAATGAGCGTTCCGCCTGCGCCGAACACCTCGTCGTCGGGGTGAGGCACCACCACCAGCAAGTCCATGGGCTCTATCATGGCCCACCTACACGGCCCGCGCAACCGCAGCGCTCAGAGCTCGAGCAGATACAGGTTGACCCGCCCGCCCCGGTCGGAAGCATAGAGAATGCGCTTCCCGTCCCAGCTCCAGGTGGGGTGGCAGTGGCTGGCCTGGGTGTGCCAGGAGGTGCCGTGCTCGCACAGCACCTCGAGCCGGGCCTGCTCCCCGGAGATATCGATGAGCACCAGGTTGTCGGCATCATCGCCCACCAGCAGGGTGTTGGAGGGGTTGGCGTGGTAATGGTTGCAGTAAAAAGGCATCTCGATCCGGCGTACCAGCCGCCCTTCGCGATCCATCAGGCCCACATATGGACGGAAGTTGTCTGGAGAGGGGGATTGCACCACCGCCTGGGTCTTGGCGGAGGTGATGGTGCCGTCGTGGCCGGGGCCGCGGTTATCGAAGAAAATCAGCCCATCCTGGGTCCAGAACTCGTGGCCGACCGAGTCCTGCTCATCCTGGCGAAAGATGGGTTTTACTTGCCGGGCGGCCAGGTCGAGCAGCCAGATGCGCTGGGTTACCAGGTTCCAGGGGCCTTCGTGGCAAAACATAGCCAGGGTGGGATCGTCCGGTGCGAACTGGAAATGCCCCAGCCAGTGGGTGTCGCAGTGGACGTCGAACCAGCTCGAGCCATCGGTGCGGGCCAGGGTGATGCGCCCATCCTTGATCTGATAGAAACTCTCCTTAAAGCCCCCGTAGTTGACGTTGGTGTTGACGGCCTTAACCCGTTCGTTGCGGGCAAACCCCACATACCGGCGGTTGGGGCTGATCGAAGGGGAGTAGAGGTTGTAGTCCCCTTTGTCTTCGTAAAGCACGGTGGTTTTCCCGGTGCGGGTGTTCAAAAGCTTAACCTTTCCGGCCGTCAGGTAGGCGATCAGCTCGCTGTCGGGGGTTTTGGTGACACTGCCAACCGGCTGGTCTTCGTCGGTAAGCTGGGTGATCTCGCCGGTCAGGTAGTTCAGGCGAAAGAGGTTGTAGTGCGGGTTTTCGTGTGGGGCGCGCTCCTGCTTGGCGGCCCGGTCTGAGCGGAAGATGATCTCGGGCCGGGTGAGGTCGAAGGCGTTTTCGGTGAAGTAGAGGTGTACGTTGTTCCCTCGGTCGGTGAGCTGGGTGATGAGCCGACCGGTTCGAGGGTCGCGGAACTGGCGCATGGTGTCTCCTTGCATCAGGGCTGCACGGTTAGGGGCCGATCCTCCAGGGTGCCGGCTACTCCGGATGGGCGGTGGGGCCATCGAGCAGATCTTCGCGCAGAGGGGAGAACACATCGAGCAGTTCCCCCGCCTCCAGCGCCTCGGCGCCGTGCTCGAGGCCGCCGGGGATGAGCAGGCTTTCACCCGCAACCACCTCCCGCGCCTCCTGGCCCAGCCAGAAGCGGAAGCGTCCGCTCAGAACCTGGGTAAGCTGCTCGTGTGGGTGGGTGTGCGCGGTGCCTGCTGCGCCTTTAGCAAAACGAACCCGCACCGCCATCATGCGCTGGCCTAAAGCCACCAGCCGGCGTTCGATGCCTGGTTCCACGGCTTCCCAATCTCCGTTCAACTGCATGTACACTCCTCAAGCAAGATCAGATAGTTCCAGTGGCCAGGGTCTGGGGGGTATAGCGCCCCGGTAGGCCAGTTTGGCCGCGGCCAGGCGGTTGGCCTGGAGGGCTGCCTCGAGGGGGTTCCACCCTTGCAACAAACCGTGTAGGAAGGCGCCGTTCCAGGCATCCCCGGCCCCCGTGGTGTCGCGAACCTGGTGAGGAGAAGCCGGAGGGACGTGCTGGATTTGACCCTCCCAGCCCAGCCAGGCTCCCTCGGCCCCTGCCTTGAGCCCCACCCGTGGGACGTACTGCAGGAGAACCCGCAAGGCTGTGGGGGCCTCGAGGTGCTCCAGGCCCCACAGGGCCAGGTCGGCGGGCTGGCTCGGCAGCAGCAGGTCTACATAGGGGAGGATTTCTCCCAGGGCTTGCCGGGCGGTCTCCAGCCCCCCGCGCAGGGCCCACAGGCGGGGACGGTAGTTGGGGTCAAAGGCCACCCAGAGACCTGCTGAACGGGCCTGCTCGGCAGCCCGCAGCGTGGCCGCCTGGGCCGAGGGCGAGATGGCCTGGGTGATGCCGGAGAGCAGCAGCATGCGGGCGCCGGCCAGGTAGGCGGGCTGGATGTGTTCGGGGGAGAGCCTCGAGGCGGCGCTGCCCTGGCGTCGGTAGGTGAACTCGCGCTCGCCATTCTCCAGCAGCGAGATGAAGTACACCCCGTTCTCCCCCTCGACCAGGGGGGCCAGGGCTGTGTCAACGCCCTCGGCCTGCCAGGCCTGGAGCAGCCCCGGGCCAAAGGGATCGTTGCCCACCAGGGTGATGAAGCCGGTGGCACTGCCCAGCCGGGCCGCGGCCACCAGCGCGTTGAGCACATCCCCCCCAAACGACCGGGTAAAGGTGCGGGCCTGGCCCAGGGGCTCGTCGGTAAAGAACTCCACCATGCACTCGCCCAGGCCAACCAGATCGAGCGTTTTCATGCAACCCCCGCTTCCGCCAGGGCCTGGCGGGCGGCGGCCTCGACGGCCGCCCAGTCGCCTCGCTCGAGCGCTGCCTTGGGAAAGAGGTTGGAGCCCAGACCCACCGCCCAGACCCCCGCCTGGAGGTAAGCCGGTACTTCGCCGGGCCGGATACCCCCGGTAGCCAGAATCTTCAGATGGGGCAAAGGCCCCAGCAAGTCCTTGATGTAGGCCAGGCCCCCGCTCGAGCCCGCCGGAAAAACCTTGACCATCTGGGCCCCCAGGCCCAGGGCCCGCACAATCTCGCTGGGGGTCAGCACCCCCGGTAGGTAGGGCACACCCGTTTCGCTGGCTAAGGCCAGCAGATCCTCGCCCAGGTGGGGGCTGACCAGAAACTCCGCGCCGGCCTCGAGGGCGGCGCGTCCTTCCTCTGCCGTCATGACCGTACCGGCCCCCAGTCGAACGTGTTCGGGGAGTTGCTGGCGCAGTGTGCGCAGGACCTCGAGGGCGCCGGGGGTGGTAAAGGTAACCTCGAGAACCTGCAAACCGGCCCGCACGGCCGCCAGCGCCGCTTCCACCGCCGCAGTGGATGTGCTGCTGCGCAGAATGCCCACCACCCGGGCCGCGGCCAGGGTCTGCATGAAGTTGGGTTGGCTCACAGGCATCCTCCTACCGGGCCATCCAGCCCCCATCCACCACCAGGACATGCCCGTGGACGTAGTCGGAGGCGGACGAGGCTAGAAAAATGGCCGCGCCTACCAGGTCGGACGGCTGGCCCCAGCGCCCGGCGGGGATGCGCTCGAGGATCTGCCTCGAGCGCTCGGGGTCGGCCCGCAGGGCTGCGGTGTTGTCGGTGGCGATGTAGCCGGGGGCGATGGCATTAACGTTGAGCCCTCTGGCGGCCCACTCGTTGGCCAGGGCTTTGGTGAGCCCGGCCACCGCGTGCTTGGCCGCGGTATAAGAGGGCACCCGGATACCCCCCTGGAACGAGAGCAGCGAGGCGATGTTGATGATCTTGCCCCGGCCCCGTTTCAGCATTCCTTGCCCCGCTGTCTGAGAGAGGCGCCAGACCGCGTTCAGGTTAAGCTCGATTACCTCCTGCCAGTCGGTATCGCTAAAGTGTTCGGCCCACTCCCGCCGGATGATGCCGGCGTTGTTGACCAGGATATCCAGAGGCCCCAGGGCCGCCTCGGTCTCGGCGATGGCTCGAGCCGCCGATTCCGGCTGCATCAGATTGGCCTGCACCAGGTGAAAGCGCCGTCCAGCGGCCTGCACGGCCTGCCGGGTCTGCGCTGCATCGGCGGTATGGGTCACGATCGCCACATCGGCCCCGGCCTGGGCCAGCCCGATGGCGATGGCCTGGCCGATGCCCACGGCCCCGCCAGTGACCAGCGCGACCCGGCCTTCCAGCGAAAACATCTGCACCTTCAGCCTCCTCACACCATGCCCACGGTTTTCTGTACCCAGGCCAGGTCGGGGTCGAAGCGCACCCCCTGCCGCCGCCCGTCGCCGGCCAGGAACCACAGGTAGTAGCCGGTGTAGCCGGGGGCGCTCACGTAGGTGTGGTAGCCATGCGGAATGGAGAGCAGGGTCTCGTCCTTCACCACATAGGTCTGGTCGTAGCCGCGCTCGGGGCTGTAGTGGCGGGTCAGCCCCCAGCCTTCCGGGGAGGAGATGCGGAAATAGTACATCTCTTCGTGGAATACCTCGCTCCCCTGGGCGGTTTCGTGTTTGTGGGGCGGGTAGGTGCTCCAGTTGCCGCTGGGGGTGATGGTCTCGCCCACGATCAGGCGGCTGGCCGGGCGCCCATCGGGTTCAACCAGGATTTCCCGGAACTGGCGGGTGAAGTTCAGGGTGCCCCAGCGGCCGGTGTTCACCTGCTCGGGGCGGATTTCGTAGGGCTCGGTCTCCAGATCGCTGGGGGCGGAGGGCAGGGCGGCCTCGAAGCGGGTAAGGGCGCGCACCCGGAAGCGCTGGCCTCGAGGTAAGTAAACGCTGTGGGGGCTGCCCGCGAACACACTGGGCCGGCCACCGATCGGGGCAAACTTTCGCCCGCCCACCTCGAGCTCCGCTTTGCCGGAGAGCGCCACCAGCAGTATCTCGCGCTCGCCGGTCTCGCCCTCATAGCTCTGGCCGGCCTCGAGGTTGAGCTTGGCGAAGGCCAGCAGTTGACAGGCCTCGTCGGCAAGGGGCAGGAGGCCCGAACCTTGGGGGATGGTGTGAAAGTACTTCATCGGATGGTTCCGCTCCTTTTGGGGGAGGGGCCGCTAGCGACCCCTCTAGGGCTTACTTGAGGTATCCGCTTTCTCGGAGGGTTTTGGCCGCTGCTTCCTCGTACTGCTCGAAACGCACATTGCGCAGGCCGCTCAGGAACTGGCCCCAGCTTGCGTCGCTGATGGGCCGCTGGCCCAGCGCAAACTGCACCAGGTTTTCCGATACGTAGCGCTCGATGTCGGCCTGGTTGGCGGCGGCCTTCACGACCAGGTCGCCGGTGCGGTCGATCCAGTTGCCCTGCCGCTGGGCCTGGGCCATGAGCTGGTGCATCACATATTTACGCCCACCCACATTGATCTCGGGGTAGCGGCCGCGCATCTCCAGGGGGTTGCCGTTGAAGGCCAGCCAGCGCATCTGGGTGTAGCTCCCGCGCACGCTGATGGGGATCTGGGTGTTGATGGTGGGAACATTGTTGGGCAGGGTGTAGTCGGTCTTGTAGCGCCCCCAGCCCAGCAGGAAGTACCCTTCGCCGCTGTGGGCCCACTCGAGGAAGCGCGCGATGGCCGGGCCTTTGCCCGCGTCCATAGCCCGCTTGGAGACCGCGTAGAGCCAGCCAGCCGAGGAGTAGGTGCCCATGGCGCTTTTGCCCTCGGGGCCTTTGGGTGGGGGGAGCATGAGCAGCTCCGCGCCGGGGTTGTTGGCGTGGAAGTTCTGCAAGCCCGCCTGCAAACCGCCTACGCTTTCAAAAAACATCCCATAGCGGCCCTGCTGCCAGCGGGTGCGCAGATCAGCCCGGCGCATGGTGGCCCAGTCGGGGTCAATAACCTTGGCCTCCACCAGCCGTCGGATGTACTCGGTGGCCCGGCGGAAGTTGGGGTCGCGCAGATTGGCGGCGAAGGCTTTGGGGTTGTAGTTCCAGGTGCCCGCTACCCCGTAAGCCCCATAGACCCACTGAAAGTGGTTGCCCAAACCCAGCCCCGGCAGGATACCGGCCGTATCAAAATCAATCACCCCGCCGAAACCAAAGGTGTCGTTGCGGCCATTGCCGTCCGGGTCGCGCTCGGTAAAGGCCCTGGCTACTTCGAAAAATTCTTCCAGGGTGGTAGGCGCCTTAAGTCCAAGCTTATCGAGCCAGTCCTTACGCACCCAGATGGCGTACTGGCGGCTCAGGGTTACCGGCTCCTGCAAACCGTAGATCTGCCCATTGGTGGTGACCAGCAGGTTGCGCCTGGCATCGCTGTAGCGCTCGGCGGTGCGTTTGGGCATCTGAGGCAGAAGGCTGTTGACCGGGGCGAGCTGGCCTTGCTGCACCAGGCGGTCGAAAAGGGCCAGGCTGCGCACCTCGAAGAGGTCGGGTAGGTCGTTGGCGGCAGCCAGCGCGCCCAGGCGGTTGTCCCCATCGGCCCCGGTGGGCAGCATGGTGAACCTGAGGTTGATCCCCAGCTTCTCCCGCACCAGGCGGTAGACCTCCCAGTTGGCCGGTGGGGCCGGGGCCTCGGGGTTGGCCGCGTACAGGGCCACGCTGAGGTCGGTCAGGTTGGCCTGGGCCAGCGCGCCTGGAGCGGCCAGGAGCAAAGAACACAAGACTCTAGCGCCAATCTTCATACGTACCTCCTATTCCTTCACGCTGCCGATCAGCACACCCTTGGTGAAATAACGCTGGATCCAGGGGTATACCAGAAGCATCGGTAGCGTGATAAGGACAACCGCCGCCATCTTCAGAGCCTCCGCCGGCGCAGCCTGGGCCGCCGTGCCCTCCACGTACTCGGCCACGTTGAGGCCGGTCAGGATGTCCCGCAGCACCACCGGTAAAGGCATCAGGCTGCGGTCGGAAAGAAAGAGGATGGGCTCGAAGAAGTTGTTCCAGTTAGCCACGCCGTAGAACAGCCCAATGGTCAGGAGGATGGGCCGGGACAGGGGCAGCACCACGTGCCACAGCACCTGCCAGTCGTTGGCCCCATCTATGCGGGCGGCCTCCTCGAGGCTCTCGGGCAGGCTCTGAAAGAAGGTTTTCATCACCAAAAGGTTGTAGACGCTCACCGCCCCGTTGAGCAGCACCGACCAGTAGGTGTTGAGCAGGCCCAGATCCTTGACCACCAGGAAGGTGGGAATCAGGCCGGCGTTGAACAAAAAGGTGAAGAGAATCAGGCCCACAAACAGGTTCCTGCCGGGCAGTTCGCGGCGTGAAAGAGGGTAGGCGGCCAGCACGGTAAGGGTCAGGCTGATGGCCACACCGCCCAGGGTGAGCACCAGGCTGTTGAGCGCGGCCCGCCAGATGGTGGGCTGGAAAACGAGCTGGGCGTAGGCTTCAAAAGACCAGTCCCAGGGGGCCAGGAACAGACTGGGGCTTTTGCCAAAGGGCAGCAGCGAGATCATCACCACGTACCACAGGGGCACCAGGGTGACCACCAGCACCCCCACCAGGAACAGGTCGATGCTCCACTCAAAGAGGCGGTCGCCGGGAGATAGGCTGCGCTTTTTCAAGATGCACCTCCTAGTACAGGCTGCTGCCGGTAAAGCGCCGGGCCAGGCGGTTCGCCACCACGATCAAGACCAGGCCGATCAGGCCCTTGAACAGGCCCACCGCTGTAGCCAGGCTGAACTGAAAGTTTTGAATGCCCTGCCGGTACACCCAGGTGTCGATGATGTCCCCCACGCTGTAGACCGGCAGCGAGTACAGGACAAAGATTTGGTGAAAGCCCGCGTCCAGGATGCTTCCGATCTTGAGCAGCACCACCAGCACCAGTACATCCATCAGCCCCGGCAGGGAGATATGGCGCACCTGTTGCCAGCGCGAGGCTCCGTCGATGGCGGCGGCTTCGTAGAGGGCCGGGTTGATGGAAAGCAGGGCGGCCAGAAATAGAATCGCGCTCCAGCCGGTCTCTTTCCAGACCTCCGAGAGCACCACCACCGGCTGGAAGGTGGCGGTGGAGGTGAGGAAGGGGATGGGCTCGAGGCCCAGCGCCCGCAAACCGTGGTTCAGCAGGCCCTCGCTGGGGGAGAGCATGGCCAGCAGAATGCCGTAGACGATGACCCACGACAAAAAGTGCGGTAGGTAGCTCATGGTCTGCACCACCCGGGCCAGAAAGCGCCGGCTGGTTTCGTGCAGGGCAATTGCCAGTAGGATGGCGGGGGGAATACCCAGCGCGATCTTGGCCAGGCTGATCACGAGGGTGTTGGCTAAAAGCTGACCAAAGTAGTAAGAGCTGAAGAAGTCCTGAAAGTGCTGCAGGCCCACCCACGGGCTGCTCCAGACCCCCAGCGTGGGCTGGAAGTCCTTAAAGGCGATCTGGGCGTTCCACAAGGGCCAGTAGCGAAAAACCAGAAAGTAGAGCAGGCCGGGCAGCAGCATCAGGTAAAGCAGCCGGTAGCGCCAGATCCGGCGGACGAGGGTTGCAGGCCCGTTGTGGCCAGCCAGGCTTTTTGCGGTTGCGGGGTTCATACTTTTTCTCCGGGGATTCGGGGGGGTGCGCTCGATTCCCGAACGATCAGCTCGCTGGGAAACTCCACCAGCACGTCGCGCACCTGCTCGCCGGCCTTGGCCTTGATGATCAGATCCACCATGGCCTGGCCCATGGCTTGAATGGGATGCGCTACGGTGGTCAGGCTGGGGTGGGAGTGGGCCGCGGTGGGGATGTCGTCGAAGCCCACCACCGAGAGGTCTTGCGGCACCTGCAAACCCCGGGCCTGGGCCGCGGCGATAACCCCAAAGGCGGTGAGGTCGCTGGCCGCGAAGATGGCGGTGGGGGGCTCCTCGAGGCTCAAAAGCTCATGGCCGGCCTCCACCCCCCGCTGCTGGGTGAAGTCCCCGGGCCGCACCAGCCGCTCATCCCACAGCCCCGCCGCCAGCATGCACTCCCGGTAGGCGCGCAGGCGCTCGGTGGCCTGGCTGGAGTGGGCCGCTCCGGTGATAAAACCGATGCGCCGGTGGCCCAGGGCCAGCAGGTGCCGCACAGCGGCCAGGGAACCCTCGAAGCTGTCGGCCCGCACCACCGGGAGGTGGGTTGGTGCGCCGAAATGGTTGACCAGCACCACCGGGGCGCGGCTGCGCTCGAGGCTGGCTAAAAAGCCCGCCGACCCAATCGGCACCACTATGATCAGTCCGTCGGCCAGCCCACCGAGCAGGGCCCCCACCCGCTCGCGCTCCCGCTCCGGGTCGCGTGAGGTGGTAAACACCGCCAGGTCGTAGCCCATCTGGCTGGCCGCATCGGCCGCGGCCCGCGCCAACTCGGCAAAATACGGGCTGACCAGCTCGGGAATGACCATCCCCAGAATCTGGGTGGGGTGCCCGCGCAGGCTACGCGCCGCCGTATTGGCTACGTAGCCGAGCTGGTTGGCGGCCTGGAGCACCCGGGCCCGGGTGGCCTCCGAGAAGCGCCCTTTGTTGTTGAGCACCCTGGAGACGGTGATGATGGAGACCCCGGCGAGGCGGGCCACATGAGCTAAGGTAACCTTTTCGCTAGACATTTAATTTTGCCATCCTTACGAGGTATTTTTTTGAGATAACGTTAGCGCAAACAATATCACCCATCCTTCCTACTGTCAACCCTGGGCGGCGGTCGCGCATCAAACAGGCACTTGACAGCGCTTTCAAAATCTGATTTACTCTTCCCTCAGAAACCTAAAGCAGTTCTAGAGGTCAGCATGCGCGAAGCCGTAACCCTTAGCGATGTAGCCCGTGAGGCCGGAGTCTCGCCCAGCACCGTTTCGCGGGTGATCAATGGCACGGCTCGAGTAGCTGCCAGCAAGCGGGAAGCCGTTCTCAGGGCCATTGAGCGCCTGCACTACCGCCCCAACATCATGGCTAAGGGCCTGGCCCAGGGTCGCTCGCTCACCATCGGGGTCATCACCCAGGAGATCAGCAGCCCCTACTACGCCGAGATGCTCAAGGGGGTGGAACAGGCCCTCGAGGGCACCGCCTACCACCCCATCTTTGCCAGCGGACACTGGCGGGTTGACCAGGAAGAGGCGGCCTTGAAGGTGCTGGTGGGCCGCCAGGTGGATGGTCTGATCGTGATGGACGGCAGCGTGCCGGAGGAGCGCCTGAAGGAACTGGCCCACACCATGCCGGTGGTGGTGGTGGGCCGCAGGATACCAGGTTTGCAATGCCTGGGTATAGACAACCGACGGGCAGCCTATGAGGGCGTCCAGCACCTGATTGAGCTGGGCCATCGCCGGATTGCCCACATTGCCGGCCCCACCTCCCATCCCGACTCTATCGAGCGCCTCGAGGGCTACCGGGCGGCCCTCGAGGATGCCCATATCCCCTTCGACCCCGCCTTGGTGGTGGTGGGGGACTACATGGAGCAGTCCGGGGTGCTGGCCGTCGAGGCGCTGCTGGCTCGAGGCGCTCTGTTCACCGCCATTTTCGCCGCCAACGACCAGATGGCCTACGGCGCCAATGTGGCCCTGTACCGCCGGGGAATTCGCGTTCCCCACGATGTCTCGCTGGTGGGCTTCGACGATCTACCCAGCTCCAGCTACTTCACCCCACCCCTCACCACCGTCCGCCAGCCGGGCCCGGCCATGGGCTGGGAGGCTGCGCGCCTGATGCTGGCCCTCCTCGAGGGGCGCGATTACACCCCTAAACCCCTCTCCACCCACCTGGTGGTACGGGAATCCACAGCCCTGATCCGTTCTACGGGCGCCCTGGCTGCGCACCTGTTGACCTGACGGCTGGAGTGAAGGAGGTGATGAAGGCTATCTGAATAACTTTGAAAGCGCTTTCAAAACCGGCTTAGGCAATCTGCTTGTTTAGGAGGAAACCATGAAGCAAATCCCATCGCTGCTGGCACTGCTGGTACTGTTTGGACTGGGCCTGGCCCAGAAAACCACCCTCACGGTTGGGGTCTTTCCCAACCTGGACGACGCCCTTAAAGCCCAGATACAGCTGTTCAACAAGAAGTACCCCGACGTCGAGGTCAAGCTGGTAATCCAGCAGTACGCCGACCACCACAACGCCCTCACCACCGCCCTGGCTACCGGGCAGGGCCTGCCCGACGTGGCGGCCATCGAGATTGGCTTTGTGGGCCGCTTTGCCGAGGGGCAGGGTTTCGAGGATCTGAACAAGGCCCCCTACAACGCCGGGCAGTACAAGCGGTTCTTTACCCCCTACACCATCGCCCAGGCCACCGCGTCGGATGGCCGGTTTATTGCCATGCCGGTGGACATCGGCCCCGGCACCTTCTTCTACCGGGTGGATATCCTGCAAAAAGCCGGTGTAGACCCCAAGAACATGATGACCTGGCCGGGCTACATTGCAGCAGGCCGCAAGATCAAGGCCACCACCGGCGCTTTCCTGATTGCCGATGCTTCCGATGTGGCCTGGATCAATATCTTCGCCACCACCCCGGCCAATACCAGCCCCTACTTCGATGCCCAGGGCAAGGTGATTGTGGACAGCCCCCGCTTTGTGCGGGCCTTTGAGCTGGCTAAAAACATTCGTGCGGCTGGGCTGGATGCCCGGGTTGGGGCCTGGACCAACGAGTGGTACGATGCTTTCAAAAAAGGTACCGTGGCCACGCAGTTCTCTGGGGCCTGGCTGCAAGGCCACCTGCAAAACTGGATGGCCCCCGAAACCAAGGGACTGTGGCGGGTGCAGCAACTGCCCGAGGGGATGTACGCGTCCTGGGGTGGTAGCTTCTACGCCATTCCCACCACTTCCAAGAACAAGGCCCTGGCCTGGGAGCTCATCAAGTTTGTAACTACCACCAAAGAAGCGCAGGTGGCTGCTTTTAGGGCCATCGGCGCCTTCCCCTCTCTATTGTCGGCCCAGGAAGACCCCTCCTTTAACGAGCCCATTGAGTTCTTGGGTGGTCAGCAGGCCCGGCTGCTCTGGCGCGACGCAGCCCGCCGGGTCAAGCCCCTCAAAGCTAATAAGTATGACCGCATCGCCAACGAGATTCTGACCCAGGCGCTGTCCCAGGTGCTGGACGAGGGCAAGGACATCCAGGCTGCCCTGACTGAAGCCAAGCGGCTCATCGAACGCCGTATGCGCTAGCCCAACGGGGGGAGGAGGGTAGGCCCTTCTCCCTCTTTCTGAGGAGCATCCGTGCGAAAGTCTGTTCGCATCCCAACCTCCGGCCATGCCGGCCCCAGCCTGGCTATGCGCTGGAGCAGCTTCCAGCGCCGCTATGCGCCCTACATTTTTGTCAGTCCCTTTTTCATCCTTTTCCTGATTTTTGGCCTGTACCCCACGCTGTTTTCTCTGTACATGTCCTTTCAGGCCTGGACGCCCAGCGACGGGTGGGGCCGGTGGAAGTACGTGGGCCTCGAGAACTACACCTTCACCCTGACCGACCCCATGTTCTGGCGCTCCATGTGGAACACCGTCTGGCTGGGGGTGTTCTCGGGTATCCCACAGCACCTGATTGCCATTCCGCTGGCCTTTGTGATTCACATGGTGCTCAGCCGCTTCAAGACCTTTGTCACGGCGGTTTACTTCCTCCCCTACATCACTTCTTCGGTGGCCATTGCCCTCATCTTCAACACCCTTTTTGCCACCAACAACGGTGTTATCAACCTGGTGATCGCCCACCTCAACACCTGGCCTCTGCTGGGTGCGCTGCTGCCCGACCAGAACATCAACTGGTTCACCAGCGCCAACATCAAGTACGCCCTTGCACTGGTGGTAATCTGGCAGTTTACCGGCTGGAACACTCTGCTCTACCTCTCGGCCATCCAGGCCATTCCCAAAGACCTTTACGAAGCCGCTGCGGTGGATGGGGCCACCCGCGTTCAGCAGTTCCGCTACATCACCCTGCCCCTTCTGCGGCCCATGATGTTTTTTGCTGTTAGCCTCACCATCATTGGCAACATGCAGCTTTTTGAGCAGCCCTTTGTGTTGCTGAACGGGGGCGCCAGCGCGGCCACACCGGGGGGACAGACCGCCACCATGTACATGTACCGCACGGCTTTTGAGTGGCTTGAGATGGGCACGGCGGCTTCCATCGCCTGGATACTCTTCGTTTTTATCGGCATACTCACCTACCTCAACAACCTGATTTTTGGGCGTGCAGCTCGAGGAGGCGATTAGTATGGCTCGAGTTTCCCCGGGGGGTTGGCTGCTGCGCCTGGGGGGGTACGCCCTCCTGGTGCTGGGTGGGGTGCTGACCATCGCGCCGTTCTACTTTATGTTCGTGTTTGCGACGCACCAGCGCTCGGAAATTTTCGGCTTTCCACCCCCCATCTGGTTTGGAGAACACTTCCTGACCAACTACCAGATTCTGATCGAGAAGATACCCTTCTGGCGGGCTTACTGGAACAACTTTTACCTGGCCCTGATGACCACCATCACCAGCCTGTTCTTTTGCAGTCTGGCTGGTTTTGGCTTTGCCATGTACCAGTTCCGCTGGCGCGAACAGCTCTTTGCGGTGGTCATGGCGACCTTGTTGATACCCGCCATTCTCAACCTGATTCCCTTCTATTTGCTCATCTACCAGATCGGCTGGATCAACACCCCCAAAGCCCTCTGGGTGCCGGCCATGGCCGGTGCGCTGGGCATCTTCCTGATGCGGCAGTACATCATCTCGGCCATTCCCAAGGAACTGGTGGATGCGGCGCGAATTGATGGCTGCAGCGAGTTCCAGATTTACTGGCGCATCGTGCTGCCCCTGATCCGCCCGGCCCTGGGCACCCTGGGCCTGATTACCTTTATCGGCTCATGGAACCGCTTTGCCGATGTGAACGTGATTATGCGTACCCAGGAGACCAAAACCCTGCCGGTGGTGCTGCGCACCCTGCAAGGGGCCACCGACGTGGAGTGGGGGGCCATTATGGCCGGGACGGCCCTGCTGGTTGCCCCGCTGCTGCTGGTGTTTGCCCTGGCGGCCCGGCAGCTCATGGAGGGGTTGACCTCGGGGGCGGTCAAGAGCTAAGGCGGCACGGAAAAGTTGAAGAACGGTTCCACCTTATGGGCCGGGCTCGAGGTTCATTACGGCCGATTCCATACGCGATAGGAGGTTAGATGTACCTAACTCGCTGGACTTTCGTGGGGGTTTGCTTGGGACTGATGGTATGGGCCCAGCCCGGCCCGCCGCTGCGAAGCCTGGCCGAGGCTCGGAAAATTCAGATCGGAGCGGCTGTGGAACCGAGTCTGCTGCTGCAGGAACCCCAGTACGCCCAGGTGCTGGCTCGGGAGTTCAACCTGGTGGTGGCCGAGAACGTGATGAAGTGGGGGGCCTTGCAGACCGCTCGAGGTGAGTACAACTTTGCCGCTGCCGACCTGCTTCTGAACTTTGCCCAGAGGAACCGGCAGGCGGTGCGGGGGCATACCCTGGTCTGGCACCAGCAACTGCCCCGCTGGATGTACGGCAGTTTTACCTCGGCCGAGATGGAGGCCATCCTGAGCGATCACATCCGCACCGTGGTGGGGCGTTACCGCGGCCAAATCGCCTACTGGGACGTGGTGAACGAGGCGATCGGCGACGATGCCCGGCTGCGCTCGACGCCCTTCGATGTGCTGCCCGGCTACCTGGAAAAAGCCTTTCGGCTGGCCCGTGCGGCCGACCCCAGCGCCAAGCTGTTCTACAACGACTACGGGGCCGAGGGCCTGGGGGCCAAGTCGGATGCCATCTACGCGCTTCTGAAGGAGCTCAGAGCAAGGGGGGTGCCGGTGGATGGGGTGGGCTTCCAGGTGCACGTGGACTCGAGCTTCTCCCCCAGGCAGGTGCGGATGGCCGAGAACCTCGAGCGCTTCGCCCAGCTCGGACTGGAAATTCACATCACCGAGATGGACGTGCTGCTAAGTAGCACCGGCTCCAGAGCCGAACGGCTCGAGAGGCAGGCCCAGGTGTACCGCGAAGTGCTGCAAGTCTGCTTGCGCCAGCCCCGCTGCAAGGTCTTCACCCTGTGGGGCTTTACCGATGCCCACTCCTGGCGGGGGGCCAGCGAGCCCCTCATCTTCGACGTGGATTACCAACCCAAACCGGCCTACTTTGCCCTCCAGCGCACCTTACAACAACCCTAAGGAGACCTATGAAACGAAGCGATTTCCCCGCCAACTTCATCTGGGGCACGGCGACCTCCGCCTATCAGATCGAGGGCGCGGTATCCGAGGACGGACGGGGGCCCAGCATCTGGGATACCTTCAGCCATACCCCCGGCAAAACCAAAGGCGGCGACCACGGGGATGTGGCCTGCGACCACTACCACCGCTATCCAGAGGACATCGCCCTGATGAAAGAACTGGGGGTGAACGCCTACCGCTTCTCGGTGGCCTGGCCGCGCATCCTGCCCGAGGGCCGGGGGAGGGTGAACCCCAGGGGCCTGGACTTTTACAACCGGCTGGTGGACGCCCTGCTGGAGCAGGGTATTACCCCCTGGGCCACCCTCTACCACTGGGATCTGCCCCAGTCCCTGGAGGATCAGGGCGGCTGGCCGAGCCGGGAGACGGCCTACGCTTTCGCCGAATACGCCGATCTGGTAACCCGGCACCTGGGGGATCGGGTCAAGCACTGGATTACCCTTAACGAGCCCTGGTGCTCGGCGTACCTGGGCTACCACGCTGGCATCCATGCACCGGGCCAGCAGAACTTTAAGCACTCGATATGGGCCTCGCACCACCTGCTGCTGGCCCATGGGCTGGCCGTACCGGTGATCCGTCGGAATGTAACGGGCGCTCGGGTGGGGATTACCCTCAACCTTTCGCCAGGCTACCCGGCCTCTCCAGACCCCGCCGATGTGGCCGCTGCCCGTCGCTTCGACGGTTTCCAGAACCGCTGGTACCTGGATCCGCTGTACGGCCTTGGATACCCAGCGGATATGCTGGCCCTCTACGGCGAAGCCCCGTCCGTGCAGGGCGACGACCTAATCACCATTGCTGCACCCACCGACTTCCTGGGGATCAACTACTACTCCCGCGCGGTGGTGCGCAACAGCGACCTCGAGCCCTACCGCTTCCAGTATGTGCGGGTCGGCGAGGAGCACACCGATATGGACTGGGAGGTGTACCCCGAGGGGCTTTACGACCTGCTCATACGGCTGGGCCGGGAGTACCGCCCCAAAGCCATCTACATCACCGAGAACGGGGCGGCCTACCCCGACGCCGTCGCCGACGACGGCGGGATTCACGACCTCGAGCGCGTCCGCTACTTCCAGCGCCACCTGGCCCTCTGCCTGGAAGCCCTGCAGCACGGCGCGCCCCTGAAAGGCTACTTCGCCTGGAGCCTGCTGGATAACTTCGAGTGGGCCGAGGGCTACGCCAAGCGCTTCGGGCTGGTGTACGTCGACTTTCCCAGCCAGCGACGCCGCATCAAGGCCAGCGGCTACTGGTTCCGGGATTTTCTGCGGGAGGCGGTCGCCAGCTCATGACCCGGATCCTCAACCCCATCCTGCGGGGCTTCCACCCCGACCCCTCCATCCTGCGGGTGGGGGACGACTACTTCATCGCCACCTCCACCTTCGAGTGGTGGCCGGGGGTGCGGCTGCACCACTCGCGCGACCTGGTGCACTGGCGGCCCATCGGCTACGCCCTGACCCGCACCTCGCAGCTCGAGATGCTGGGCAACCCCGACTCCGGGGGCATCTGGGCCCCCTGCCTGAGCCACGATGGGGCGCAGTTCTACCTCATCTACACCGACGTGAAAACCTGGGGCAACGGCGAGGTCTTCAAGGATGCGCACAACTACCTGGTAACCGCTCCAAGCATCGAAGGCCCCTGGTCGGAGCCGGTGTACCTCAATTCCTCGGGCTTCGACCCCTCGCTCTTCCACGACGAGGACGGGCGCAAATGGCTCTTGAATATGCGCTGGGATCACCGCAAGGGCCGCAACGCCTTTGCCGGCATCCTGCTGCAAGAGTACGACCCCCAGCAAAAGCGGCTGGTGGGGCCGGTGCACAACATCTTCCGGGGAACCCCCCTGGGCGTGACCGAGGGGCCGCACCTGTACAAGAAGGACGGCTGGTACTACCTGGTGGTGGCCGAAGGCGGTACGACCTATGCCCACGCGGTGACGGTGGCCCGCTCGCAGCGCATTGAGGGGCCCTACGAGGTGGATCCCTGCTACCCCACCCTGACCGCTCGAGGCCACCCGGAACTACCCCTGCAAAAAGCCGGCCACGCCTCGCTGGTGCAGACCCAGCAGGGGGAGTGGTACATGGCCCACCTGGTCGGGCGCCCCCTCGAGCCCCCCCAGGCCCTGCGCCGCCACTGCCCGCTGGGCCGCGAAACGGCCTTGCAAAAGATCCGCTGGAGCCCGGATGGCTGGCCCCGGCTCTGGCACGGGAGCAATACCCCGGCCCTGGAGGTGGAAGCCCCGGCCCTTCCCGCCCACCCCTGGCCGAAGGAACCCGAACGCGACGACTTCGAAGCGCCAACCCTGAGCCTCCACTTCCAGACCCTGCGCCACCCCCCCGATCCCTCCTGGCTCTCGCTCACCGAGCGCCCCAGCTACCTGCGCCTTTTTGGCCGGGAGTCGCTCAGTTCGCGCCACCGCCAGAGCCTGGTGGCCCGCCGCCTGCAGCACTTTTACGCCGAGGCCGAGACGGTGCTGGAGTTCGAACCCCAGCACTTCCAGCAGATGGCCGGGCTGGTCTGCTACTACGACACTGGCAACTGGGTCTACCTACGGGTGAGCCGCGATGAAGCACTGGGCAAAACCCTTAGCATCCTGACCTGTGACAACGGCCACTACGACGAACCGCTGGATGGGGAGCTGGGAATCGAGGGCTGGTCAAGGGTCTACCTCAAGGTGCGATACCAGCGCGATACCTTTGGCTTCGCCTACTCAGCCAATGGCCTGGACTGGAGCGAGATTCCCCTGCGCTTCCCGGCCTACAAACTCTCCGACGACCACTGCCGGGGGCTGGGCTTTACCGGTACCTTTATCGGGCTGTGCGCGCAGGATCTGAGCGGAGCGCGCCTGCACGCCGATTTCGACTACTTTGTCTACCGGGGGCTCGAGTAAGCCTATTGACATAACCCAAAGCATTTGATAATCTCCTCTTTGCGTCGCCAAACGGTGATGCGAGAATCTTGAAAGCGCAGGTTAGGAAACACATACGACAAAAACGTGGTTTTCCACGTTACAAATCTTGAGCATCACAGCTCAAACCCAAATGTTTTCGGAGAGTTTGATCCTGGCTCAGGGTGAACGCTGGCGGTATGCCTAAGACATGCAAGTCGAACGGGCTGTTTATGCAGCCAGTGGCGGACGGGTGAGTAACACGTAGGTGACCTACCCCAAAGTCTGGGACAACTAGGAGAAATCTTAGCTAATCCTGGATGTGGACATCTACTTTGGTGGATGTTTAAAGCTTCGGCGCTTTGGGATGGGCCTGCGGCGCATCAGGTAGTTGGTGGGGTAATGGCCTACCAAGCCGACGACGCGTAGCTGGTCTGAGAGGACGATCAGCCACAGGGGTACTGAGACACGGACCCCACTCCTACGGGAGGCAGCAGTTAGGAATCTTCCGCAATGGGCGAAAGCCTGACGGAGCGATACCGCTTGAAGGACGAAGCCCTTCGGGGTGTAAACTTCTGAACTCGGGACGATAATGACGGTACCGAGGTAATAGCACCGGCTAACTCCGTGCCAGCAGCCGCGGTAATACGGAGGGTGCGAGCGTTACCCGGATTTACTGGGTGTAAAGGGCGTGTAGGCGGTCTCTCAAGTCCGATGCTAAAGACCGAAGCTCAACTTCGGGGGTGCGTTGGATACTGTGAGGCTAGACGGTCGGAGAGGGTAGCGGAATTTCCGGAGTAGCGGTGAAATGCGCAGATACCGGAAGGAACGCCAATAGCGAAAGCAGCTACCTGGACGATTTGTGACGCTGAGGCGCGAAAGCGTGGGGAGCAAACCGGATTAGATACCCGGGTAGTCCACGCCCTAAACGATGAGTGCTGGGTGTCCGACATCTGTTGGGTGCCGTAGCTAACGCGTTAAGCACTCCACCTGGGAAGTACGGTCGCAAGACTGAAACTCAAAGGAATTGACGGGGGCCCGCACAAGCGGTGGAGCATGTGGTTTAATTCGAAGCAACGCGCAGAACCTTACCAGGTCTTGACATCCACGGAACCCTGGTGAAAGCCGGGGGTGCCCGCAAGGGAGCCGTGAGACAGGTGCTGCATGGTCGTCGTCAGCTCGTGTCGTGAGATGTTGGGTTAAGTCCCGCAACGAGCGCAACCCCTGTTGCTAGTTGCCATCAGTTCGGCTGGGCACTCTAGCGAGACTGCCTACGAAAGTAGGAGGAAGGCGGGGATGACGTCTGATCCGCATGGCCCTTACGACCTGGGCGACACACGTGCTACAATGCCTGCCACAAAGCGCTGCGACCCGGTAACGGGAAGCCAATCGCACAAAAGCAGGCTCAGTTCGGATTGGGGTCTGCAACTCGACCCCATGAAGCCGGAATCGCTAGTAATCGCGGATCAGCCATGCCGCGGTGAATACGTTCCCGGGCCTTGTACACACCGCCCGTCAAGCCATGGGAGTGGGTTTTGCCTGAAGTCGCCGGGAGCCACAGGCAGGCGCCTAGGGTAAGGCTCATGACTGGGGCTAAGTCGTAACAAGGTAGCTGTACCGGAAGGTGCGGCTGGATCACCTCCTTTCTAAGGAGTTCATGCGCCCTTTGTGGCGCCAATCTGGCGGCTGTCGTAGCCGAGCCAGACTTCGCGCAAGCGAAGACTCGCCTAACCTGCGCCAAGATTTATGCCCGCCCTTCGGGGCGGGTTTTTTATTTGCGTGGTAGAACCTTCCAGGCCTTGCAGTATTCTTTATCTGGATGATTCTGGATCCCACCGAACTCGAGCTACGCCAAGACCCGCTGGCTTTTTTTGTCCACCTCTCACGCACCAGCCCCGATATCACCACCTTTCGCTTTGCTTCGGGTAAGGAGATCGTTTTTCTCAACCACCCTGACCTGATCCGGGAGGTGCTGATTGAGCGGGCCGAGCAGTTTCATAAGTCCGACCTGACCCGCTCCTTCGCTGGAGGGATGGGCAACGGCATCCTGCTTTCCGAGGGGGAGTTCTGGAAGCAGCAGATTCGCTTGATGCGCCCGGCCTTTCACTACAAGCGCCTGCAGGGCTATGCCGAGGTGATGAGCCGCTTCACCCTGGAGATGCTTTCGCACTGGCAAAACAGCGAAATCCGGCACATCGACGAAGACATGAACGCCCTTACCCTGCGGGTGGTGGCTAAGTGCATGTTCGACGTGGAAGCTGGCGAAGACCGCGAGATTATGCACCAGGCCATCATGCTGGGGCAGAAGGTGGTGGGGCAGATGGTTTATGGCTGGCTCAACCTGCCCGACTGGCACCCCGGCCTCAACCGCGATGGCATCCGGGTGGTGCGGGCCCTGAACGACATGGTGAGCCGCCATATCGCCTACCGGCGCGAGCGCGGTGACCTGGGCGACGACCTACTCTCAATGCTGCTAGAAGCCCAGAACCAGCCCGGTGTCGAGCTATCCGACCGGCAACTGCGCGACGAGGTGCTCACGGTCATTACGGCGGGTCTCGAGACCACCGCCAACGCCCTGATATGGACGTGGTATCTGCTCGACCAGCATCCAGACGTCAAGGCCCGGCTCAAGGCCGAAGTGGACAGCCTGGGCAAGCTGCCCGGCTTCGAGGATGTGCAGCGGCTGCCCTACCTGGATCAGGTCTTCAAAGAGAGCCTGCGACTGTACCCGCCGGTCTGGATCATCGGGCGGGAAAACGTGGAGGAGCTGGAGCTGGGGGGGATGCGCCTCGCGCCCAGAACCCAGATCGTGATGAGCCAGTGGGCGGCCCACCGCGACCCCCGCTTCTTCGAGCACCCCGACGAGTTCCGGCCCGAGCGCTGGACGCCGGAGTTCGAGAGGTCGCTGCCGCGCGGGGCTTACTTCCCCTTTAGCCTGGGGCCCCGGGTGTGCACTGGGCAGGGGTTTGCGACCCTCGAGTACAAGCTGATTGTAGCCACGGTTTTGCAGCAGTTTGACCTCGAGCTCGTCCGTCCCGCGCCTGTGCGCCCGGAGCCCAACTTCACCCTCTGCGCCCATGGTGGGATGCCCATGCGGGTGCGCCGGTGGAAGTAATGCCGGGCTGGGGTGGATTTGGAGAACCGCCCACCCCAGCCGAATAGTTGCTTTGAATCCGGTATTATACCGTTTCCGCTTGAATCCTTCGCCGTTGAACGAAGTCAGAGGTGAAGGATTCAAGCCGACCGAAGGGAGTAGAAAATCCTTTCGGTAGTATCGTTTAGGCTTGCCGAAGTGAACGATACTACCGAAATGCGTATTACTCCACAGGCTGTCCGTTCAGGGTCACGGTAAACTGCCCACAACCGCTGAACTCGATGCGCAGGGTGGATCTTTCACCCGCTGGGTTGGTGTAGACAAACACCTTGGCCCCGCTGTCGAAGTTCATCAGGCGGCCCAGGGGATTCTGGCAGGCTGCGCGGTTCCAGTGCAGGCTGGGGTCGGTGTACCAGATCAGGCTGCGGGTGTTGTTGTTGCGCGTCCAGGTGGCGCTGCCGGGGTTGTTTTGCTCAACCGTGATGCTGCCGGCATCCCAGGGGTTGCTGTTGCCGTCCTGGTCAGGGGCATAGGTCTTGCTGACATCAAAGACCAGCGAGCCGGTGTAGGTGTTGTTGAAGACGGTCTTGGTGACGGCATGGGTGTAATTCTTGGTGATCTTGAAGAGGGTGGCATCCTGCTTGTCGATGGAGTAGCTACCATTCAGGGTGCGCTCGATGCTGGTGTTGCCGCTGGTCAGGCGCGTGGTGAACCGGTCGAAGGCAACGCTGTAGCCGCTGTAGGGCTGGTTGTCGTTGGTGTCTTGCAGGGTCACGCTGCCCTTCAGACTGTAGCTGGTGTTGCCAGGGCCGGTATAGGTGCAGTCGTAGGTGGTGGTGGCGCTGGCTGGTACGCCGTCGTTGTCGGCATCCACCGGGGTGGCGGGGTTGGTGCTGATGGAGCAGTTGGCGCTGGAGGTGGGGGGTAGGTACAGCACGCCCACCGCCCGCAGAATCAGGCTGCCCCTACGCGGCAGGCCCCAGGCCTGGGCGGCGGCCTCGAGGCCATCCACCTGGCCCTGGGCGCCCAGTGCGGCAGTACTTGCGTCGCCGAGCATGGCGCCGGTGAGTTGCAGATCCCCCTGAACCGCTTCAGATAGGGCCTGGGCATCGCTCTGGCTGAGCTGGTCGGAGCTCGAGGACGGATTGCTGCAAGCCGCCAGAAGCCCCAGTAAGGCCAGTCCTGCGAGTGCGCGAAGGTGTTTGTGCATGGTTGTTCCTCCCGGTTTAACAAGCTGCGCTTTAAAGCTGAAGGCCAGAGGGGTATAAGCTTAAGCCAGCCTTAAGGTGGAAAATGTGAAATGATTGGGTACTCTAGATTCTAAAGTGCTCCTAAGCTAGGGTTTCAAGGGTGATCCAATGGCAACGCAATCAAAAAAGAAAAGGAAAGCAGCCGCCAAGTACCGCTCCCAGCCCAAGCCCTCGCCCATGCCCTGGGTGCTGGGGGGGGTGGTGGTGCTGGCGGTGCTGGTGGGTGGCTATTTCTGGTGGCAGTCCAGGCAGACCGCACAGGCCTTTGAGAGGCTGGTTGCGGCAGGCAAGGCCAGTCTGGCGGCGCGGGAGATTACCTACCCCGATGCCGGGCGGGGCCATAGCAACATCGGGGTGTCCATCGTATATGCCACCGACCCGCCCACCTCGGGGGTGCACTGGCCCAACTGGACGGAGCCGGGGTTTTACACCCGCCCCGAGCCCAAGGAAAAGCTGGTACACGCCCTCGAGCACGGCAACATCGTCATTTACTACGACCAGCCCTCAGCCGAGGCCCTGAGCCAGATTCGCGCCTGGCAGCGCCGCTTTACCGGGGCCTGGGATGGGCTGGTGGTGGTGCCCAAGCAAGGGCTGGGTCAGACCATCGAACTCACCGCCTGGACCAAGCTGCTGCGCCTGGAGACCTGGGATGCCGCTTTGGCTGCGGCCTTTATTGATGCCTACCGGGGCCGGGGGCCGGAGAACCCGGTGCGCTAAAGTAGGCCACGGCCAACCATGAGCCACACCCTGCGCTTTGGAACAACGCTGCTGGCGGTCTTGCTGGGTACGGCGCTGGCCCAGGGGGGGCTCGAGGCCCATCCCATGTCCATCGAGGCCCTGCGCCAGGGCAGCTATCCGGGCAGCGCCATCACCCTCGAGCAAACCCTGGCCCCCGGCGCCAACTACCGCCGCTATATTGCTTCATACCGTTCGGAGGGGCTGAAAATCTACGGCCTGCTCACCGTTCCCAACGGCGCACGCCCCCGGGCGGGCTGGCCGGCCATCGTCTTCGTGCATGGCTACATCCCACCGGCCCAGTACCGCACCACCGAGCGCTATGGGGCCTATGTGGACGCGCTGGCCCGGGCCGGCTATATCGTGTTCAAGATTGACCTGCGCGGGCACGGCAACTCCGAGGGCACCGCCAGCGGGGCCTACTGGTCGCCGGACTACACCATTGATACCCTCAACGCCTTTGCCTCGCTGCGCCGGTTTCCCCAGGCCAACCCCGAGCGCATCGGCATCTGGGGCCACTCCATGGGGGGCTACCTGGCCCTGCGGGCCATGGTGGTGGAGCCGCGCATCCGGGTGGGGGTGATCTGGGCGGGGGTGGTGGGCACCTACGAAGACCTGCTCTACCGCTGGCGGCGCAGCCCCCCGGCCCAGCTTCCGCCGGGCGCCTTGCGGCGGCGTGAGCTGTTTCTGGCCCGCTACGGCTCGCCCGAGAGCAACCCCGGTTTCTGGGCCTCCATCACCGCCCACAACTACCTCGAGCGGGTCGGGCCCATCCAGCTTCACCACGGCCTGGCCGACACGGTGGTGCCGGTGAGCTTTTCCCAGCGCCTGGCCCAGTACCTGCGGGCCGCCGGGCGGCCCTACGAGCTTTTTACCTATCCTGGCAACGACCACAACCTGAGCCAGAGCTTTAGCCTGGCCATGCGGCGCTCGGTGGCCTATTTCGACCGTTACCTGAAGCGCTGAGAGGGGCTTGACTCACCCGGACGCAGGTGTGGCACGCTAAAGCCTCCCCTACGCGGTAGGGAGGACTTTACCATGCCGTTTCGGCTTATTGGAGGTAATACGCATTCCGGCAGTATCGTTCACTGTGGCAAGCCTAAACGATACTACCGAAAGGATTTTCTACTCCCTTCGGTCGGCTTGAATCCTTCACTACAGGGCGGTGAAGGATTCAAGCGGAAACGGTAAAAGACCCAATCCCCTTGAATCCGCTCTGGCCTGCCTCGAGCAAAAAGTGACTTTTGTCCTTACCCCACCCCAGGGGGGGTGGGTATACTGGCGCTGTGGAGGTAACCATGACCCAACTCAAGATTGAAGGCATGAGCTGCAACAACTGCGTGCGTCACGTGACCGAAGCCCTCAAAAAGGTGCCGGGGGTTGAGCACGTGGAGGTCTCGCTGCAGGAGGGCCGGGCCACCGTAACCGGGACGGCGCCGGTGGATAAGCTGATCGAGGCGGTGCAGGAAGAGGGTTACACCGCCCGGGTGGCCTGAGATGACCCACGAACACACCCTGCACCTCGACCCCAGGGTGCGGCAGGAGGCCCGCAACCGGCTGCTTTCGGCCAAGGGGCACCTCGAGGGCATTCTCAAGATGCTCGAGGGTGAGCCGTACTGCGTGGACGTGCTCAAGCAGATTAAGGCCGTGCAGGGGGCCCTCGACAAGGTGGGGGAGATGGTGCTCAGAAGCCACCTCGAGCACCACGTGGCCAGCGCCGCTGTGCGGGGCGACACCCAGAGGATGGTAGAGGAACTGATGGAGGTGCTCAAATACCGCTAACCAAGGAGCTACAAATCGGCGTTCAGGGCATGACCTGCGCGGCCTGTGTCAACCGGGTGGAGCGCGGGCTGGGAAAGCTCGAGGGGGTGGCGCTGGCCTCGGTCAACCTGGCCACCGAACGCGCCCGGGTGGTCTACGACCCCGAGAAGACCACCCCCCAGGCCCTGCTGGAAAAGGTACGGGAAGCGGGCTATACCCCGGAGGTGGCCGAGGTTGAACTGGGCATTACCGGCATGACCTGCGCGGCCTGCGTGAACCGGGTCGAGCAGGCCCTGCAGCAGTTGGACGGGGTGCTGGAGGCCCGCGTTAACCTGGCGACCGAGCGGGCTTTGGTGAGATACCTTCCGGCCAGCACCGGGGTGGCCCAGTTCAAGCGGGCCATCCGCGCGGCGGGCTACGGCGTGCTCGAGCTGGGGAGGGGCCAGGAGCGCGCCGACCTCGAGCGCGAGGCCCGCGCCCGCGAGCTGGCCAGCCTGCGCCGGGCGCTGCTGGTCGCGGCGGTGTTTGCCCTGCCCCTCTTCCTGATCGCCATGCTGCCCATGCTCTTCCCGCCCGTCGAGGCCTGGTTGATGGGCACCTTTGGGCACGGGGTGATGAGCGCCCTGAACTGGGTGATGCTGGCCCTGGCCACCCCCATTCAGTTTGGCCCTGGCCTGCGCTTTTACCGCCACGGCTGGAGGAGCCTGCGCTCGGGCTCGCCCGATATGAACGGCCTGGTGATGATTGGCACCAGCGCGGCCTACTTTTACAGCCTGGGGGTGGTGCTTTTTCCGGGCCTCTTCCCCCCGCAGGCCCGCCACGCCTACTTCGAGGCGGCGGGGGTGGTCATCACCCTGATTTTGCTGGGCAAGTACCTCGAGGCCATCGCCAAGGGCCGCACCTCCGAGGCCATGCGGCGGCTGCTCTCGCTGCAGGCCAAAACCGCCCGCATCGTGCAGGACGGCCTCGAGCGGGAAATCCCGGTGGACGAGGTACTGGTGGGCGACCTGGTGCAGGTCAGGCCCGGCGAGAAGATACCGGTGGACGGGGTGGTGGTCGCGGGGCAGAGCTATGTGGATGAGTCCATGATTACCGGCGAGCCCCTCCCGGTCTACAAAACCGAGGGGGCCCCGGTGGTGGGGGGGACGCTGAACCAGAACGGAACTCTCACCTTCCGGGCTACGGCGGTGGGCGAGGGCACCGTGCTGGCCCAGATTATCCGGCTGGTCGAAAACGCCCAGGCCTCCAAGCCGGCCATCCAGAACCTGGCCGACCGGGTGGTGGCGGTCTTCGTGCCCATCGTGCTGGCCATCGCCGCCCTTACAGCAGGGGTGTGGCTGGTATTGGGCGGCGAAAATGCCCTTACCTATGCCCTGGTCAACACCGTAGCGGTGCTGATTATCGCCTGCCCCTGTGCCATGGGCCTGGCCACCCCGGTGAGCATCATGGTGGGCACCGGCAAGGCCGCCGAGCTGGGGGTGCTTTTCCGCAGGGGCGAGGCCCTGCAGACGCTGCAGGAGGCCCGCGTCATCGCCCTCGACAAGACCGGAACCCTCACCCAGGGCAGGCCCGAACTCACCGACCTCGAGGTGCTGGAAGGCTTCGACGAAGCCGAGGTGCTGCGCCTGGTGGCCTCGGTCGAGCAGAAATCCGAACATCCCCTGGCCCGCGCCATCGTGCGCGCGGCTCGGTCCAGGGGCCTCGAGCTGGCCGAGCCGGAAGATTTCGAGGCCTTCCCCGGCTTTGGGGTGAGGGGTCGGGTGGGCCTCTACCGGGTGGAGGTGGGGGCCGATCGCTATATGGCTCAACTGGGCCTCGAGGTGCACACCCTGGCGGCGCTGGCCCAGAAGCTGGCCGAAGCCGGTAAAAGCCCCCTCTACGCGGCCATCAACGGAAAACTGGCCGCCATCCTGGCCGTGGCCGACCCCCTCAAGCCCGGCAGCGCGGAGGCTGTGGCCGCCCTGCACCGCCTGGGTTTGCGGGTGGCCATGATTACCGGCGACCATACCCGCACCGCCCAGGCCATCGCCCGGCAGCTTGGCCTCGACGAGGTGCTGGCCGAAGTTCTGCCCCACGGCAAGGCCGAAGCGGTACGGACGTTGCAGGCCAAGGGCCACAAGGTGGCCTTCGTGGGCGATGGCATCAACGATGCCCCCGCGCTGGCCCAGGCCGATGTGGGTATCGCCATCGGCACCGGCACCGACGTAGCCATCGAGACTGCCGACGTAATTTTGATCTCGGGCGATCTGCGCGGCGTGCCCAATGCCCTGGCGCTCTCGAGGGCCACCCTCAGGAACATCCAGCTCAACCTGTTCTGGGCCTTTGCCTACAACGTGCTCCTGATTCCGGTGGCCGCCGGGGCCCTGTACCCTCTCACGGGCTGGCTCCTTTCGCCGGTGCTGGCCGGGGCGGCCATGGGCCTCTCCTCGCTGTTTGTGCTGTCCAACGCGCTGCGCCTGCGCGCTTTCAGGCCGCCCTTTGGGCCGGGTGAACAAACCACAATGGGAAAGCTGGTACGGGAAATGGGATAAAGGCCTCGCTGGAGCGTTTAACGTTTACTCGAGTGCTTTATACCAGCTTAACAACACCCCCCTATGGTGAGAAAGGAGGTTGAAGATGATGCACTGGTGGCCTTATGGCTATGGCATGATGGGCGGCTGGGGTTGGCTGGGCATGCTGATTCAGCTTGCCATCCTGGTGCTACTGATCTACCTTCTGGTGCGGGCTTTCTCCCGCCCAGCCTCGAGCGAGGGAAGAGACCGCGCCCTGGAGATCCTGCGGGAACGCTACGCCAGAGGAGAGATCGATAAGGAGACCTTCGAGCGCATGAAGCACGACCTGAATGGGTGAGGAGGTCTGACATGCGACGCGAGATGCTCTGGGTGGGAATCACAGGCCTGGTTTTGGTAGGCGTTGTCCTCACCCAGGGTCTGTGGGGCTACGGGGGCCCCATGCACGGCTACGGATACGGCCCTGGAATGATGGGTGGAGGAATGGGCATGATGAGCGTTTACCCCGCCCAAGCCCAGCCCATCCCCCCTGCCGAAGCCAGGGCTCGCCTCGAGTCCTTCGCTAAACGCTTCGGTTCCGAGGCCAGGCTCAAGGACTTCATGAGCTTCAGCGAAAACTACTACGCCCAGGTAGTTGATGCCAAGGGGAACGGGCTGGTGGAGATCCTGGCCGATCGCTACACCGGTAGCGTCTACCTCGAGCCCGGCCCCAACATGATGTGGAACACCCGCTGGGGCATGGGCATGATGCAAGTCCAGCCTTCTGTAGCTGTGCGCTACGACAAGGCTGCCGCACAGAAGCTGGCCGAACAGTTTCTCAAGGGCTACCTGCCGGGAGCCAGGGTCATGGAGGGCCAGGCTTTCAGCGGTTACTACACCTTTGACTTTGGCCGCAAGGAGATCGAGGGCATGATGTCGGTGAGCGCCTATACCGGTGAGGTCTGGATCCACACCTGGCATGGGGTCTTCTTGGGCGAGTAGTGAACATGCGTGCCAGGTTAGGATTGCGATTCGAGGAGAAACCGTGGCAATCACCGAAGCTTCACTGGGTCAGTACGTTGCCAGCCTCAAGGCCAGTAAAGGCCTCGTGCGCGACTGCGAAGCCTTTCTCGAGCGCTGCCGCAAGTACCAAACCCCCAGCCTCGCGGGCTTCCCGATGGTGGGACTGGGCGGTAGTTGCGGCAAGCCTGCTTTTCTTCTGCCCTTTGTCGTCCGCTTCGACTTGCCCAAGGTGCTGGCGCTCGAGGCGTGGTTTCGCCGAACGAAGTGAGGGGTGGCCGTGGCCGAGCGCTTCGGCATGTACGTCGAGTACGGGGCCTATCCCCACCTCAAGCTGCCCGTCGACACCGAAATCGCCGCTGTGCAAGACTGGACCAACGCCACGTTGGTCTTCCTGCGGCCTTCTTACGAGAGCAAAGAAGAGTTGATCGCGGCAATTCCGGTGTTGGTGATTTGTAAGCCACAGGGCTAAACCAATCCAATACCCCACCCCAGGTGGGTTGGAATAAAGAGAGAAACCTCCCAACGAGATTCAGTCATGTCGAAAGCAGACCACGATCCCCACCTGCCCGAAGCGTTACTCGAGCTCAGCCTCAAAAACTGCCACGACGCTTCCGAACAAGCCGACCTGGAACGCCACCTGGCCCGGCTGCCCGGCGTCAGCAGCGTCCACCTCGACCGCACCCGCGCCCTAGCGCACATCAGTTTCGATCCTGGACAAATCAGTGCCCAGGACTTGCGCGAGCGGCTCGAGCGGGGCGGCTATAGCTGCGCCTGCCAGGAATGTGAGGCCTCGGTCTGCCAGCCCGGCCATCCCAGGGTCGGCTCGGATGACCAGCCACACACGCATCCCCATCACCACCCAGCCCATGAGGTCGTAACAGAGCCCCACGCACACCGTACTGCTCCGACCAAAGCCCACGACCACGCGGCCATGCCGCCAGTGCACGACGCTCACGCCGGGCATGGGGCGGCGATGGTGGCTGACATGCTGCGGCGCTTCGTGGTCTCGCTCTTGCTGACCCTGCCCATCGTGATCTTTTCACCCATCGGCGGATCCCTGGGTTTCCCTGAGATGCCACCCTTTGGTATTTCGATGGGACTGTGGGGTTTCCTGCTGAGCACCCCCGTGGTGTGGTGGGGTGGCTGGCCCTTCATACGTGCGGCCTGGCGGGCACTGCGGCGCGGCGAGGCCAACATGATGACCCTCATCGCCACGGGCATTCTGGTCTCCTGGACTTTCTCGGTGGCAGCCACCTTCCTTTTCGAGGGCGAGGTCTTCTACGAGGCCGCCGCGATGCTCACCACCTTCAGCCTGGCTGGGCACTGGATGGAGATGCGCTCGCGCTTCGCTACCGGGCGGGCGGTGGAGGCGCTGCTGAAACTGGCCCCGGCCACGGCCCGGGTTCTGCGGGGGGGGCAGGAGGTGGAAATCCCGCTCGAGCAGGTGGTTGTAGGGGACGTAATTGTGGTCAAACCGGGCGACCGGGTTCCGGTAGATGGAGTGGTGCTCTCAGGTCAGAGCTACGTCGATGAGTCCATGATCAGCGGTGAACCCATCCCCGTAGCCAAGGCTCCCGGCTCTAAGGTGATCGGGGGGAGCGTCAACCAGACCGGGGCTTTCACCTTCGAGGCCACGGCAGTAGGGGCCGACACGGCCCTCTCGCGCATCGTGCAGATGGTGCAGAACGCCCAGGCCTCCAAGGCTCCGGCCCAGCGCCTGGCCGACATTGCCGGGAAGTATTTGGTGTTCATCGCCCTGGGGTCAGGCCTGCTGACCTTCGTGTTCTGGTACTTCTTTGCCGCGCAGGGGCTGGTCTTCGCCCTCACCGCGGGTGTCTCGGCCATCGTAATCGCCTGTCCCGACGCCCTGGCCCTGGCCACCCCCACCGCCATCACCGTAGGGGTAGGCGTGGCCGCCCGGGAGGGCGTGCTGTTCAAGAACGCGACGGCGCTGGAAGCCACGGCGGGCGTGGACACAGTGATCTTCGACAAGACCGGCACCCTCACCGAGGGCAAACCGGCCCTCACCGACCTGATCACTGCTGGGGGCATGGCGGAGCAGGAACTGCTGCGCCTGGCGGCCTCGGCCGACCTGCCCTCGCAGCACCCCCTGGCCGAGGCCATCGTGCGGGCGGCCCGTGAGCAGGGCCTGACCCTGAACCAGCCGGAGGAATTCGACTCGGTGCCGGGTCACGGGGTGGTGGCGAAGGTGCACGGGCAGAGGGTGCTCATCGGCAACAAGAAGCTGATGGAGCGGGAAAAGGTGGCAGTGGAGGCGCTCGAGGAACGCGCAGCCCAGCTTTCTGCTGATGGCAAGACGGCTATGTTTGTAGCGGTGGATGGCCGGGCTGCTGGGGTGGTGGCGGTGGCCGACGCCGTGCGCGAATCGGCCAAGCGAGCGGTCGGGTTGCTCCATGCGCTGGGTATCGAGACGGTGATGCTCACCGGAGACAACCGCCGCACCGCCGAGGCTGTGGCTCGACAGATTGGCATAGATACGGTGATCGCCGAGGTGCTGCCGGAGGACAAGGCCGCCAAGGTCAAGGAATTACAGGCCCAGGGGCGTAAGGTGGCGATGGTCGGCGACGGGGTGAATGACGCCCCCGCACTGGCCCAGGCCGACGTAGGTATCGCCATCGGGGCAGGAACGGATGTAGCGGTGGAGTCCGCCGAGGTGGTGCTGGTGAAGAACGACCCCGCCGACGTGGCCAAGGCCATCCAACTGGCCCGCAAGGTGCGCGGCAAGATCAAGCAAAACCTCTTCTGGGCGGCCATCTACAACGTGCTCGCCATCCCCATCGCGGCAGGAGTGCTCTACAACAGTTACGGCCTGCTGCTGCGGCCCGAGTGGGCGGCGCTCTTGATGAGCGCCTCGACGGTGATCGTGACGCTGAACGCCCTGCTGCTGGGGGTGAGATCCCGACCTCGGGAGCTTACAAAGGGAGTTGGTGCATAACAATGTGCTCTTTATGGAAGCTTAACCAAGCCTGGCGCACAATAAGGTATGGCCCGGGTGCTGCTTGTAGACGATGACCCCGCTATTCGCGAGGTGCTGGGGGTGTATTTGCGGCAAGAAGGCTGCGAGGTGCTGGAGGCCACCAACGGGCTCGAGGCCCTTCAGCTCCTTCCCCAAGCCGATGTGGTGATTTTGGATCTGATGCTACCCCAGCTTACAGGCTGGCAAGTAGCCCAGGAGTTGCGCCGGGACTACCCCGACCTGCCCTTGCTGATGCTGACGGCTCGAGGTGAAGAAGCAGAACGCATCCAGGGGCTTGAGCTCGGCGCGGACGACTACGTCACAAAACCCTTTAGCCCCCGTGAGGTGGTGGCTCGAGTGCGGGCCCTACTACGCCGTAGCGGCTTCAAACAGGAACTGGTGTTTGGCGATCTCATCTTACGGCCCCGTCAACGCGAAGCCCTTTTCAAAGGGCAGGCCCTCAACCTGTCCAAGCTGGAGTTTGACCTGCTGCTGACGCTGGCCCAGCACCCGGGGCTGGTGTGGAGTCGCGAACGCCTGCTCGAGCGGGTATGGGGGAGCGATTTTCCCGGGGTGGATCGGGTGGTGGATGTGCATGTGGCAGGCTTGCGTAAAAAGCTAGGAGAAGATGCGGAGAACCCCCTGTATATCGAGACGGTGCGCGGCGTGGGCTACCGCTTTCGGGGAGAATGATGTTTGTACGCCTGTTCATTACCCACTGGTTGGTGGCCCTGGTGGCCCTGGTGGCCTTGCTGGCCTTTGCCGAGTGGCTTGCACCCCGGTTTTACCGCAGCCACCTCGAGCAGATGATGACCCTGATGGGGAGCCAGAGCTTGGAGTTGCGCAGCGACCTCGAGCGCGGGTTGCGTTCGACTCTGACCACGGCCTGGCTGGCCTCGCTGCCTTTGGCCGGGTTGCTGGCGGGCCTTATGGCCTGGCTGGCCTCGAGGCGCATCAGTCAAAGCGTGCGCCAGCTTGCGCAGGGGAGCCGGGCGATAGCCTTGGGCCAGTATCAAAACCGTCTAAAAGTCCAGGGCGACGACGAGCTGGCCTCGCTGGCCCAGGACTTCAACCGAATGACCGAGGCCCTGGAAAAAGTTGAACAACACCGCACGGAACTGCTGAGTAGCGTGGCCCATGAGCTGCGTACCCCCCTGAGCGCGCTGCAGGGCTACAGCGAGGCCCTAGCAGATGGGGTTTTGCCGCCCGAACAAGCGGCAGCTCATATCGAACGCGAGGTGCGGGCCATGGGCCGCCTGATTGACGATCTGGCCCTGGTGTCCCGCATCGAGGCCCAGGCGGTGGAGCTGCACCCCCAGGTGGTCGCTGTAGAAGCCGCTTTCCAGGAAGCACTCGAGCGCTACGCGACGGCCTTTGAGGCCTGTGGGGTGGCTCTAAAGCTAAATCCCCTCCCTTCTTCCGTTGCGCTGTGGGCCGACCCGTTGCGCCTACAACAGGTGCTTTCCAACCTGCTTTCCAACGCCCTGCGCTATACCCCAGCCGGAGGGGAGGTCGTGCTCAGCGCCAGCCTTCAGTCGCACCACGTGCGCATTTGTGTGTGTGATACCGGTGTGGGAATCCCGCTCGAGCACCAGCCCCGCATTTTCGAGCGTTTTTATCGAGCCGACCCTGCCCGCAGCCGCCATACAGGGGGTAGTGGCGTGGGCCTTACCATTGCCAAGGGCCTGGTTGAAGCCATGGGCGGTCAGATGGGCTTCGAGAGTGAAGTGGGCAAGGGAAGTTGCTTCTGGTTTACCCTGCCCAGGGCCTAAGACTTTACAAAGCCTTAACACCCCTTCTGCACAATGGCGCTGGAAGCGATAGATAACCCTCGAGCTTCCACACACGGGGAGAATCCCAATGAAGCTAACCCGACGCAACACCATCAAACTACTGGGCGCTGGCCTGGGCAGTGCCCTGGTAGGAGCCCATTGGCCCGGCCTGGCCCAGGGAACCCTGGCCTTCCCCGAGCCCAAGTTGCTTCCACTCAGGCGACTCGAATCAGGCTTGGTTGAAGCCAGCCTTGCCGCCAGGGAGAGCAATCTAAGCATAGGCGGCAAGCCCGTAACCCTGCTGACTTACGGGGGCATGCCAGGGCCAACCCTACGACTCCGGGAAGGGGAGACGGTGCGGCTGCAGTTCACTAACCACCTGACCCAGGTAACCAACCTACACCTGCACGGACTGCACGTATCGCCCGAGGTAGACGATCCCCTGGCCCAGATTCAGCCTGGTCAGAGCCGTATGTACGAGTTCACGGTTCCCAAAGGTTCGGCGGGCACCTACTGGTACCATCCCCATATCCACGGAAGGGTGGCCGAACAGCTATATGCGGGGTTGCTCGGTCTCATCGTGGTAGAGGGCCCTGTGGATGCCATACCCGAACTAAGAGAAGCTGAAGAGCACGTACTGGTGCTAAAGGACTTCGCTTTTTCTGGCAGCCGCATTGCCCCTTTCACCCCGATGGACTGGATGAACGGCAAGGAGGGGGACCTACTGACCGTCAATGCCGTAATTCGCCCGACTTTGCGGGCCCAGCGGGGAACTTTGCGATTGCGCATCTTGAATGCCAGCAACGCCCGCTACTATCGGCTGGCCCTGGAAAACCATCCCCTTTACCTGATTGCCACCGATGGCGGTTTTGTCGAGAAGCCGGTGGAGCTTCGCGAGCTCCTGCTGGCCCCGGGTGAGCGGGCCGAAGTGCTAATACGCCTAACCCAGGCAGGCAGCTTCCGCCTACAGGCCTTGCCCTACGATCGGGGTGCGATGATGATGCACGGTGGCGGGATGGGGATGATGAATCATCAGGGCATGGGTGGAATGAGCCATGGAGGGGAGCAAAGTACGCTGGCAATGCAGGGTATGATGATGGGGATGGGGCCAAGCCGCCTCGAGACCCTTCTAACCATCGTCGCACCGCCCAACCCCAAGCCGCTGCCCCTACCTACTTCCCTGGCCACGGTCGAGCGGCTCGACCTTACCAAGGTGGCCGCTACCCGCCGCTTTGAGCTGGGTGAACGTATGATGCAGGCTGAATTTTTCATCAACGGTCGGATGTTTGATCCAGGCCGGGTAGATGTGCGGGCTCGACGGGGCACCCTCGAGGTTTGGGAGCTGATTAATAAAACCGACATGGATCACCCTTTCCACCTACACACCTACCCATTCCAGGTGCTTTCGATCAACGGTAGGCCCCAGCCTTACCGGGCCTGGAAGGACACCGTCAACCTAAAGAAAAATGACGTGGTGCGCATTGCCATCCCCTTTCGCGACTTTATTGGCACCACGGTGTACCACTGCCATATCGTCGAGCACGAAGATCGTGGCATGATGGGGGTCTTGCAGGTAGAAGCCGAATAAAGAAAGTCGAGCAAAAAGAAACAAGGGAGGATACATGATGCGCAGATTGTGGATGGTTTTTGTTCTTTTGGGATTGAGCTTTGCCCAGATGGATCACACAGGCCATGGGGGTATGACCATGCAGGCCACGGCCGAGCTGCAAAAGCTCCAGGGGCGCGACTTCGACATCGCCTATATGTCCATGATGATTGACCACCACAAGGGGGCGGTGGAGATGGCCCAGGCCATTCTGAAGGTTTCCAAAGACGCCCGCATCCGCAAAGCCGCCCAGGAAATTATCGCGGTGCAGAACAAGGAAATTACCCAGCTTACCGGTTGGCTTAGAAGCTGGTACGGCGTAGCCCCCAGCCAGCGCTACATGGCGATGATGCGCGCAGACATGCAGGCCATGATGGACACTGCCATGATGGGCATGATGCCGGGGCACGGCAGCTCCCCCGACCGGGCTTTTTTGCAGGGCATGATTCCCCACCACCAGGATGCCGTGGATATGTCCAGGCTGTGTTTGCAAAAGGCGGCCAGGGCCGAACTCAAACGCTTCTGCCAGGGTGTCATCACCGTACAGAGCCGCGAGATTGAGCAGTACCGGCAGTGGTTGAAAAACCTGCCCTGAGCCTTAGCGATCAGGTCGCTGTGTGCTTCTGGAAGAAGGCCTCGAGGGCCCCGTCGAGCATCTGATAAACCGCCTCAAAATCCTGGGGCCCGCCGTAGTAGGGGTCGGGCACCTCGCCCCCGCCGTTCAAGTCCAAAAGCAGCCGGGCCTTGCCCCGATGGGCGGGAAACATGCGCTCGAGGGTGCGCAGGTTTTCCCTATCCATCACAAAGATGTGATCGAAGTACAGCAGGTCTTCTGCACGAACCTGGCGGGCCACATGGGGAAAATGGGCGTCGTACTTGCTCAGCACGGCCTGGGTGCGGGGGTCGGCGGGCTCGCCCGCGTGCCAGCCGCCCGTACCGCAGGAGTCCACCTCAAACTGCCCCTCCAGCCCCCGCTCGCGCAGCTTGCGACGGAAGATGCCCTCGGCCATGGGGCTGCGGCAGATGTTGCCCATGCAAACGAACAGCACGCGGGTCATAGCTTTACAATCAGGCCTTCGTGGGGCCGCAGCTCGAGCACCCCTTCCACCTTCCCGTAGCGATCCAGATGGGTCGAAAGCAGAATTTCCCCGCCGGGTGTCGAGAGCGCTTGGGGCTTCTGGGTAAAGTTCAGCGCCACCAGCACCTCCCCCCCACGCAGGTAGGCGAACACCCCCTGGGGGGCCTTGTAGCTCTGGTAGGCCCCGTGCAGGAGGGCCGGCGTTTCCTTGCGCACCACCAGCAGGGTGCGCACCAGGGTCAGCATCGAGAAGGGGTCGGCGTCCTGGGCCTCCACGTTGCGCTCGGGGTAGTCCGGGTTGATGGGGAGCCAGGGCTCACGGGTGCTGAAGCCGGCATAGGCGTGGGGGGTCCACTGCATGGGGGTGCGCTCGGGGTCGCGGCCGTGTTCGCCCGCGGCCCCGCGCTGGCGCAGGGCCGCGGGGTCCTGCACTTTCTCAGGGGGGATCTCTCCGTTCACCATGCCAATCTCGTCGCCGTAGTACCAGGTGGGTGAGCCCCGCAGGGTAAAAAGCAGCATGGCCGCGATCCGGGCCTGCTCGTGCCCGATGCGGGTGGCCAGGCGGTGCTGGTCGTGGTTGCCCAGCACCCAGTTGGGGGTGGCGAACGGGGGCAGGCTGGCCTCGTACTCCTCCACAATGCTGCGGATGTTCTCAGCCGTCCAGTTGTTCAGGCCCCTGGAAATCAGGTGGAAGTTGAAGGGCAGGTGGCAGCCGGGTCGCTCCGGGGTGCCGTAGTAGGGTATAAGCTGGTGGTAGGGCAGGTAAATTTCCCCAATCATCACCCGGTTGCCGGGGTACTCGTCCAGCACGGCGCGCATCTCCTGCACAATCTCGCGGGTCTCGGGCTGGTCTTCCTGGTAGATGTGGATATGGCGGAAGCGGTCAATGTCGCCGGGCTTGTACTGGGGGTTGTCGGGCTCGTCGCGGAAGAGCGCATCCTCCACCAGCAGCCAGATCACATCAACGCGGAAACCATCCACCCCCTTGTCCAGCCAGAAGCGCATTACGTCGTACATGGCCTGGCGTACCTCGGGGTTGCGCCAGTTGAGGTCGGGCTGCTCGGGCAGGAACTGGTGCAGGTAGTACTGGCCGGTCTTTTCGTCCAGCGTCCAGGAGGGACCGCCGAAGTGGGCCTGCCAGTTGTTGGGGGGGCCTCCGTCCGGGGCGGGGTCGCGCCAGACGTACCAGTCGCGCTTGGGGTTGTCGCGGCTGCTCCTGGACTCCAAAAACCAGGGGTGCTGGTCGGAGGTGTGGTTGGGCACAAAGTCGATGAGCACCTTGAGGCCCAGCCGGTGGGCCTCGGCCAGGAGCTCGTCGAAGTCTTTGAGCGTGCCGAAGATGGGGTCTACGTCGCAGTAGTCGGCCACGTCGTAGCCGAAGTCCTTCATGGGCGACCTGTAAAAGGGCGAGAGCCAGATGGCGTCGAAGCCCAGGTCGCGGATGTAGGGGAGGCGCTTACGGATGCCTGGCAGGTCGCCAATCCCATCGCCGTTGGAATCTTGAAAGCTGCGCGGGTAAATCTGATAGATGCTTGCGGTTTTCCACCATTCCATAACGCGCTCCTTTATACCGGGCGCTGGGTCAGCCATAGCCGGGCATAGGGCCCCAGATAGGCCGGGGCCGGGGCCTGGGTGATCTGGTCGAAGGGCTGCACGATGCCTTCTTGCTGAAGGGCCTCGAAGGGGAAGGGCTGATCCTGCTCGCTGAAGTTGTAGACCTGCACCAGCCGGCCCTGGGGGTGTTCACGCCTGAGCAGAAGCAGGTGGGGGTTGGGTTGCCAGAGGGCCTGCGTAGGGAAGGCCGCATGCATCTGGGGGATGCGGGCTCGAGCCTGCAAGAGCCCTTTGATGCCGTGGAAAATCCGGTGCTCCACGGTGCCTTCCTGGTGGCGCTTCTGGGCTTTGGCCCAGTCCATTCTGGGCCGGTGCAGCCAGCGGTTGTCGTCCTGGTGGGCGGGCTCCTGGGCGTAGTCGTAGTCGTTGAGCATCCCCAGCTCGTCGCCCATGTAGATGAGCGGGATGCCCTCCCCATAGCCGATAAAGACCGCGTGGGCCAGCAGAATGCGCTCGATGGCCAGGTTGATCAGGCGGGGATTCCCGGACTCGAGCGCGGCCTCCAGCCCGGCCAGGCTGGCCGCACTGCCCGAGGTGCGCCGGTCGCCGGTGGCGGGGTTCTCCTGGAAGTGCAGGCCTCGAGCGAACGAGCCCGGGAACTCGCCCCTGTAAAAGTCCGATAAAAAGCGCCGGTGGGCCGGGCCGCTCAGGCCCACCGCGGCGGCGTCGGTGTCGGAGATGGCCCAGCCGATGTCGTCGTGGCAGCGCAGGTAGGTGGCCCAGGCGGTGCTGGGGGGTTTTTGCGGAAAGCGCCGGAGGGCCTGGGTAAAAAGCCGGGTGTCGCGGCTGGCCAGGCTGCTCCAGATCTGCACCATCAGGGTGTTGTGGTAGGCCAGCTCGCTCACCTTGCCGTAGTGCTTCCCGCTACCCAGGTAGGCGATCAGGTCTTCCGGGGCCACGATGGCCTCGGCCTTGAAGGCCACCGCCGGCGCGGCGATGCGCACCGCGGCCCGCAGGGCCTGGGTGAGGGCGTGCACCTCGGGCTGGTTCTGGCAGTGGGTGCCCAGGCGCTTCCAGGTAAAGGCGATGGCATCCAGCCGGAAGACCTCCACCCCTTTGTTGGCGAGCCACAGAATCAGGTCGAGGTACTCCAGAAACACCTCGGGGTTGCTCCAGTTCACGTCCCACTGCCAGCGGTTGAAGGTCGTCCAGACCCAGCCCTGCAGCTCCTCGTCCCAGGTGAAGTTGCCGGGGGCGAAGTCGGGGAAGACCTCGGGCAGGGTGCGCTCGAAGGCGTCGGGGAGGGTGCGGTCGGGGTAGATGTAGAAATAAGCGCGGTACCTGGGGTCGCCACGCCGGGCGGCCTGGGCCCAGGGGTGCTCGCGGGCCACGTGGTTGAGCACCAGATCCAGGCAAAGGCTGATGCCTTCGTGGCGGAGCTGGGTGCAGAGGGCCTCGAGGTCCTCCATGCTGCCGAGGTCGGGGCGCACCTGCCGGTAGTCGGCCACCGCGTAGCCGCCGTCGTTCTCGCCCTCGCGCGGGAGCAGCAAAGGCATCAGGTGCAGGTAGCGGATGCCCAGTTCCTTCAGGTAGCCGATGTGCTGTCCAACACCCTTTAGCGTGCCCGCGAACCGGTCGGCGTAGGCGATGTAGCCGTGCATATGGGGTTGCTGAAACCAGTCCGGGGTGTGGATGCGCTCGAGGTCCAGAGCCAGCAGTTCGGCCGGGCGCTCGGCCAGGTTCCGCCCAATCACCTGGGCCGCCCGCCCGGCCACGGCGGGGGCCTGGGGGTAGACCGCCTGCAAACCGGCCATCAGGTCGGGGAAGTGGCGGCGCACCCGGGCCTGCAAATCGGCGGTACGGTAGGCGTCGGGTGCGCCCATCTGGCCGGCCATGCCTGCAAAAAAAAGGGCCTCGTCCATGCGCCCATGTATTTTACGCAATCTTTGGGAGCCTGGCCGGGTGGGTGGCTTAATCTTGCAGTGCCTGGGAAGCCCGTGTGTGAGTTTGGTTAGGACTTTCTGAGCCAATCTGGCTTTCATTCTTAAGCTGTGGTTAATCCAGAAAAGTAACGGTCAAAACACCTTGTACTTTGGTGGCTAAGGGTTGTTCACAGCTCGAGCAGGGCACAGGAGGAAGACCAATGCGACGAACCAAAATGCTTTTGCTGCTGGGCGGCCTGGGCCTGCTGCTGGGGGCCTGCGGCGGGGAGTACACCGACAACCCCACCCCCGATAGCTCCAACGGCCCCTTCCTGGCCGAGCCCCTCACCCAGCACCCCACCAACCTGCCCCTGACCCTGCTCAACCGCTACCTGGTGGTGAGCGAAGAGGACGGGCGCTTGCGGGCCAGCTACAGCGGGCTGCGCTACTGGCCGCGCCAGGCCGACAAAAACCGCAACCCCAACAACCCCAGCCAGCCCTCGGGGCCGCGCTTTACCCAGTACGCCGGCTGGGACATCCTGGACGTGCCCGGCTCGAGCGTCTCGCGGGCCGACTGGCTGCGCCTGAGCCTGACCCGCCCCGCCACGGTGGTGGTGGCCTGGGAACACTCGGCGCTGTGGCTGGCGGGTTGGCAGAAAGGGGAGACCACCGCTGCCGATGGCAAGAAGTTCAACACCTATACCCGTACCTTCCGGGCTGGTGAGATCACCCTGGGCTCCCCTGAGGGCAAGGGTGAGTACTGGGTGCTGCTGGCCGAAGGCAACGGGCAACCTTCGGCAGAACCCCCCCTGCCCAGCGGCATCACCGAACGGCCGGTGCCCAACACCACCTGCCCCTCCTGGCTCGAAAACCTCTGGCAGGCCAAAGGGCCGGATGGGCGCAACTACCCAAGCTGGCACCCCCAGATCGACCCGGTTTACTGGTGTTACTACCGCCACGACCACAACGCCGACCCCGGCCTGATCGGCTACCAGGCCCCCTTCCTCTACACCGCACAGTACACCAACAACCAGCCTGAGCGGGCCGAGGGCTTTAAGGGCTTTGCCATCCGCGACGGCGAGATCGGCTGGTATTTCAACATCCACTCCGAGACCAGCACCGACCAGCGGGTCTGCGCCCGCTTCCACACCGTGGTGGTGGTGGCTACGCGCTGGCGCACCGGCGAGAAGCTGGCCGAGCTCAACTACAAAGGCGACTTTGGGGCCTCGAGGCAGAACCAGGGCGACAATCCCTTCTTCGCCAACACCTGCACCGACCCCCGCACCGGCCAGCAGGTCACCCAGGAGCAGATCGGCCAGCAATTGCAAAGCACCACCCGGGCCTCCAAGCGCATCCGCATCGCCGCCAACAACTCGGGCTACGAACAGTGGGATGGGGGCCTGGTCAAGGCCTTAGGCATGGAGTTTAGCGGCCCCGGCATGGGCATTGACATCCAGAACCCGGCCACCGCCTGCAACGCGCTTCACTGCACCGATCTGGTCACCAACAACTCCTCCAGCACCCGCCGCACGCTGCAAATCATGAACCTGCGGCTGCGCTACAAGCCCGAACTCGACCCCGACGGCGACGGCTACTTCGAGACCAACCTGTACGGCGATGGGCCTTACATCGCCGGCGACCGCAACTCGGGGATTGGCCCCCTTAAGCAGTACATCAAACCCGGGACCGACCTGCGCCTGGACGGCTTCTTCACCACCGAGGATGCCTGGCGCGGGCTGTATGTGCGTGGTGGCAGTACCCAGGATGTCGAGCTCGAGGGCGCGCTGGGCACGGTGAACTAAAGAGGCCCATCACCAACCGGCGGGTGGTGCCTCGCCGGTGGTTCTTTTGCAGCGCATAGCGGTATCGTTTTGATTAGCGACGACGGGCCAGGGGGTGAAGCTTCCCGTGGGTATCCTTCACCCATGACTACACCCGACGGCGAAGGATTCAAGCGGAAGCGGTATTAGGGCATGCTCCACTGTATGGTGATGCTGCGCTGGGACTGGCCGCTGCAGCCGTTGCTGGTGCAGGCGATGCCATAGATGTAGAAAAAGGGCCTCTTTTCCATGGGGTCTACGCCGCGGTCGGTTACGGTAAAAGTGGCGCTCTGGGTGTTGGCGCTGCCCCGCACGGCGTTTTGTTCTACGGGGGTGACCTCGAGGCCCCCGGTGTTGCTCTGGTACCTCAAAAAAACCCGCGTCAGGTTGCTGGCGTTGAAGGTCACCCGCACCGTGAGGGTGGCGGTGCCGCCCCGGGACAGGGTGAAGGGATCGGCGGCCAGGCTAAAGCTTTCACCGGGGGCGGGGGGTGGGGGTGTGTTGGGGGGTCGGAAGACGCTCTGGCCGCCGCAGGCCGCCAGCAGCGGGGGGAGCAGCAGGGCCAGGTACGCGGGGCGCATAAGCATAATTGGCAGTCTAGGGAGGGGGGTGCGCGGGAAGTCTTAGGGCCGGCTAATGAAATCTTTATGTAACACGGGGTCGGGCTCTGGGAGTCTTAAAAACGGCATAAAATAGCCCCATCATGGGCAAACAAATCGCAGTGTTTTTCCTGCTATGCCTGGGTTGGACGGCCCTTGCCCAAAGCGCCAGGCCTTTCGCGGGGGCCAGCCTGGTATTTCAGTGGGTGGAAGGAACCTCTCTTACCAGCCTGATGCTGCAGGCTGGCAGCTACAACCTGGGCGGTGGTCTTGGGGCGCGGGCCAGTGTGGGCATCGGGTTGAGCCCCAGCTTCCTCGAGCTCGGCGCCGACCTGCTCTTTCCTTTTGGGACGGGCCGCCTGCTGCCGTATGGGGGTCTGGGGGGCAACTGGGTGGGCCTGGGGGCGCTGAACTTTTTTGGTATTCGGGGTCTGGCTGGGGTTAGCTACAGCACCGCCAGCGATACGGGCCTGTTTGCCGAGGCCGTGCCAACCCTTTACCTGGCCAGCGATGCTACGGGCATTTACGGTACAGCCTTCGGTATCCAGCTCCGCTTTGGGGTGAACTACCTTTTCTGAAGGAAGCTGCCCTGAACGCCAGTGTTGTGGAAACCACACCCCGGCCCGAGGCAGGAGGCGTAGGCTATAGCTGCATGGACACCCGCCAAGCCCTCTTGCAGAGCGCCCGTAAAGCGTTTGCAGAGCGGGGGTATGCCGCAACCAGCCTGGAAGACCTGGCCCGCACCCTGGGCCTGACCAAGGCCGCGGTGTACCACCACTTCGCTTCCAAGCGCGAGCTGCTGGAGGCTTTGTTGCAGGAGGGCTTTGCCGAGACCCAGCGGGCCCTGGCCCAGCCGGGCACGCTGCACCAGCGCCTGATGGCCCTGGCCCTGGCCTACCGGGGGCAGGTGGAGCCCCTGACCGCCCTGATGACCGCCTACTCGAGCCGCCGGGGCGGCGACCTCGAGGCGGTCAAGCTGGCCCGCGAGGCCATGCAGCGTGGCATCGAACAACTGGCCGGGCTGCTGGAGCAGGTTGCGCCGGGGCATGGCCGGGCCCTGGCGGTTATCTTTGCCTCGATTGTGCACGGGGCCTACATGACCGCCCAGCACATGCCCGGCTACTCGGCCGAGGCGCTTTTGCAGGAAGGGGTGGCCCTGTTTGTGCGGGGCTTACCGGACAAGGCCGGGGAGTCCACCTAACGGGCGGCAGGGGTTTCTGCCAGAATAGAGGCATGGCCCGGGTGCTGCTCATCGAAGACGATGCCGGGGTGCGCGAGGCGTTGCGCCTGGGGCTGGAGCTCGAGGGCTACACGGTGCTCGAGGCAGCCAACGGCGCCGAAGGGCTGCGCAGGCTGGCCGAAAACCCCGAGCTGGTGGTACTGGACGTGCTGCTGCCCGGCGGCGATGGCTTTGGGGTGCTGCGCGAGATTCGCCGGCAAAGCGCGGTGCCGGTGCTGATGCTTACCGCGCTGGACGAGGTGGAGTGGCGGGTCAAGGGCCTGCGGGAGGGGGCCGACGACTACCTGGTGAAGCCCTACGCCCTCTCGGAGCTGGTGGCCCGCCTCGAGGCCCTTTTGCGCCGCAGCAAGCGCCCGGAGGAGGTGCTTTCCTACGCTGATGTGGTGCTGTATCCAGGCAGGATGGAGGCCCGCCGGGGTGGGCGGCTGCTGGAGCTTTCGCCCAAAGCCCTGCAGCTTTTGCAGTGTTTTCTGGAGCACGCCGAGCGCCTGCTGCCCAAGGAAACCCTAATGCAGCGGGTCTGGGGCCAGGAGGTGGAGCCCAACACCCTCGAGGTGCACCTCTCGGCCCTGCGCCGGGAACTGGGCGAACCCATGCTGCTGCACACCCTGCGGGGGCACGGCTACATTCTTAAGCGGCCATGACCCTCCGCCTGCGCCTTCTGCTGTGGCTGTTGCTGGCCCTGGTGCTATTGTTGTTTCCGCTGGGAGCCCTGACGGTACAGCAGGCCCAGCGCACCGTGCAGGAGGCCCTCGAGCGGGCGGTGCTGGCCCGGCTGGGTTTTCTGGTCAGCCAGGGGATAGTGCGGGTTCAGGATCTGGCCCAGGTGGTGCAGGAGTTTGGCGGGGTGGGCTTTATTCTGGGCCCCGAGGGCCGCATAACCTTTACCGACCTGGGCGATTACCGGCTCCCCGAGGGCCTCGAGCAGGCCCTGCGAGCGGGGCGGGGTTTTCGGCAGGTGCGGGACAACTGGCTGTGGGTGGCGCTGCCCGGCGAGGAGGGGGGCCTGGGTCTGGGCACGCCCCTGGAGGAGGTGGCGGCCCTGCCCCAGCGGCTGTTGCAGCTTTATCTGGGGCTGGGGGGGGTGCTGGCCCTGCTGGCCTTTAGCGTGGGGGCCTGGGGCCTGACCCGCTCACTCCGGCCCCTGGAGACCCTCTCGCGCGAGCTGGCCCGCCGCAATGCCGAAAACCTCGAGCCCCTCCCGCCCCCGGGGCTGCCCGAGGTGCGACCGGCGGTAGAGGCCATGAACGCCCTGATGGGTGAACTCGAGGCCGCTTTGCACCGCTCGAGGGTGCAGGAGCAGGCCGCGCGGCGCTTTGCCTATGGGGCCTCCCACGAACTGCGCAACCCCCTGGCGGCCCTCAAGGGGTATCTGGAAGTCTTGCAGCGCCGGCCCGGCGAGCCCCGGGCCACCGAGGGGGCGCTGCGCGAGGCGGCCCGGATGGAGTCGCTGCTGCAAGGCCTGCTGACGCTGGCCCGCCTCGAGGGCCAAGGGCGGGTGCGGGGCCAGCCGCTGAGCCTGAACGCCTTCCTCCAACAGCGCGGGCTTAGGGTGGAGGGCGACGGCTGGGTGGAGGCCGACCCCGATCTGCTGGCGCTTATTGTAGAGAACCTTGTGCAGAACGCCACCAAGCACGGCGGGGGCGTGGAGAAGGTGGAGCTCGAGCCCGACGCTGGGGGCCTCTGGCTCTGGGTATGCGACCGGGGGCCCGGCTTCCCACCGGAACTGCAACCCAGGGCCTTTGAGCCCTTCGTCAAAAGCGACCAAAGCGACGGGGTGGGCCTGGGCCTGGCCCTGGTGGCTGCAGTGGCCCGGGTGATGGGCGCTCAAGTGCGGGCTGAAAACCGCCCCGAGGGGGGCGCGCGGGTGGGGTTCTGGTGGCCCGAAGCCCGGGGCCGGGATAAACCTGTGCGATAGTTCAGCGAGGGGCCTCAACTTATGGCTGCAACCACCCTACCCCCAGCTTTTTGAAGTCCTGGTCGAAGGAGGCGACCCTGCCCCCCAGTTCCTGGGCCATTACGGCCAGGTAAGTGTCCTCGAAGTCTATGTTGTGCTGCACCTGGAGGGCCAGGGCCGACTCACAGCGCTGCCGCTCCACCACCTCCACCGCTCCCGAGGCAAACAGCCGCAGCAGGGCCGCCTCGATCTCGGTATATTCCATCTGGTACAGTTTTTTTAGCACATACACCACGTCGGCTAGGGTAAGGGCCTCGAGCACCAGGCGCACCGCGCCTTGTTGCCCCGAGGCCAGCAGGTCGCGCGCCCGCAGGGCCTGCTCGAGCGGGGTTTTGGTGATGAAGCGCAGCAGGACATTGGCGTCCAGCACGCACAGCGGGGCCGGTTCCGAACTCACCGCTGCTCCTTGCGCGCATGGCGTGCCCGCATGACCTCGCGCTCCTTCGCAGGGCCGGGATAGGGCACCGTCGCTCCGGGCAGTTGCTCGAACAGTTCCTCAATGCGCATGCGGGGAACCACCTTTAGCCGGATGGTATCGCCTGTAACCTCAAAATTAATTTGATCGCCTTCCTTAATTCCGAATTTTTCGCGTATTTCTTTGGGAAGGGTTAGCTGTCCGCGAGCAGCTAGAGTTGTCCGATAAATCATAACTAATCTGAAGTATAGCACGGGGCTGGAGGTCTCGAGGTATGCTAAAACCCAGTGAGAAAGGAATACGACTACGTTATCGTAGGGGCCGGGGCAGCGGGGTGTGTGCTGGCCAACCGCCTCTCGGCCCGGCCCGACCGGACGGTGCTGGTGCTCGAGGCCGGTGAGCCCATGCAGGGGCTGTACTGCAAGGCCCCGGCGGCCTTCCCCAAGCTGTTCAAGGGGCCCTACGACTGGGCTTTTTTTACCGAGCCCCAGGCCGAGCTGGAGGGGCGCAGCCTGTACTGGCCGCGGGGCAAGGGGCTGGGGGGGAGCAGCGGGATCAACGCCATGATCGTCATTCGTGGCAACCCCCGCGACTACGACGACTGGCAGCAGCCGGGGTGGTCGTTTGCCGAGGTGCTGCCCTACTTCAAGAAGCTCGAGACCCACCCCCTGGGCCCCTCCCCCTACCACGGTGACCGGGGCCCTTTGCACGTGGAGGTGCGCAAATACACCAACCCCCTGACCGAGGCCTTCCTCGAGGCCGCCCAGCAGTGGGGCCTGAAGCGCAACGACGACTTCAACGGCCCCGAGCAAGAAGGGGTGGGCCTGTTCCATGTCAACCAGAAAAACGGGGCCCGGCACAGCGCCGCCGCGGCCTACCTGACCCCGGCCCTGCCGCGCCCCAACCTGGATGCCCAGACCGGGGCCCGGGCCCACCGCATCCTGTTTGAAGGGGCTACAGCGGTGGGGGTGGAGTACCGCCACCAGGGCCAGCGCTGGCAGGTGCGGGCCCGCCGGGCGGTGATCGTCTCGAGCGGGGCGGTGCAGTCCCCCCAGCTCCTGATGCTCTCAGGTATCGGCCCTGCCGACCACCTCAAAGCCCTCGGCATCGAGGTGCGGCAGGATTTGCCGGTAGGGCAGAACCTGTGGGATCACCTGGCCCTGCCGGTCATCTGGCACAGCACCCGGCCCGTGAGCCTGGACAAAGCCGAGAACCTCGCCAACATCCTGCGCTACCTGCTGGCCCAGCGCGGCCCGTTCGTAAGCAACATCGCCGAGGCCGGGGCCTTTTTGCGCACCCAGCCCCAGGCCAAAGCACCCGACCTGCAGTTTCACTTTGGGCCGGCCTTTTTCAGCAACCACGGCTTCGACCGCGAGGAAGGCTTCTTTTTCACCATTGGCCCCACCCTGGTGGCCCCCCAGAGCCGGGGCTTTATTGCCCTCAGAAGCGCCGATCCGGAGGCCGCGCCCCTCATCCAACCCCGCTACCTGAGCGAGCCGCACGACCTCGAGGTTCTGCAAGCCGGGGTGCTGATCGCCCGCGAAATTGCCGCGCAAAAAGCCTTCGATCCCTACCGCGGCCAGCCCCACGCCCGGCAGGCTGCGGAGATCCAGGCCTACATCCGCCGCTATGCCCAGACCCTCTACCACCCCGCCGGAACCTGCAGCATGGGGCAGGTGGTGGATGCAGACCTGAAGGTTTACGGCACCGAGAACCTGTATGTGGTGGATGCCTCGGTGATGCCGGGGGTGGTGCGGGGCAACACCCACATCCCTACCCTGATGCTGGCCGAGAAGGCCGCCGATGGGTTGCTGAGCCTCTAGTAGGGCAGCGCGACCCGAGCGGCTGGTCGCCGAATCAAGGCGCAGGGCTCCGAGCAAACCGCTAGGAGTTCAGGCGCTTTTCGCCCAGGTTGCCTGGCATATACAAAGCTGCCCGTATCGGCTAGACTACTAGGGTTGCCCGCCGCCGCGCGAGCCTTTCCCGGAGAGACAATGGAACTCAGAAACATCGCAATTATTGCGCACGTGGACCACGGTAAGACCACCCTGGTAGACGCGATGCTCAAGCAGGCCAAAGCCCTCTCGCGCCACGAGGCGGAGGGCGAGCGCATTATGGACTCCAACGACCTCGAGCGCGAGCGCGGCATCACCATTCTGGCCAAAAACACCGCGGTGGAGTGGGGGGGCGTGAAGATCAACATCGTGGATACCCCCGGCCACGCCGATTTTGGTGGCGAGGTGGAGCGCGCGCTTTCGATGGTGGATGGGGTGCTGCTCCTGGTGGACGCTGCCGAGGGCCCCATGCCCCAGACCCGCTTCGTGCTCAAGAAGGCCATCGAGGCCGGCCTCAAGCCCATCGTGGTGATCAACAAAGTGGACAAGAAAGACGCCCGGCCCGACGAAGTTCTAAACGAGACCTTCGACCTGATGGCCGAGCTGGGGGCCTCCGACGAACAGCTCGACTTCCCCTACCTCTACGCCATTGGCCGCGAGGGCGCGGCCTGGCTGGGCGACCAGCCCAAGCCCGACCTGACCGACCTTTTCGAGACCATCCTCAAGCACATCCCGGCCCCCCAGGTGGCCCAGGGCCCCTTCCAGCTTCGGGTGGCCAACCTCGACTACTCCAACTTTTTGGGCAAGATTGCCCTGGGCAAGGTGCACCGCGGCACGGTGCGCAAAAACCAGTTTGTGACCATCGTGGGGGAGCACGGCAACCGCGACCTCAAGGTGGTGGCGGTGTTTACCCATCGGGGCCTGGAGCGCCTCGAGGTGGACGAGGCCACCCCCGGCGATATCGTGGCCATCGCCGGGATGGAAGGCGTCGAGATTGGCGATACCATCGCGGCCCGCGAAGCCCCCGAGGCCCTGCCCCGCCTGGCGGTGGACGAGCCCACGGTGAGCATCACCGTGACCCCCAACACCTCGCCCTTCGCCGGGCGGGAGGGTAAGTACGTGACCAGCCGCCAGATCCGCGAGCGGCTGTTGAAGGAGCTCGAGACCAACGTGGCCCTGCGGGTCATCGAGGTCACGCCCGATACCTTCGAGCTGCACGGGCGCGGCGAGCTGCACCTGTCGGTGCTGCTCGAGACCATGCGGCGCGAGGGCTTCGAGTTCTCGGTGGGCCAGCCCAGCGTGCTGTTCAAAGAGATCGAGGGCCAGATTCAAGAACCCTACGAGTACCTGGTGGTGGACGTGCCCGAGGCCAAATTCGGCCCGGTGATGGAGGCCCTGGGCAGCCGCAAGGCCCAGATGGTACACATGGAGCAGGAATCGGGGCGCATTCGGGCCGAGTTCACCGTACCGGCTCGAGCCCTGTTCGGCTTCCGCACCATGTTCCTTACCCTCACCGCGGGGGAGGGGGTGATGAGCCACAGCTTCCACGCCTACGGGCCGCACGTGGGCAGCCTGGAAACCCGCACCACCGGCAGTGCGGTGGCGATGGAGGCCGGCGTGGCCTATGCCTACAGCCTGTACCGCTTGCAGGAGCGGGTCAATTTTTTCATCGAGCCCGGCACCGAGGTGTACGTGGGCATGATCGTGGGCGAGCACGTGCGCGACAACGACCTGAACGTCAATGTCAACATCAACAAAAAGCTCACCAACGTGCGGGCCGCCGGCTCCGATGAGAACATCCGCCTGATTCCGCCGCGCAAGTTCACCCTGGAGGAGGCGCTGGAGTTCCTGGCCCCCGACGAGCTTCTGGAAGTTACCCCCCAAAGCCTGCGCCTGCGCAAGCGGGTGCTCGACCCCAGCCAGCGCAAGCGGGCTGAGACGGTTTAGTCGGCGAAGTCATCCGGCTCGAGCCGCTTTTCATAGAGAGCGCGGTGGCCTGCGTTCCGTTCGGCCCGGCGCAGCTCGCGCTCGAGGGCGATGGATGTTTGATACCACCACGCATCTGCGGCCTGCCCAGGCCTGATGTGAGGCTGACAGGGGAAGCCTAGATTGGGGCAGGTATGAAACCCCCGCTGCCCGTGCTCGGCCTCGCCCTGCCCATCGAACGCCTGCTCGAGTTTCGCCCCTGGCTTCTGGAGCACGGAGGGCGCGACCTCGAGCTACAGGATGCGGTGCGCCCGGAGGTGCTGGACGGCGACTGGCAGCCCCTGGTGGCCCGGGCCCGGCAGGCCCTGGACGGCTACACCGGGCGACTGGGGATTCACGGCCCCTACGACGGCCTCTGGATGGCCTCCTTCGACCCCTTTGTGCGGCGGATGATCGCCGAGCGCTACCGGCGGGCCCTGGAGTTTGCCGCCGACCTGGGGGCCAGCCATATGGTCATTCACAGTCCTTTTCTATTCTTCGGCCACCCCCAGATGGCGCATACGCCCGGCAACGGCCTCGAGCGCGAGATCGAGTGGGTGCACGACACCCTCCAGACTGTGCTGCCGCTGGCCCGCAACCTGGGGTTGGTGCTGGTCATCGAGAACATCCGCGATACCAACCCACAGCCCCTGCGCACCCTGGTGCAGTCGTTTGGCTCCGAGCAGGTGCGCATGAGCCTGGACGTGGGCCACGCCCACCTGATGCAGCAGCTCGGGGGCCCCGCGCCCGACCAGTGGGTCAAAGAAGCCGGCCCGCTGCTGGCCCACCTGCACCTGCAGGACAACGACGGCCTGCTGGATCGCCACTGGAGCCCCGGCCAGGGCGGGGTCAACTGGCGGGCCCTGTTTGCGGCCCTCCAGACCCTCCCAAGCCAGCCCCGCCTCATCCTGGAGGTGCGGCATGAGCAACTGCCCGTGGCCGCTCAGTGGCTGGTAGCGCAGGGGCTGGCCTGCTAGCCCGCACGGTCAGCGGAGTGTAAGCCCGCGGCTGATGTTTTTTTGAAATTGCTGGCGGATTCTTTTGGGTGCGGCCATGATTAATGCCAAAAACTCCGAGCAAAACCTGCAAAATTCCATCCCAATGCGCCGGATAGGGCGGCTGGGCGAGGGCCTCGAGGTAGCCCTGCTGCTGGTTCCAGGGCTGCTCTTGCTGCTAGTGTTCACCGTCTGGCCTACCCTCAACGCCTTCTGGCTTTCCTTTCACCGCGAGAACCTTCTGGGAACCGAGCGGGACTGGGTGGGCCTGGCCAACTACGCCGAGATGCTGCGCGACCCGGCTTTCTGGCGTGCGGTGGGGGCCACCTTCCTGTTTGCGGCCATCGTGGTTCCGGTACAGCTTTTACTGGGGCTGCTGGCGGCGCTGATGGTGGCGCGGCCCTTTCCCGGCGTGGCGTTGTTTCGCACCCTGTTCTTCCTTACCACCGCGGTACCGACCGCGGTGGCGGCGGTGGCCTGGGGCTGGTACCTGCACCCCATCGGCGGAACGGTCAACCGCTGGCTGGAGGCGGTGGGCCTGCCGGCCCAGCCCTGGCTGACCAGCCCCGAGCTGGCCTTGCCCACCCTGGCGATTGTGACCGCCTGGGCCGGGGTGGGCTTTACCGCCATCCTCTTGACCGCGGGGCTCCAGCAGATCCCCGAAGACCTCTACGAGGCCGCCCGGATCGATGGGGCCGGAGCCTGGAGGCAGTTCTGGCACATCACCCTGCCCATGCTCTCGCCCACCCTGTTCCTGGTGGCCCTGCTGACGGTGCTCACCAGCCTGACCGCCTTCGGCCAGATCCACCTGCTGACCCGCGGCGGCCCCATGGAGAGCACCACGGTCTGGATTTACCGCATCTACCAGGATGCCTTCTTCAACTTCCGCTTTAGCTATGCGGCGGCGCAGTCGGTGGCGCTGTTCTTGGTTCTGCTTTTGCTGGCCGCGCTGCAGTTCCGCGGTCTGGGCCGGAGGGTGCACTATGAGTAGCCTGCCCCGTTGGCTGGCCCGCCCGTTGTTTTACCTGCTCCTGGGGGTCTATGCCTGGCTGTTGGTGCTGCCGCTTTTGAGCCTGCTCTCGGCCAGTTTTCGCACCGAAGCCGACCTCTTTACCCCTGGGCTGCTACCCCCCCAGCCCACCCTCGAGGCCTACCGGGAAGCCCTGGCCAAACACCCCATCCTGCGCTACCTGCTCAACAGCCTGGGGGTCTCGCTGGCCATCACTTTAGGCGTGCTGCTGACCTCGGCCACCCTGGGGTATGCCCTGGCCCGGGTTCGCTTTGCCGGGCAGAGCCTTTTGTTCGGCTTTGTGGTGGGGCTCCTGCTCATCCCCGACGAAGTGACCTTCCTGCCGCGCTACCTGCTGGTACAGGAACTGGGCTGGATCAACAGCTACTGGGCGCTGATCGTGCCCTTTCTGGCCTCGCCGCTCGGCATCTTCCTGATGCGGCAGTTCCTTAAGAGCCTGCCCCAGGACCTGTTTGATGCCGCGCGGATCGACGGGGCCGGCCACCTGCGGACGCTCTGGTACGTGGCCCTGCCCCTGGCCGCCCCGGCCCTGGGGGCTTTGGGGGCGCTGAGCTTTCTGGGGGCCTGGAACATGTACCTCTGGCCGCTGGTGGTGATTAACCAGAACGAGATGAAAACCGCGCAGATTGCCATCGCTCAGGTGCAGAGCGTGGAGGTCTCGAGCTGGAACGTGGTGGCGGCGGCAGCGGTGCTGGTGCTGCTGCCCACTTTGCTGGCCTTTTTGCTGGCCCAGCGGGCCTTTATCCGGGGCATCGCGCTGGGCGGGCTGAAGGGATAACGCTAGGAGGCAGATATGCTAAGACGTTGGTTGATTCTGGCAGGCATCGCACTGGGGGGGCTGGGTCTGGCCCAGCAGCGCATCACCATCGACTTCTGGCACTCCATGGGCGGGGTGCTGGGCGAGGCCACCGAGGCCCTGGTCAAGGACTTTAACGCTGCGCAGAACCGGGTTACGGTGCGCAGCCAGTTTGTAGGCTCCTACGACGACGGCCTTAACAAGCTGCGGGCGGCTTTGCAGGCTGGGGGGCAGGGCCGGCCCAACGTGATCCAGGTCTACGATATCGGGGCCCGCTTTATGGCCGACTCGGGCGCGGTCTTGCCCCTCGAAGACCTGGCCCGCGCCAACAACTTCGACCTCTCCCAGTTTGTGCCGCAGCCCCGCAACTACTACACCGTGGACGGCAAGCTGTATGGGCTGGCTTTCAACAGCTCGAATCCCATCCTCTACTTCAACGCCCAGGCCCTGGAGCAGGCCGGCATTCCCTACCGCAACACCTGGAGCCTGGCCGACCTCGAGGCCGCCGCGCGTAAGCTGACCATCAAAGATGCCTCTGGCAAGACCACCCGCTACGGCCTCTCCATTCCCATAGATAGCTGGTTCATGGAGCAGTTTAGCTACAACTCCGGCCAGTACTTCTGCAACAACGAGAACGGCCGCAAAGCCCGGGCCACCGAGGTGACCTTCAACAACCCGGCGGCGGTGGCCTTCCTGGACACCTGGGCCCGCCTGGTGCGGGAAGGGGTGGCGGCCAACACCGGGCGCAACTGGGCCGATAGCCAGAGCCTGTTCGCCCAGGGCAACGCGGCCATTGCGGTGTACTCCACGGCCTCGCTTACCGGGGTGCTGCGCCAGGTGGGCAACCGCTTCCCAGTGCGCACCGCCTTCTACCCCTACCTGCGCGAGCGCAACGGCACGGCCATTGGCGGGGCGGCGGTCTACCTGATCCGTGGCTTTAACGACGAGCAGAACGCGGCCTCGTGGGAGTTCATCCGCTTCCTGCTGCGCCCCGAGACCCAGGCCAAATGGACTATTGCCACCGGCTACTTCCCGGTGGTTAAGGGGGTGACCGAGCTGCCCAGCGTGCGCCAGGCCTATGTGCGCCAGCCCAACTACACCACCGCGGTAAGGCAGCTCGAGACCTCCAAGGTCAACACCGCTTCGGCGGGCTGCTTGATGGGCGGCTTCACCGAGATCCGCCAGATCGTGCAGTCGGCCATCGAGGAGGCCCTGCGGGGCAAGCCGGCCCAGCAGGCCCTCGACGAGGCCAAGCAGCGGGCCGATCAGGTACTTGCCCGCTACAACGCCAGCGTCCGGCCGTAAGCAAACCTGATCGGTCAGGGCCCACCTGTGGCACAGGTGGGTTTTTTCTGTGGAGTTTTTGGGACTCGCTGCACGCAGGCAGCTTGAGATTTAGAGGCCTTAGCCTTTAGCCTGTGGCAGATATGCAGTCGGATACCACTGCACGCCTTCTGATTACCTGCCCCGACCGGCCCGGCATTGTGGCGGCGGTCTCGAATTTCCTCTTCAACCACGGGGCCAACATCACCGCGCTCGACCAGCACTCCACCGACCCCGAGGGGGGGCTCTTCTTCATGCGGCTGGAGTTCCAGACCCCGCACCTCGATGTGTCGCGGGAAATCCTCGAGAAAGCCTTTGCCGAGCGGGTGGCGGCCCGCTTCGAGATGAACTGGCGCATCGCCTACGCCGCCGACCTCAAGAAAGTAGCCATCCTGGTCTCCAAATACGACCACGCCCTGCTGGAGCTTCTCTGGCGGCACAGCAACCGCGAGCTGCCCTGTACCATCACCCAGGTTATCTCCAACCACCCCGACCTGCGGCCCGAGGTGGAGCGCTTCGGCATCCCCTACCACCACGTGCCGGTGGAGAAAGACCGCAAAGAAGAGGCCGAGGCGCAGATCCTGCACCTGCTGGGGGATACCGACCTGGTGGTGCTGGCCCGCTACATGCAGATTCTCACCCCGCAGTTTGTGGCCCGCTACCCCCACCGCATCATCAACATCCACCACTCCTTCCTGCCGGCTTTTGTGGGGGCCAATCCCTACAAACAGGCCTATATGCGGGGCGTGAAGATCATCGGGGCCACCGCCCACTACGTGACCGAGGAGCTGGATCAGGGCCCCATCATCGAGCAGGACGTGGCCCGGGTCTCGCACCGGCACGACGTGGCCGACCTGGTGCGGCTGGGGCGCGACCTCGAGCGCAACGTGCTGGCTCGAGCGGTGCAGTGGCACCTGGAAGACCGCATCATCGTGTACGGCAATAAGACCGTGGTGTTTTCATAATTGCCCTTCATGCCGTCTTCACCGTGATTGATTACACTGCTAGGTGGAGGTCTTTGAGATGTCCATGAGAAATTCTTCCATTCTCCTGGGTTTGCTGATGATGGTGGGTGGGGGGGTGCTGTGGTTTAACCTGAGCAAGAGCCAGACCGAGGCCTCACCCACCCCGCCGACACAGGTGCAGGCCCAGAGCTTCGACCAGAACCGCGCTTTCCTGGAAAACGAACGCAACACCATCGATGTTGTTCAGCGCACTGGGGATGGGGTGGTGTTCGTGGCGGTGCGGGCCACCCCCAGGGTGAGCAGCGATTTTGGTTTCTTCGCGCCCTTCCTGCAGCCCCAACCTCAGGAGGGCACGGGTTCGGGCTTCGTGCTTGACCAGGATGGTCTGATTCTCACCAACTACCACGTGATCGAAGGGGCCGACCAGATCACCGTGCGCTTCCACAACGATCCCAAGAGCTACCCGGCGCGGGTGATAGGCCGGGCCGAGCCCCTCGACATAGCCCTGATCCGGGTGCAGGCCCCGCGCGAGAAGCTGAAGCCCATGCCATTAGCCGACTCCGACCAGGTGCGGGTGGGACAGAAGGCCATCGCCATGGGCAACCCCTTTGGCCTCGAGTTCACCGTGACCGAGGGCATCGTCTCGGCCATAAGGCGCAACCCCAACGACGGCAGCAGCGGCGGCCAGGGGGCTTTTGTGCCCACCGTGATTCAGACCGACGCGGCCATCAACCCCGGCAACTCAGGTGGGCCCCTGCTCAACTCCCGCGGCGAGGTGATCGGGATCAACACCTTCATCTACAGCTCGGCGGGGGCCCTTGGGGCTGCGCAGTCGGCAGGGATTGGCTTTGCCATCCCCATCAACCTGGTCAAGCAGTACCTGGCCGACCTCAAGGCCGGCAAGGACATCACCGCTGAAGACATCGTGCGCTCCCGGCCCCGCCTGGGCGTGACCCTCTCGCTGCTCTCGATGGCCGAGTACCCCGAGAACATCCGCCGGCAGAACCGCCTGCCCGATACCGGCCTGATGATCCAGCAGGTGGAGCGGGGCAGCCCGGCTGAGCGGGCCGGACTGCGGGCCGCCACCCGCACCGTGCAGCTCCAGCTCCGCACCGGTCAGGTGATTGAGCTGGGGGTGAACGGCGACATCCTGCTCGAGGCCGATGGCAACCCCATCAGCAACATCAACGACCTGCGCGCGGTGCTGCTTTCCAAAAAGCCAGGGGAAGCCGTGACCCTTAAGATCTGGCGCGACGGACAGACCCGCGAGGTGCGGGTGGTGCCGCAGGTGATCCGCTAACCCCAGCCGCGCTTCCAGCCCTCCCGCGCGCGGGAGGGTTTTCCTTTGCTTCATCTTGATTGCCTATACTGGGCCCAATGTTGCGCTTCCTGGCGGTTGCTTTGCTGATTGGTTCGCTGGCCCTGGCCCAGTTTGACCCCACCCAGCGCTGGTTTACGGTGCGCACCGAGCACTTCGACATCCACTACCACAGCGGCCTCGAGCGCGTAGCTACCGAGGCCGCCATCTACGCCGAAAAAGCCTATGCGTTGCTACTAGAAGACTTCGAGGCCCCACCAGGGCGCATCAGCATCGTGCTATCGGACGTGGGGGATACCCTCAACGGCTTCGCCAACCCCGTCAACAACCTGGTGGGCATCTTTACCGGGCAGTTCCGCAGCTCGGACTTGTTCAATCCCCGGCTTTCCTCCTGGTGGGAGACGGTGATTTTCCACGAAATTGCCCATATCTTCGATCTCTCCCAGGTGCGCGGCCCGCTCAAAGAGCCCACCCGCATCTTCGGGCAACTGCCAGCCCAGAGTGCGGTCAAGCCCTTTCCTTTCGTGGAGGGCACGGTGCTTTATCTCAAACACAAAAAGCTGGGCGAGTCGCGCCTGAACGACGCCACCACCCGCATGATGCTGCGCCAGATGGTGCTTTCGGGCCGGTTCCCTAGCCTCGACGAGATTCGCCAGGCCTACAGCCGGTCCACCTGGCCCTACCTGGGCTTTCTGGTCTACAACTACAGCGCCTGGCTGGTGCAGTACCTCGAGGTGCGCTTTGGCGAGGACGCCTACCGGCGGTTCACCGAGGCCAACGCCGGGATGCTGGCCTTCAAAGACTTCAACGAACCCTTCCTGAAGGCCTTTGGGGTCTCGCTCGACCAGATTTACGCCGATTTTGTGCGCTGGCTGCCCAGCCAGTTTGAGGGTGAGATCGCCCGCATCCGCGCCGAGGGCCTGACCCCGGTGCAAAAGCTCAGCAGTTTGGGGTTTTTTAGCGAGGGCCCGGCGGATTCGGCCAACGGCCTGGTGTATGCACACGCCTCGCCGCTGCGCAGCGGCCTGCGTATCATCGTCAATGAGAACGAACGCGAGCTGCTGAACGGCCCCGCCCAGCACCCACAGTGGTCGCCCGACGGGCGTTACCTGCTCTTTACCACCAGCAGCGCGACCAGCCCTTACTTTGTGGCGAGCGACCTTTACCAGTACGACCGCCTCGAGGGCCGCGTCCAGCGCCTGACCCAGGGTGAACGCGTTTATTACGCCCGCTACGCGCCCGACGGCAAGAGCATCTTCCTGGCTAAAAACACCCCCGACGGCTCCACCGAGCTGGCCCGCTACTTTATCGAGTTCAACCGCACCCAGCCTCTGCGCAGCTTTCCCCACCAGGACGGGGTGATCCACTCGTTTGCAGTGGCCCCGGACGGCCGCTCCCTGGTGCTTGCCTTGCTGCGGCGGGGGGGTTTTCAAGATCTTTACCGCTACACCCTGGAAACCGGGGCCCTTGCGCCCCTGACCCAGGACAGGAACGTGGATAGCGATCCGGTTTTCAGCCCCGATGGGCGTTACGTGATCTACAGCAGCGATGTGAACCGGGTCTACAACCTGTACGCCTACCGCCTCGAGGACGGGGCGGTCTTCCAGGTGACCAACCTGCTCACCGGGGCCTTCCAGCCCACTTTTTCACACAGCCAGCAGCAGATAATCTTCTCCGGCTACGACGAGACCGGCTACAACCTCTACCAGTTGCCCTACAACCCCAGCGCCTGGAAACGGGTGGAGCTACCGCGCGAACCCCTGCCCGCGTTCAAGCCCGCCGAGGCCGCCAGCGGTGAGCCCTACAACCCCTTCCACTACCTGCGCCCGCTGTACTGGCTGCCCATCGCCGGGGTGGGGGTGGAGGGGTTCGGTCTGGGGGTTTCGTTTGCGGCTTCCGACCCGGTGGGCCTCCATGCCTACGCGGTCGGGGCTGGTTTCGACAGCAGTTTGCGGGGGGTGTTCTACGACCTGGCCTACCAGTACACCGGGCTGGGCTTCCCGCTGGTGTTGCAGGCGGTGGGGGCAGGCCGGGACAGCGCCCAGGGGGTGGGTGCCTCGTTCTGGTCGCCGCAGGGCAGCCTGGGCCTGCAGTACGTGCGCTTGGACGTGCTCGAGCCCGCCCTCGACCCCAGCCAGAACACGGTTACCCATGCCTTCTCGCTTCGCTTGAACGGGGCCAGCACCAGCGCCAGCGACCTCTTCCGTTCGAGCAGCAGCCTGAGCGCCGTGGGCACAGCCTTCGTGCGCGAGGGCAGCCCGGACTGGCGCTACCGTGTGCAGGGGGCGCTGGGCTTCCAGTTCCGCCTGCCGCTGGAAGCCTCGCACCTGATCGGGCTGCGGGTGGGGGGTGGCTTCACCACCTCGCCGCTGGCTTTGGATGGCTTCGACCTGGGGGCCTGGCCCCTGGTGGCCGGGGGCCAGCCGCTGCTGGCGGTGCGGGGGTATGGGCCGGGCCAGCTTCGCGGCCAGCAGGCGCTGGTGGGCTCGCTCGAGTACCGCCTGCCGCCCTGGAGCCTCGAGCGCGGCCTGGGCAACTGGCCGCTGTTCTTCGACGACCTGAGCCTCTCGGTTTTCCTGGACGCGGGGGCTGCCGGTTCGCCTCTGGATCTGAGCCAGGTGCGCTTTTCGCTGGGGGCCGAGCTGCGCCTGGGCCTGACGCTGTTTTATCTGGCGCCGGGCAGCAGCGTGGCCCTGGGCGGCGCGCAGGGTTTTGGGGAGCCGGGGCCAAGGTTTTATCTCAGTCTGGTGTTGCCGGGCTTGTAGGGGGCTGGGCTTTTCGCTTTGGGCTTTTGGCTTTAGGCTATACCCGTGCCAGGAATCGCCATTATTGGAGCCCAGTGGGGTGATGAAGGAAAAGGCAAAGTAACCGATGCCCTCGCTGAAGACGCCGATTTTGTGGTGCGCTACCAGGGGGGGGCCAATGCGGGGCATACCGTGGTGGCCCAGGGCAAAACCTTCAAGCTGAACCTGCTGCCCACCGGGGTTATTCACCCCCAGGCCACCAACGTGCTGGGCGATGGGATGGTGATCGATGCCTACCGCTTTGCCGAGGAGATGCAGAACATCCGGGCCGAGGGACTGAACCCCAGGGTGCTGGTCTCGGACAAGGCCCACCTGGTGCTGCCCCACCATAAGACAGTGGAGGCCCGCAACAACTTTGTGGGAACCACCAAGCGCGGTATCGGGCCGGCCTACTCCGACCGGGCCCGGCGGGTGGGCATCCGCGCCGGCGATCTGCTCAACGAGGCAGTGCTTAGAGAACGGGTCGAAACCCTGCTGACCGAGAAGCCCAACTCGACCCGAGAAGCGGGCTGGGATACCCCTGAAAAAGCCCTGGCCGACCTCTACCGGATGCGCGAGATCCTGGCCCCTCACATTACCGACACCGGCCGCCTGCTGCGGGAGGCCATCCAGCAAGGTAAAAAAGTCTTGTTTGAAGGGGCCCAGGCCACCCTGCTTGACCTCAACTACGGCGACTACCCCTACGTGACCAGCTCGCACCCCACGGTGGGGGGGATTATTGTGGGGGCGGGTGTGAACCACAAGGCCATCAACAAGGTCTATGGGGTGGCCAAGGCCTATGCCACCCGGGTGGGCAACGGCCCTTTCCCCACCGAGCTTTTTGGTGAGGAGGACGAGTATTTGCGGCAGAAAGGGGGTGAGTTTGGTGTGACCACCGGGCGGGCCCGGCGCACCGGCTGGCTCGACCTGGTGCTGCTCAAGTACGCTTGCGAGGTGAACGGCTTTGATGGCCTGGTGCTCACCAAGCTCGACGTGCTCTCGGGTTTTCCGGTGGTCAAGGTGGGTGTGGAGCACCGGCCGGACGGTAGCGTAAAGTACGCGGAAATTCCCGGCTGGGGCGACCTGACCGGCATTCAGAGCCGGGAGGAGCTACCGGCCAGCCTGAAGCAGTTTATCGAACTGGTCGAAGACTTTACCCAGACCCCGGTGGTGATGTTTTCTACCAGCCCGCGCCGGGAGGACACCTTTGGGGCGGTGAGCTGGGTTTAGTCGCTCTTCAGGGCCACCACGCGGCCTCCGGTAAGGGCCAGCAGCTCTTCCGGCGAGAGGCCAAACAGCGCAAAAGGGGTTCCAGCGGCCGCATAGATCCGTTCGTACTGGAGCAGGTCGGGGTCGACGAGGGCCTCGAGGGCCTGGGCGTGACCAACGGGCGGCACCCCGCCGATGGCAAAGCCGGTGACCTGGCGCACATAATCGGCGTCGGGCTTTTCCAACTTTTCCCCTAGAAGGGCCTCGAGCCGCGCCACATCCACCCGGTTGGCCCCCGAGACCAGGAGCAGGTAGGGCCTGGCGCTCTCGGCTCCCCGAAAGACCAGCGATTTGACAATCTGGCCCACCGCACAGCCCACCGCCGCGGCGGCCTCCTGGGCGGTGCGGGTAGAGGCCGACAGCTCCTGCACCTGTAGGTGAGCAAAGCCCCGCTGATTCAGGGCTGCCTGTACTTTCAGGGCGCTGGGGGATAGTTTCATTGGGAAAGCTCGTGCAGAATGCCGCTAAGCAGAGCGATCCGGGTGGGTATTTGGGGGATGTAGACATTCTCGCTGAGCTGGTGGGCGGCTTCGCCGAACAGGCCCAGCCCGTCCAGGGTGGGCACACCCAGGGCGGCGGTAAAGTTGCCGTCGGAGCCACCCCCCACCCGGCCGGCCCCCAGGTGCAGGCCCAGTTCGGCCCCGATGCGCCGGGCCATCTCGAAGAGCTCGAGCGAGGCCGGGCTGGGCTCCATGGGGGGGCGGTTCAGGCCGCCCTCCACCGAGAGGGTAGCACCCGGCAGCAGCGGCTCCAGGGCCTTAAGCGCTTTCTCGATGCGCTCCGCTTCGGCCATCGTCCAGACCCGCAGGTCGATCTCCACCCAGGCGGTGGCCGCCACCACGTTGCTGGTGGTGCCCCCCTTGATCACGTTGGGCCCCAGGGTGGTGCCCTGTTCCCAGTCCTGCAGGGCCACAATTCTGCTTATTTGATGGGCCAGCTCGACGATGGCGTTGACCCCCTTCTCGGGCTCGACGCCCTGGTGCGCGGGCTTGCCGTGGGCGGTGAGGCGGTACTGGCCCACCCCCTTGCGGGCCACCTTGAGGTCGCCGTTGCCCATGGGGGCTTCCAGTACCAGCACCAGGTCGTTGCGCAGAGCCCCGGCCTCGATGGCCGCGCGCGAGGCCGCGGAACCCACCTCCTCGTCGGGGGTGAAGAGCAGCTCGAGGGTGGGCAGGCCCAGCCCCAGGGCCCGGTTGGCGCGCAAGGCCCACAGGAGCTGCACGATGTTGCCCTTCATGTCGTAGATGCCGGGGCCGTAGGCCCGGTCGCCCTCAATCTTCCAGGGTGTGGCAAAGGCCCCCACCGGGTGCACGGTATCGAAGTGGCATAGCACCAGCACCTTTTTGCCCGCGCCCGGGATGCGCACCCTTAGCAGCGGGCCGTTGGGGGTTTCTTCGCGCTCGAGGCTTCCCAAAGGCCCAAACTGCGCTGCAATCCAGTCGGCCACCTTCGCCAGGCCGGGCAGGTCGTGGGAGGGGGCCTCGAGGGTCACGATGGCCTCGAGGTCTTGCAGGATGGCTGGAAGTTGGGGCTGAAGGTACTCGATCGGCTTCACGGGCCCATACTACTGTTTGGGGCGGCTTAGGGGAATCTTTCTGTTATCCTATTTCGGTGCTAGCATCTCGCCCCGAGATCAAGTCCCAGCTCAAAGCCGCCATCGCCCAGGCCCTGGAGGCCCTGGGCCTGCAGGAGTGGCCCGAAATTGTCGTACAGGAAACCCCGCCGGACAAGGAAGGCGACTACGGTACGCCAGTCGCCATGAGCCTGGCCCGCACCCTGCGCAAAGCCCCGCCCCAGATTGCCGCCGACCTGCTCCAGAACATCCAGCTTCCGGCCTGGGTTCGGCGTACTTTTGTGCTGGGGGGCTACTTGAATTTCGAGCTCGATCCGGCCTTTCTGGTGAAGTCGGCCACGTTGCCCGTTGCGCCTTTCCCCAAGGTTGCAGGCAAGGTGCTTCTGGAACACACCTCGGTCAACCCCAACAAAGAGCTGCACGTCGGCCACCTGCGCAACATCTGCCTGGGGGACTCGCTGGCGCGCATACTGCGCTTTGTGGGCCGCGACGTAGAAGTAATGAACTACATCGACGACACCGGGCGGCAGGCCGCCGAGAGCCTATATGCCCTGCAGTATTTTGGCCTTAAGGAAGCCCCCGCCCAGACCAAATACGACCACTGGGTGGGCGAGGCCTATGTGCGGCTGCACCAGGCCATGGAAGACCCTGAGCAAAAAGCCCGCATCGAACAGGGCGTGCAATCCACCCTCCACCGCCTGGAGGCGGGCGAGCTGCGCGACGCGGTAGACAAAATTCTGCGGGCCCAACTGCAAACCATGTACCGCCTGGGCGCCGAGTACAACGCCCTGGTCTGGGAGTCCGACATCGTGCGGGAAGGGCTGCTGGGCAAGGCCATGAAAATCCTGGAAGGCTCGCCCTACGTTTCCCGTCCTACCGAGGGCAAGTATGCGGGGGCCCTGGTCATGGATACCAGCGCTTTCATTCCCGGCCTGGAAGACCCCTACCTGGTGTTGATCCGCTCCAACGGCACCTCCACCTACACCGCCAAGGACATCGCCCTGCAGTTCTGGAAGATGGGCCTGCTCGAGGGCCTGCGCTTCGTGACCTACGATACCCAGCCCAGCGGGGCGCCCCTGTACAGCACCCACCCCGAAGGCGTGCCCCTGCCGTTTGGTGGGGCCAGCGAGACCATCAACGTGGTGGACGCCCGCCAGAGCCACGCCCTGCGGGTGGTGCAGGCCTCGCTCGAGGTCGAAGGGCGGCCCGACCTGGCCGAGAAGTGCTTCCACCTGGCCTACGAGACGGTGCTGCTCGAGGGCCGGCAGATGTCCGGGCGCAAGGGCATTGTGGTCTCGGTGGACGAGGTGATGGACGAAGCGGTTAAGCGGGTGCGGGCGGTCATCGCCGAGAAAAACCCCGACCACCCCAGCCCCGCGGAAGCCGCCGAGCAGATTGGGGTGGGAGCGGTGCGCTTCGCCATGCTCAAAACCGAGGCCAAGAAGCAGATCGACTTCCGCTACGACCAGGCCCTGAGCTTCGAAGGGGATACCGGCCCCTACATCCAGTACGCCTACGCCCGCGCAGGCTCGATCCTGCGCAAGGCCGAAGAGCAAGGGGTTATCCAGGAAGCCCCCGACTTCACCCAGGCCACGCCCTACGAGGTGGCCCTGGCCAAGACCCTGCTGCGCTTCCCCGAGGCCGTGCAGGATGCTGCCCGTAACAAAGCCCCGCATATTGTGGCCCAGTACCTGCTCGAGCTGGCCGCGGCCTGGAGTAGCTTCTACAACGCCAAAACCCCCGATGGCCGGCCGGCCACCCCGGTGCTCAGCGCGCCCCCAGAGTTGCGTGGGGTGCGGCTGGAGCTGGTCAAGGCCCTGCGCCAGACCCTCAAGCAGGGCCTGGGCCTGCTGGGCCTGGAAGCCCCCGAGGTCATGTAACGCTGCTGGGCTCCGGCAAGCAATTGCACCCCGACGGCTCCAGGCTGGGCGGACTGGTCGTCCTGCGGCGCCGTTAATGGCCTGCCCCACACGATGCGTACGGCTGGTTTAGCCCAGCCGGCAGGGGGTGGGTTGCTGCTGCGAATTTCCACGGCTTTGGCTGCACCGGAAAATGCATCGGGGTGCGTTGCTGGGTTTATTCATCACACCCTGCTTCGGGCTGCAGGTGTTACGTGGATGTGCATTTTGCACAAGGGGTTGGTTTTCACCGTGTTACCCTGCATGGGAGGTTTAACGGAGGAGTTCACGCCTTGAGAAGGGGAGGTAGCAAGCACAGGCGAGATGGTTCAAGCCATCCGATTGAAACTTTTTTCCGGCAGGGCTTGCTGAAACAGTCCCGTGCTGAATTGGCCCTGGTGGTATGCCTTTATGCCCTCATAGCGTCGCGCCACAGCCAACAGGGCCTTCATGCCGGACAGGTGTGTGGTCGCCCATATACCGCTTGGGGCCCTTGGGGAATTGAGCAAGGAGTGTGTGCATGAATAAATCCGGAGGACCCATTCAGCTCAAACTATGGGGCCCGGCCCGGCTGGAGTACCAAGGCCGCGAATTAAAGCTCCAGCGCAAGGGTCTGGCCATTCTGTACTACCTGGCCCTGGAAGGGGCTACCCGCCGCGAAGTGCTGGCCGACCTGCTCTGGGGCCACTCGGCGGCCTCACAGAACCTGCGGGTTGAGCTGCACCGCCTGGGTCAGGCCCTGGCCCCCCTGGGCTACACCCTGTTTAAAGCCGGCGAAGACCCCTTGCAGCTCCCGCCTTTCGTGACCCTGGATCGCACCCCGGCGCCGGGGGCGCCCATGGAAGGGCTGGAGGAGATCTCGGTGGAGTTCAGAGCCTGGCTCGAGGGCCAGCGCTCACAGCTCATGGCCAACAGCTCCGGCACGGTGGGGCGGGAGCGGCTGGTACAGGAGGTGGCCTCGCAGATCGTGTTGCCCTCGGTGTTGATTCTGACCGGACGGCCCGGTTCCGGGCGCACGGCCTTTGCTCAAGCCCTGGCTAAAGCCCTGGGGATGCCCTTTTTAGAGGGCCCTCGAGGCGGCGGCAAGGCCCTGCACTACCTGCGCCCCCCTACGCCGATGTCTCGATAGAACGCATCCTTACCGACCGGGACGGGCTTTGGGTGGTGGAGCGCTCCTCCTATGGCGAAGATCCCAGGCTCATCCTGGAGCTGAGAAGCCATTACCCCGCCGAGCGCACCCGCTACATCACCCTGCCGCCCCTGTCCTGGGCGGAGGCCCGCGCTTCCATGCTTTCCAACCTACCCTTTGCCCAGGCGGCGCGGCTGTTTCTGGCCTCGGGGGGCTCGCCCGGCCACCTGCGGGAGCTGCTGGCTGTGCCCCACAACGGCACCGAGATGCCCTTGCCCCAGCGGGTGCGGGCGCAGGTGCAGCTCGAGTCCCGGATGCTGTCGCTGGAGGCCCGGCTGGCCCTGGAGCGCCTGTCGGTGCACCCCGGCCCTTACAGCCAGGGTCTGCTGGACGCCCTCGAGGCCACGCCCTACCTCGACGAGCTCGAGCGCCGTGGCTGGTTAATTTACGCCGGCCAGTGGCAGTTTTCCGATGACGCCAGCCGCCGGGTTCTGTACCTGGGGTTGCAGCCCGGGCGGCGCCAGCAGTACCACCGCCAGGCCGCCCTGCAGTGTGCGATGGAGGAGCAGCGCATGGCCGAGGCCTACCACCGCCTGATGGCCGGGGATACCGCCGACTGGGGCACCTTTGTCAACACCTTGCCGGGCTGGACCCGCTACGGCCTCAAGGCCTGGCTGGGTATGCACGAAAACCTTCCGATGGGCCCCAGTACCGGCGAGGCGGCTCGAGGCAGCGAACTGGCCTTGCTGGAAGAGGCTCGCTTTGGACAGGGCTTCGAGGTCGAAGGGCGTCATGTGCGCTGGATGCGCACCCCCTCCATGAGCAGCGCTTCGGGCATTATCTGGGCGGCGCATGACGAACCTTCGCTGCTGCACCTCAAGGGCAATGCCTACGTAGAGAACCCCCTGGGGGTGGGCATCTCGGGGCGCGCTGCCCCTCTGATGCTTGAAATTCAAGAACCCCGCGAAGCCCGCATCATCTTCCTCCCGGGTATTCAGGCGGGGGCCCTGGCCGATAACGCCCTGTTGTTGCCTTTGCAGGAAGAGCTGGATGTCTGGTTCCGGGTGCCAGCCGGGGCTAGCATCCGCCTGACCAGCAGCGCTGAGAGCGGCCTGATCGACCTCGAGGTCACCTCCTACCGCGTGGCGCCGCCTCCTTTGGCGCAGTCGGCTCCCAGAGTGGAGGTATTCGAATTTTTTCGTAGCGCGGTAGAAGCCGCCAGGAAAAGCTAAATTGGCTGCGGGCTGGGGCCGGCTTTCCCAACACACTGCTACGGCGGTGCTTGCTATGGCTGGCCGGCTTGCAGGCCGACCTGCTCCATCCAGGCTTTGAGCTTGCTGATGGAAAAGCGGCTCAGCGAGGTGGCGTGTTCTTTGTACACCAGGGTGGGCACGCTGCGCTTACCGTTGTTGACCTTCATTACCAGCTCGGCTGCGGTGGGGTCGTGTTCGATATTGACTTCCTGGAAGGGCAGTCCGAGGCTGGTCAGGGCTTGTTTGGCGGCGTGGCAGTCGGGGCACCAGGAGGTTGTGTACATCGTAATCATGGCCAGCGAGTAGTTTAGAGAAGACCCGGGCTAGGCACTGTGCGTTTGCTGACGTGTTTGGCCCGAGGGGTGGGGTTTGCGGTCTTGGTTGGGTGCGACAGGGTTGTTCCGGCCAGGGGCTGGTATAACCATAAACGGCCATGCCCGAACTACCCGAAGTGGAAACCACCCGGCGCATCCTCGAGCCCTACCTGCTGGGCCAGCGCATCCAACAACTCCTGCACCAAGACCCCGCCCGCTACCGCAACACCGAGCGGGCCGAGGGGCGCAGGGTGCTGGGCACTTCCCGCCGGGGCAAGTACCTGATTATTCACCTGGACGAGAACCTCGAGCTCATCGTGCACCTGGGTATGACCGGGGGCTTTCGCTTTGAGCCGCACCGCCATACCCGGGTCACCCTGCACCTGCCCCACCAAACCCTCTACTACACCGACCCCCGGCGCTTTGGGAAGTGGTGGGTGGTGGAGGCGGGCGACTACCGCGAAATTGACCTGCTGTGCCGCATGGGGCCCGAGCCGCTCTCGGACGATTTCACCCTCGCACACTTCCAGCAGGCACTCCGCACCCCCCGGAAAATCAAGGAGGTGCTGCTCGCGCAAGAGGCGGTGGCCGGGGTGGGCAACATCTACGCCGACGAGTCGCTGTGGCTGAGCCAGATCCACCCCGAGCGGCCTGCCGCCTCGCTTTCAAGTCCCGAAGTCCGGCGGCTGTACAAGGCCATCCGGGTGGTGATGGAGCGGGCGGTGGAGGCTGGAGGTTCCACGCTCTCGGATGCGAGCTACCGGCAGCCCGATGGCCAGCCCGGCTACTTTCAGTTCCAGCACAACGCCTACGACCGCACCGGCCAGCCCTGCAAGCGCAAGGGCTGCACGGGCCGGATTGCCAAAATTGTGGTGGGCGGGCGTGGAACCCACTTCTGCCCGCAGTGCCAGCAAAATAGCCGCTAGCAGTTCAGCCCGACTTTTCCGACCCGGCCTGTGGCAGCTTTCCCTGCTCGGCCAGGGTGTTGGTCACGATCCAGGCCTCGGCCTCCTCGGGGGTTTTGACCCGGTAGACTTCCTCACCGGTGCGCTTGTCCACGATGCCGTAGGCCTTGCTGCCCTTGAGGGGCCTGTACTCGTAAGGGGCCGACTGGAGGAAGGCCTCGAGATCCACCCCCTCCCCCAGCATCTGGCGAAACCAGGCCTGCTGGGCCTGCTCGACCCGCCGGTAGCCCCAGTAGTTGACCAGGCCAAACAGGGCGATGAGCACAAAGAGGGCCAGAAAAACCACAAGCCAGCTCATTCGCTCAGTTTAAGCCAGAGACAGGGCTGGTAGCTTTGGTCAGCTCACAGGCCGAGCCTGGGTCTGGTACAACGCCAGGGCTTTGCTCAGCGCCTCGAGCACCTGCTTGCGGAACTCGAGCGGCTCGAGGGCTTCCACCCCGGCGCCAGCGGCCAAGACCCAGCCCAAGGCTTGCTCGGGGTATTCGAAGCGAATCTGGGCTTTCAGCCAGCTATCGCCTGCCGGCTTGCAGTGCTCGAGCTGCCCCCAGTGGCTGGCAGGGTTGGAACGCGCCAGCACCTTTTCTTGAACGCGAACCCAAATGCGGTAGGAGGGAATTTTGGCGCGAAAGTCGGCGCGGGCTTTGTGCCAGTAGGCCTCGAGGTCGAAGTCGGCAGGGCGTTGGGAAGGTTCGTCCAGCACGCTGGCCTCGAGGATTCTCGAAACACGGTACGAGCGCAGTTCGCCCTGTCTGGAGGCAACCAGATACCACACGCTTCCCTTGACCACCAGGCCCAGCGGGTCTACGGTGCGCTCGGCCGGTTGCCCCTCCATCGGTTCGTAGACCAGCCGTAGCTTTCGGTCTTGCCAGACCGCTTCCTGCAAAACAGGCAACAAGGGAACTTTTTCCTGATAACGCTGAATGTCTACCAGAATACGTTGACGCGCGTACTCGGCCCCCCGCCGCTGGGCAGCAGGCAGGGCGGCCAGCATCTTGATAAGGGCATTTTCACCGGCTTTGCCCAGGCCCAGGTCGCGCAGGAGTTGGGTGGGTTTGAGTGCAAACAGCGCCATAATTTCCGGCTGGCTAAGGCCAGTCAGGTTGGTGCGGTACTCCTCCAGGAGCCGCCACCCCCCCTTGCTACCCCGCTCGGCGTAGACCGGTACACCCGAGGCGGTGAGGGCCTCCATGTCGCGGTGGATGGTGCGTGGGGAGACCTCGAGGCGCTTGGCCAGCTCTGCCGTGGTAGCCCGCCCTCTGGTCTGCAACAGCAACAGTATCGAAACCAGACGATCCGCCCGCATACCTCAACCCTACCCCACCAATATGACAGAAGGTGACATATAACGGGTCTAGGCTGAACCATGGAGGGACTTTATGTCTAATCTCAAAGAGAAAATTGTGGTTGTGGCCGGGGCGACCAGAGGCTGTGGGCGGGGCATTGCGGTGGAGTTGGGCGCAGCCGGCGCAACCGTCTACTGCACGGGCCGTAGCACGCGCGGCAACCCCTCCGATCTGAACCGCCCCGAAACCATCGAGGAGACTGCAGAACTGGTCACCAAGGCGGGCGGAACGGGGATTGCGGTGCGGGTGGATCATACCCAAGAAGCCCAGGTCAAGGCCCTGTTCGAGCAGGTTAAAGCGGAGCAAGGCCGACTGGATATCTTGGTGAACGACGTCTGGGGTGGCGATGGCCTGATCGAGTGGGGCAAGCCCTTCTGGGAGATGGACATGGCCCTGGGCTGGCGACTGCTGGAACGCTCGGTTTATAGCCATCTGCTCACCAGCCGCTACGCGGTGCCGCTGATGCTCGAGCAGAATAGCGGCCTGATTGTCGAGGTCACCGACGGGGATACCCTGAACTACCGCGGAAACTTCTTCTACGATCTGGTCAAGACCACCGTAATCCGTCTCGCGCACAACATGGCCGAGGAGTTCAAGGGCCAGCGCATCAACGTATTGGGCCAGCCCAACCCCGTTCGCGCGAACATCACCGCCCTGGCCCTCACCCCTGGCTTCCTGCGCTCAGAGGCGATGCTGGAGCACTTTGGGGTGAGCGAGGCCAACTGGCGCGATGCCATTGCCCAAGACCCCTACTACGCCGAGTCGGAGACCCCGCATTACATTGGTCGGGCGGTTGTCGCGCTGGCTACCGATCCAAAGGTTCACGAAAAGGCAGGCCAGGCCCTGGCCACCTGGCACCTGAGCCGTGAGTACGGTTTCACCGATATAGACGGCAGAGCCCCGCACTGGCAGGAGTTCTACGAAGGCAAAAAGGCCGCCGAAGCCTGAGGAGCGCAGTGCAAGGCTTCGATTCGCCCGCCTTGCTGCCGGTTTGACGTACTGACCTCGGCATTGGACAATACACATCGTGAGTAATATACACACCGTACTTTACCTTCCTGTGCGTTCCCTTTATTCAGACTGGATTGGGGGGGGTTTCGAGAAAAACCTTGTCCCTGCGGTACAAAAAACGGCTCTCCCAGGCCCTTTTATTGCCAAAGCGCCAGCGCACGCCTACACCTGTGCTCCGAAGTATGTTTTCGGGCAAGCTTGGAAAAAAGAAGTGAACCGCGCTAAAGGAGCACAAGAATGAAGGTCTTGCTGCTGGCCGGTGGCCCCCCCGGCGAACACGAGGTCTCGCTCTCCTCGGCGCGGGGGGTGCTGGCGGCCATGCCCCACCCCACCGAACTGGTAGTGATCGCCAAAGATGGCAGGTGGCTGCTGGGGGAGGACGCGTACGAAGCCCTGCGGGCCGGCGTGGCTGAGCAGGGCACCCACCCCTTCCCGCCCCCCGTTCCCTGGCAACACTACGACGTGGTCTTTCCGCTGCTGCACGGCCCCCTGGGCGAGGATGGGGTGATCCAGGGGTTTTTACAGCTCCTGCGGCGGCCCTATGTGGGGGCGGGCGTGGCCAGCTCGGCGCTGTGCATGGACAAGGACCTCTGCAAGCGGGTGCTGCGCCAGGCCGGTATCCCGGTGGTGCCCTGGGTGACCCTGTACAAAGGCGAACCAACACCCCAGCCCCCCTTCCCCCCGCCCTACTTTGTAAAGCCGGCCAACACCGGCTCCTCGGTGGGCATCTCCAAGGTCAAGGCCGACCAGGACGCAACCCGAGCGCTGGCTGAGGCTTTCGCCTGGGACGATAAAGTGCTGGTGGAGCAGGGCATCGAGGGGGTGCGGGAGCTCGAGGTGGCCCTTTTGGGCAACATTCATGCCGAGGCCAGCGTGGTGGGTGAGATTACCTACCAGTCCGAGTTCTACGACTACGAGACCAAATACACCGAGGGCAAAGCCCAGCTTCACCTGCCCGCCCCCATCCCCCCCGAACTCTCGGACGAGATTCGCGCCACCGCCCTCGAGGCCTACCGCATCCTGGGCGTGCGCGGGATGGCCCGGGTAGACTTTTTCCTTTCGCCCCAGGGGGAGCTTTATCTCAACGAGTTCAACACCATCCCTGGCTTCACCCCCACCAGCATGTACCCCAAGCTCTGGCAGGCCACCGGCCTGGCCTACCCCGACCTGCTCGACCGGCTGGTGCGGCTGGCCCTCGAGCGCTGAGCCAGGCAACACAACAGCCGCTCCTGGCTCACGCATGGGGCACTTCAATACCGATAGGACGTACGCAGTTGGGTGAAGGATGTGGATGGGATTGGCCAGGTAACTTCACGCCAATTCGGAAAAGAACCTGACACCCGGTAGAAATAAGGGACGGGAGGCTGCTCATACGACATTACCCGTCCCTACTGGGGATTGCAGCAGCCGTGCGCGCCCTGCTCCTGCCCAGACACACAAGGACGTAAGCCCTGCTATAGCAATGAAGCTATTCGCATGGGCATCAGGTGCCCGCACCCTCCACCTTCTGCGCACGCGAAGGGAAGCCACTTCCCCAGGTGATTCGGGCCGCTCTGCTCAACCCCGCCCCCTGTCTTCCCATGGATTCCAGGAAGCTGCCCACCGCCGCCCTGGCGCGGGCCAGACTCCCCGGTAGCATCGGTCGCGACCACGCCAACCGTCCATACTTTTACGGGCTGCGCTTGCACGCGCCGGTGGATGAGCAGGGCTTTTGGCGACGGGCGCTGCTGGCTTTGGCCCACGCGCATGATGGGGTGGAGGTATCGGGTGGTCACGGGGGACAGGGGCTATCGGAGCTGGGCGCTCAAGGCACAGGTGGCCTGGCGGAAGGAGTGCTTTTTGCGAGGGCATCGGCTGGTCGGAGTGGTGCTTCTGGGCTATGGCCTCCTCAGGTTGATGGAGCGCGACCCCACCTGGCGCCTTCTGGTGGGGCAGTTCAGAGAAATTTGGCTTTTCCGAATTGGGGTTTATTTTTAGAAAGTTTTTAGTCTGAATTCCTACCCTGAGCGCGATGAAATTGGTTCGCCAGGTGGATAGCACCGACTGTGGGCCGGCCTGCCTGGCCATGGTGTTGGGGTACTGGGGCCGGAAGGAACCGCTGTACCGGCTACGGACATTAGCCGGTACCACCCAGTCGGGCACCTCGATGCTGGGCTTGGTGCGTGCTGGTAGGCAGCTCGGCCTCGAGGTTCGGGCGCTGGAAGCGGATCTGGAAGGGCTCCGAACCCTAAGAACCCCCCTGGTGCTGCACTGGGAGCACAACCACTACGTGGTTCTGGTTCGCCTCACCCCGCGCAAGGTTCAGATTGCCGATCCCGCGGTGGGGTTGCGTTGGATTGGGCTTGGGGAACTGCAAAAGAAGTGG